>NZ_CAXYKD010000038.1:0-267055 GCF_964277905.1 uncultured Sphingobacterium sp.
CCGCCACTCACCGAGTTTTCCCGATCGTTAGTCTAATGCCGATAGGCTAGGAGCGTATTGTGTTGTAGTTTTGAGTCAACAAATAAGAACAACAGAACTAACACTATAAAATAAAGACATTATGAAATCATTAGTAAAAACATTAGCAGCAGCAGCCCTAATCGCAGTATCTACATTCGCTATGGCAGCTGAAGGACCTGGAGCCAAAGCAACAAAAGCTGACATTAACCTTTCCACAGCAGATTTCGCTTTAGAGCACTATGTTGCGGTAATGACCGAAGGCGAATCAGCAGGGGTAGAGCAATTATTTGCCGAAGATTTCAGCCAAAAGATCCAATCTTCCAATGCACAGTCTAACAGCCGTACTGGAGTGGTCAAACTATTGAAAAAGCAAAAAGGCGAAAAGCTGAACTGTACAGTAAGCACTGATATCCTTGAAGAATCGGCAGACTATATGGTTGCTAAAGTGACTCTAAAATTTGACAACTTCACCAAAACGGACTTAGTTACCTTGGAGCGTGTGGGCAATGACTGGAAAGTATCCAAATCGATCAATTCGTATAAATAGTATCTAATAACTAGTGGTTTGTCAGCTCGGGCAGACTACAAACCACTAGTGAATCATATGTTTATTAAGGCCAAGTCGGGAGATGTGGCTTTTTTAGTTTTGTCCACTTGCTACTAATTGTCAATTGTTTTTTTAAATATTTCTATAATTTTCTACAACGATAAGATCAATATCATCATAATCTTTGGCAACCCTGTTAATAGTAACTTTTACATCATCCCAAACTAAACCACCCAACCCGGCCCCAATTTTGGGCAGGGCTATTTTTTCGATGCCATTTTGGCGGGCATATACAAGCATTTTGAGAAGAGAATCTTCAATTGCTTTAAGTTCTGCTTTGGTTTTCCAGGTCTTTTGAGTGCCAAGATTGAAAACAGTGCCTTCACCATAGTCGTAAGAAAAAACATCCCCAAGAGAGAAATCACCATCTTTACAACGCTTTTTATATTCCAAATACATTTGATTATATTTTTCTTTGAATTGTAAAGCGATTCCTTTCCCCATTGCTCCAGCGCAATTACAACCATGAGCATAATTTTTTACATCAGGTAAATTGAATATATTTCCAGAATCTAGATATGTGACCATTTTTTTTTTTAAATGCGTAATAGTCCAATCATTCAGCTTCGAAGCCGAATTGTTGGGAGGATGAAGATGAACAAAATTATTCTGAAATGCAACTTGCTTCACCTCCCTATTCCCGCCATTCACCGAATTTTCCTGAACGTTAGTCTAAAGCCCGTAGGCTAGGGGCGTATTGTGTCGTAGTTTTGAGTCAACAAATAAGAACTAAAAACTAACACTATAAAATAAAGACATTATGAACCATCATGAGTGTATTCAAAAGACACTCATGATAGCTTTATCATCAAATAAAAAACAAATAATTTCGATAAAAAACGCTAGTAAAAACATTCACAGCAGCAGCCCTAATCGCAGTATCTACTTTCGCTATGGCAGCTGAAGGACCAGGAGTAAAGGCAACAAAAGCAAACGTTAACCTTTCCACAGCAGACTTCGCTTTAGAGAACTATGTTGCGGTAACGACCGAAGGCGAATCTGCAGGCGTGGAGCAGTTATTTGCAGCTGATTTTAATCAAAAGATCCAAGCTACCAATGCGCAGTCTAATAGCCGTAGCGAAGTGGTTAAATCCTTGAAAAAGCAAAAAGGAGAGAAGCTAAACTGTACCGTAAGCACAGATATCATCGAGGAATCTGCAGACTATATGGTCGCTAAAGTAACGTTGAAATTTGAGAATTTCACCAAAACAGATTTAGTTACCTTGGAGCGTGTGGGCAATGACTGGAAAGTGTCTAAATCGTTCAATTCGTATAAATAGTATCCAATAACTAGTGGTTTGCCATTAAAGGAAGGCAAACCACTAGTGAATCATATGTTTAAGTTTAGTTTAGAAGCCAGGTCGTGAGACGTGGCTTTTTTATGTTTTATTTAAAATAGCGAGGTGCCTCGAGGATAACTGTAGCTAGTACTACTCAATTAGCATAATTAAGTAGGGAAAATAAATGATTAGGAGAAAGATTAAGCATAAATATTTTTTTAATTACTTGAAACCCATTTTTCAATCGAAAAGTTAGGAGTAAGATAAGTAGAAAGAATAGGCGATTTTATTAGAAGAGCCTGTAAATAGATTCCCCAAAAACCTTCTTAGATGCTTGGAAATTGCTTTTAATCGAAAAGTCAAGATCAATTTTATTAGTAAAATTATGAGAAGACCTATTACCATTATGGTGCACACCTATTGGCAGATCGGTAAGCGTATTGTGGAGCAAGAACAGCAAGGCAATAGCCGTGCAAGCTATGGTGATTTTGTAGTATCAGGCCTTTCTAAGTATTTGTCAGTTGCATTAGAAAAAGGTTTTTCAGAAGCCGATTTACGGAATATGCGGCATTTTTACCAGACCTTTCCCGACTTCGACCAATCCTCTACGCAGCGCGTAGAGAATTTCCAATCCGTTACGCAGTGCGTAACGAAACTTAGCTGGGCAAATACCCGTTTGTAGCGTCTGAGATTATCGGCGGACTTAACTGTATATTGGTGATCGGTATAGATTAATACTTTATATTGTTGATAGGCAATTTCAATCATTTGGACTTTTAGAAGCTTTTGCTATGCTGAAAGCAGGTAAAGGAGAATACGGATGTAATTTACGCCCTTAGTTGGATTTTATTGAATTTATGCCTCTTAAAAATGGTTGCTTTCTCAATTGCTGTTCGTATTGTTCTTTGCTTATAAATGGCCATAGTTCATGATCCCCTGAATGCTTAAATTCTTCAAACTGCTCTTTCCTCTCATTTAGTTTTACGTTATAATGCTGTCCTAAGCTCAGGACAGTAAATAACAAGTCTTTAAATGAAAACCGTAATAGCGGATTCATACGATCAAAGTAAGGCCATTCGTACTCAAAATCCGAATGTAGGAATAAAATAAACCGAGCAATGTCTTTCAGTTCTTTATCAGAAAGTTGGTGTTTGCCAGTAAGTGTATGATTTTCTAAATCGCTATATAAACACCAGCTTAATTCGAGCATTGGTCTTATGATAGGATCATCAAATTTGACTTGTTTTGAAGAATAATAATGTTCAGGAAGATAACCAAAGGATACATTGTCTAGTATCTCCTCCTCAAACTCATCATTGCTAATAAGTCCGACAACTAAATGTCTTAAATGATACGCAAGTTCCTTTCTACGTGCTAAGTCAACCATATTAAAATGTTTTCTTAAAGATATGTAAATATTCATTTGATAAGCTGTAAAGCACAAACTTCTTACCTGCCCATTCCCGCCATTCACCGAGTTTTCCTGATCGTTGGTCTAAAGCCCGTAGGCTAGGGGCGTATTGTGTTGTAGTTTTGAGTCAACAAATAAGAACAACAGAACTAACACAATAAAATAAAGACATTATGAAAACGCTAGTAAAAACATTCGCAGCAGCAGCTTTAATCGCAGTATCTACATTTGCTATGGCAGCTGAAGGACCTAGAGCCAAAGCAACAAAAGCAAGCGTTAACCTTTCCACAGCAGATTTCGCTTTAGAGCACTATGTTGCGGTAACCACAGAGGGAGAATCAGCAGGAGTAGAGCAGTTATTCGCAGCTGATTTCAATCAAAAGATCCAAGCTTCCAATGCACAAAATAACAGCCGTAGCGAAGTGGTTAAATCCTTGAAAAAACAAAAAGGTGAAAAGCTAAACTGTACAGTAAGCACTGATATCATCGAGGAATTGGCAGACTATATGGTGGCTAAAGTAACGTTGAAATTTGAAAACTTCACCAAAACAGATTTAGTTACCTTGGAGCGTGTGGGTAATGACTGGAAGGTATCCAAATCGATCAATTCGTATAAATAAGAGCCATCTCAAATAAATATATATGTAGTAGAGCCACGTCATGAGATGTGGCTTTTTTATGATCTATTTAAAATAGCGAGTTGTTACGGGTATGATCGTAGTCTGTATAGCTAAATCAGAATAATTAAGTAGAAAGTATAGACAAATAAATAATTTTATAACCACATAAATATTTATTAATTTACAGCTCATATTATCCTGGTTAGCCTATTTAATTGCCATAAAATTCTCTATTGCGGTGACTTAACCGTTGCGAAAAAAGCAGTGAAGAAAGAATGCACACTGTCGCTAATCAAAGCAAGGTGCAAACAGCTGTGATAGTGCATATTCTTGTTAACTAGACTAAAGGCTAATGTCATACGACAAATTCTTATGGAAAGAAAAAAAGACTTTATTAATCAAATAAACGAAACAACCGCTAAGCACGGATTGAATAATTACAATCAGTTCAACGTATTTCGGACTATGTTCAAAATGACTGAGGAGAAACCGCTCCATTCACGCTTTATTGCTTTTTTGCTAAATCCTCAGGGAACTCATGGGCGAGGTGCAAAATTTTTAGAACTTTTTTTGGAGGAACTGGAAATGCCGAATTTCCGTTTGGATGGAGTTACTGTAGTACCAGATGAGGCTGGAAAAAGTGAATTGGATAATATCGATATTTTAATTCGAAATGCCCATAACGAAGCTATCATAATTGAAAATAAAATATTTGCTGGAGATAGTAATAAATCGGACTTAGAGTTTGAGAAAAATAATATTTATGATCCCAACAATCCCAACAGGTTTCAACTCCCAAGGTATCATAATAAAGTGACCGCAAAGGGTTTTAAAGTTGTTCGTATTTTATACTTAACTATTGACGGCAAACTTCCCTCTTTTCATGATGAATTTCCGCAGTGTGTCAAAGATCTTCTTATAAGAAAAGAACATCTGAAACATATACAGCAATGGTTAACACGATGTATTAGCGAGTTAGTAGATGATAGCGACCTAAAAAGGGCTATTGTTCAATATAAACAGGCTTCTCTAGAGTTTTTGAATGATATTCAATTGGCCTGGGATTTAAAAACAATTACTGCTGCTAATTTGGATGAAGGATACAATTTTTGGATAAATAAGGAAATTGAAGGTGTCAATCATGCTGAATTGGTGTTAGCGCAATTTAAGCATGTTAAGTGGCATACCGTCCATGAGTTTTTTTCAAACTTAGGTGATTGTATCTCAGAAGCATTTAATGTTAAAGTTTCTGAAATAGAAAATGATAAGATTACTGCCCTTACTCATAGAGATGTTAAAACTAGAATTAGCTTATCATTTCCAAAAAATGAAGTTTTATATTATGTATGCAACGACAGTAATGGTTTCAGTATCGGAATAGTTAAAGAGAGCAAGTGTGATGAAGATTATCAAAAGATTTTAGAGAAGCGTTACGCTAATTTCGATTTTAATGCCACTCAGGTTTTTGATCTCATCGATCCATCGTGTAGCGATGAGTTAATTGATAAAATTGTATTGGAATGCCAGGCGTTTGTTTCCAAAAAAGAACTAAAAATAGCCGTAAATAAAAGATTTTAGTCTAGAAAAATCATAATGCGCAATTGATAGATGGGACTTATTTAATTATGTCAGAAATATTAAAAAAGTATGAATAGATTAATACTTGTTGGTAATGGGTTTGATCTGGCACACGGATTAAGAACCAGTTATAAAGATTTTATTTTTTGGTACCTGGATAGTAGTTTTAATGGTGCAGGTATATATGCTAATGGAGAGTTTTATGAAGACGAATTGATTAATGTATCAATTTTGGAGCACTACAGGTTTATGGATCTCCGAGATAAAGCAAAAAATACAGGTATAAGTAGATATTTATACGATAAGGGACTTTTAAATATTTACTTAAACTTTGGCTTTTATGATGATTTAGATACCATAGGTAATGCAAAAGAACAATTTCAAGAAGTTTCTAAACTCATATCACATGAAGTTGTTTTTAAATGCAGTTTTTTTAAGATGTTGATTGACTCGTGCTTAGAGTGTGGTTGGGTAGATATAGAACAAGAATATTTTGATGCACTGAAGAAGTATAATGATTCAGATCATTCTCACGATTTAGACTATATACGTACAATAAATAAGAATTTTGAATTTTTAAAAGGAAAGCTGGAGGAGTATTTATTGATCGAAGAACAGCGAGGTATTGAAGTTATCCCGGAACTTTTGGAAGCCATGCGATCAGATTTTAGCATTTCAGATTTTGATACTGCATTCAATAGCGAGGATGTAACAAGTGCCAGAAACACAACTCATGGAAATGGTAAGCTTAATCAATATAAATTGTATCTGTTGAATTTTAACTATACCAATACGCTTAGAAAGTATTACAAAGAAATCGCTAATACCGAAAAAGACGACTATGAGCTATCGGTTGAATCACTAGATGAGTTTAATACAAACAAATTCCGCTCTTATGCCATAAACCATATTCATGGCGAACTTAAAAATCCTACGAACCCTATTATTTTTGGTTTTGGTGATGAACATGATAAAGAGTATTTACAATTTGAGGAACAGAAGAATAATAGTCTTTTTGAGCATGTAAAATCTTATCATTATCTCAAAACTTCCAATTACAGAAATTTAATGCGTTTTTTGAACCTAGATCATTATCAAGTTTTTACTAATTGGACATTCTTGTGGTTTGTCAGATCGAACGATGTTCAAAGAAATATTTGATCATGATAATTGTAAGTCTGTTAGGATATTTCATTACAATGATTTTTTTGACAAATCAATAAACTTAAGCCGTCATTTTAGCGACAAGGGACGTATGCGAAAGCTTGTTGTGGAATTTAATCCAGCCGATGCTATAATGCAAGGTAATAAGAACTAATTGACCAAATGCTAAATTTCGTAGAATTAAATCCTAATGATCTATTTGACAATTAAGTTATCATAACTTAATAGACTATTAAAAAGAAACATCAAGTCCTATAAAAAGCTTTATGGCTAATTTCTAGCTTTAAACTTGAGGAAACATTTCATTCCTAAACAATATTTCGGATATTTGGACAAAGACCAGTTTTTAGTTAAAAGATTTATCATGTCGGATATTCAGCAGTTAATAGCACAGATCAGAGCATTCAGAGATGCGAGAGATTGGGAACAGTTTCACAATTCTAAGGACCTCGCAGTTGCATTGAGCATTGAAGCGTCTGAGCTTCTGGAACTTTTTCTGTGGAAAGGAAATGAAGATGCCAATCCCGATAAGTTGAGGAATGAGCTTGCCGATGTGCTTATGTATGCGCTATTACTTGCCGATAAGCAAGGGCTTGATGTCAAGCAGATCGTGGAGGACAAGATGAGACTCAACAACGAAAAATATCCGGTCGAAAAAGCCAAGGGAACTGCTAAAAAGTATAATGAACTGTAATTAACAACGCATGTCAGAATTGGATATTAAAGAAGTTCATATTGTTCCCGTCGGTAGCACAGGAGAGGTTAGGGATACAGATAGCAAACTAGATTTTTATAACAGCGCACTTGTTTATCTGCTCAACGATAAAAGGTCAATCTATATCGGTGAATCTATCGATATCAAGAACCGCTTTTCAAGCCACAATAGACACGACAGCAAGAAAGACCTATTAATCCGACATGCGATATATTCGCATTTGTTCAACAAATCCGTTACCCTGCATCTAGAAGCATTCCTGATCAATCTTTTCTCAGCAGAAAAAGGTCTGAAACTAATCAATGCCAACCTTGGCAATAACGGTCACTACTATCACAAGAAGAAAGAATATGAGGTATTGTTTCCGCAGATATGGAAACAACTCGAAGAACTTAAAATAGCGCGCACGTCTTTTGAAGAGATCATTAACAGCAACGTTTTTAAGTACTCACCCTACAAGAGTTTGAACCTAGACCAGCAGCAGGCAGTTCTGGCCTGTTTGAAAATGCTCGTGGACGACAAAAAAGGTATCTTTATACAGGGGAATGCAGGTACTGGTAAGACTATCATTGCGATTTATGTACTTAAATTGCTTGTTACGCCCATACGCTATTTTGAACAGTTTGAGATGAAGGATGAATTCTCGATGGAGGCATTCGGGTTGCTTAATGCATATCGAGACAAACATGGTATTACAGTAGAAAATGAAAAAGATCTTAAAGATCAAGTCGCCCTTGTCGTATCGATGACCTCCTTGCGCAGTACCCTGCAGAAAGTGTTCAAAGATATTGATCAGCTTAGTTCGAGTATGGTTATATCGCCAACAGATATTTCAAAACGAACATACAAGGTGGTTTTAGTGGATGAGGCCCACCGCTTGCGCAGACGCAAAAATATATCTGGTTATGGAGATTTTGATAAGAGTAATACGCGTCTCGGATTTGATATCAACGAAGGAACAGAGTTGGATTGGGTTTTGAAGCAGTCGGAAAATCAGATTTTCTTTTATGACAGCAACCAATCTATCCGTACGACTGATTTACCACCTTCAAGGTTTGAAGTTTTAAAGAACTCTAAGGCGTATGACAGTGTACGCTTACAGACGCAGATTCGCTCTGAAGGAGGTGACCTGTTTACTGATTTTGTCCATCGACTGTTTGACTTGGAATTGTTGCCGAACGAAAGATTTGAATCGAATGATTTTGAGCTTAAGCTGTTTGATAGTTTTGTAGCGATGCGCGCTCAGGTTTTCCACAAAGAAGCAGAGACAGGACTGTCCAGATTGGTTGCCGGCTTTAGCTGGGAGTATAAGACCAAGGATAAAAAGAATAGGTGTCTGTATGATATGACTATCGAGGGGATAGACCTTCGTTGGAATTCGACAGCTAAAGATTGGATCAATTCTAAAAATGCGATACATGAGGTAGGGAGCATCCATACCGTATTTGGCAATGACTTAAATTATATCGCTATCGTCTTTGGTAAAGAGATCGACTATGATCCTATTGCTAAAACTATTGTGGTGTATCGGGACGAATATAAGGACACGAATGGGAAGAATAGCACCGATGACTTGGATTTATTATTCTATGTTAAAAATATCTACAAGACGCTGATGTTTAGAGGGATTAGGGGCGTATATGTTTATGTGTGCAATCCGAATCTTAAAGCCTATTTGAGTCAACATATGGAGGTTGTGACAGGAAATAGCGAAAACGAGTCAAAAGTCATTCCTTCATGTCATATTAGTTCTGACCCTACAGCGGGCTCTATACCATATTATGATCTAGAAATCGCAGCAGGCAATTTTTCCGAATTACAACAAGGTGAGACTTGGCAGTATATTGAAGTTGAAGGACGTTATCAGGATCCACAACGTTACTTTGCCTGTAAAGTAGTCGGGGAGTCTATGAATAAGATTATTCCCAATGGTTCGATCTGTTTATTCGAACGTTATGAGGGAGGTTCCAGAAATGGTCTGATCTGTCTGGTTGAATCCAGTAGTTTTGAAGATCGGGATTTCGGAGCCAATTATACCATTAAAGAGTATTCGAGTAAGAAGACCATTACGGATGAAGGTTGGCAACATCAGCAAATTATCCTCTTACCCAAGTCTTCAGACGACTCCTACATTCCCATTGTACTGAAAGATGAAGAGACTGTAGATCTCCAGGTGATCGGCGTATTTAGACAGGTGCTGTAGCAAAGTTGCTTCACTAATCAATAACAATTGGAAGTATTTCCTTAGCTTTGTATAATTAATCGATGGAAAGATATCGGTACATGCCAATTGTAAATTAATTCACTTTAATGAATACCCACGTACTTGAAACACTCTTAAGTTTATCCGCGGAGGACGAGATCGTTGAATTTAAGGTAGTTAAAAATAATTATTGCTTTGTTGCATGATATGTAATCTTCCTGGAATTCACAAGCCCAATTAGACTTATTTAATTAATGAAAATACAATATATTTCAGATCTACATTTGGATATCCCTGACAATTTGAAATTTTTTGAAAGAAATAGAATTGTTCCACATGCTGATATTTTGGTATTAGCTGGAGATGTTATGCCGTTAACGGATTTAGGGTTAATAGAAGGATTCTTGAATAGTTTAAGTGAAGATTTTGATAGGGTGTATTGGGTACCAGGTAATCATGAATATTATGGTCTTGACTATAATAATTATCGGTCGAATTTTTTGCAAAGTATAAGAGATAATATTTTTATTGTAAATAATAAATCGATACTCGTTAACGATGTTGAGCTTATTTTTTCGACTTTGTGGTCTGAGATTTCCGTAGAAGATCGTTGGTATAGCCAGATTTATATAAATGATTTTAAGTTTGTGAAATTCATGACTGAAGCAATTGATTATAACGATTATAATTTTTTCAATAAAGAGTGCCGCGAGTATATAAGGAATCGAATTTGTGATCATTCTATTGACAAGAAAGTTGTTATTACACATCACTGCCCTGTTTTGCTACCTGCAGAACTCCTTTCTGTTGATAGTGCTCTTTTAGGAGCTTATTGCAATGATTTGGTTGGCCTTATAAGTGATAATTGGCCGAATGCTTGGATATATGGACACAGCCACGCGAATGTTGGTGCTATTGAGATTGGTCCTACTTCTTTTGTGACTAATCAATTTATCACTAGTAAAGATCCATTTAATAATAATGTTGCTGTTGTAATTGATATTTAATTTAATAACACTAAATTTGCACTATAACATTGATGGTGTTATAGTGCAAATTTAGTGTTATTATATGCATAGTATAAAAGAATACATTAATGAGACTATTGGCATAGAGGTTATAATACATGATCTTGATAGTAAATATCTGTCTCAAATACCTGTTTACTTAAGAGCTACCTATCAGTGGTTTGAATTGACAATGTTAGGAAGAAAGTTTCTTGTGGCATTTATTAATGACGACAACGAATTCTCTATCACAGCTATTGATAAACAATTGTCAATTATCGAGGACAAGCTAGGCTTTCCAGTAATACTGTCCATAAGCCAATTGGAACCCTATAATAGGCAGCGGTTAGTAAAAATGCGAAGGAGTTTTATTGTGGTGGGGAAGCAAATGTATGTGCCCAATCTTTTCATAGACCTAAAGGAATATAATTTTGTAAAGAAGGTACAAAAAGCAGAACATTTTCTTCCACTTGCTCAAGTCATGGTGTTATTTTATATTTTGAATAGGAATAAGACCCTTCAAATAGATCACAAACCTTTCAAAGAAATAGCGGATTTTTTTAAGGTTAACACAATAAATGTCTCAAGAGCAATCGAAAATCTCCAACAACTTGAATTGATAAATGTGATTAATAAAGGAAGAAGTAAAGCGTTCCATTTTCTAGATAGTGAAAAAGAATTATGGATAAAAGCGCTGGAGAAGGGATATTTCATATCACCGATTCAAAAGGTGGTATATTCGAATAGAAGTAGATATGTCGCACATCTTCCATTTGCTGGCGATACAGCGCTTGCAGAATACACAGAAATTAATCCATCGAAGCAAGTTACCAGAGCAATGGATCAGGAGAGTTTCTCGTATTTGAAAAAGAATACAGATTTAGAATTTTTTGACCATGAAGATGAATTTGTATATCAAATCTGGAAGTACGATCCTGATATCATTAGCAAAGTTACTGGAAAATATAACAACAAAGTCGATCCCTTATCTTTATATGTAAGCTACATTGATAATATAGATGAACGGGTAGAAATAGAATTGGATAAACTGATTGAAACAATATGGTAAATGGAATTGAAAAATTTAAAGAGTATTTTGCAGCTTTTCCTGATAACTATGTTATAATAGGTGGGACAGCCTGCGATTTAATAACAGAGGAAGCAGGGTTGATAGCTCGTGCTACTAAAGATATAGATATAATTCTGGTAGTAGAGGCCCTTTCCTCAGATTTTGTCAAAACCTTTTGGCAATTTATTAAAGATGGAAATTATACTCGAACGGAGAGTGGAGGTGAAGACAGAAAGTATTACCGATTTATTGATCCTCAAAATAAGCTTTACCCAAAGCAGATTGAACTTTTTTCTAGAACTCCGGATTTAATAGAACTTGACCCCGATTTTCACTTAACTCCTATTCCAGTAGATGATGATTTAAGCAGTTTATCGGCAATTCTGCTTGATGATGATTTTTATAAATATGTAACTGAACATAGTGAACTGGTAGAAGAGATACATAGAGCAAAAATAGAATCCATTATCGTTTTAAAAGCAAAAGCTTTTATTGATATTAGTAATAGAATAGCACAAGGGATTAAAGAAGATAATAAGCATCTAAAAAAACACAGGAACGATGCATTTAAAATGACTCTGCTGCTAACCGGTGAAGAGAGATTTCCCCTTCCAGAAAGTATTCGTAAAATGTTAATTAACTTCTTGAAGCAGATTAAAGAAGACCTACCTACACCCGATATATTTGCTGCAATGGGAATAAAAGGAGCAGATGCTAAGCAGATTTTGGACACTATTTTAAAGGTTTTTGAAATAAAGGAGGAAGAGATATAAAAAGACGCTTCTTATCTACTTGAACATAGAGAAAAATAGTGAGTTCATACCTATATCTGCAGTTTCTTATGAATTAGTTCTTGTCACTTTTATATTAATTATAAAATTTATAATAATTTTAAAGAGTCAGTTTTATTTAATTTAATGTATTTATTAAGGTTAAAAGACTATCACAACACTACGTTGTTTTATTTCTCGAGAAATATATCCTTGAGCTTGTTTTTTTAAAAAAGTAATATATATTAGTTGTATGGAAACGAGATGTAAAAACGAAGCATGTCAAATGGAATTTGATGTGCGAGAGGAGAAGATAGGAAGTGCAGGGGTAGGCTGCAAAGAAAGTGAAGAAATAAGATGCCCATACTGTAATAACTTGCATCAGGAGCGTATGACTTCTGGAAGATTTGTAGCTACTAAAATTTAAAATTAATTTGTTAATAATGATTACCAATATGTTGTTGGTAATCGTTATTTATTTTAGCCCTGGATGTATACTGACGGTGAGTTGCACAGAGATGTCGTTGTAGGAAATTATATACGATCTTGGAATGCAAATGAAAAGACCGAGAGTATGCGTCGCGATAATCCTAAGTCCCCAAAATTTAATTGTAATTGGATCTTTTAAGAGATTAATAAACTAGACATTTATGTCTAGTTTAGCTGGTTGATTTTTTGGAGACTTACTAAGAGGGTATAGACCTCGATAAAAATATAAGCGAATATTAGAAAATGTTATATAGAGTCGTAGCTTAAAAAACATATCATATATAGTTAACCCTTGCCTTAAAAATAATAATATTGTATACTTGCACGTATATTCGTTATGAAAGATCCAGAGATTCGAAGAATTTTTAAAGAAACAGAATTAGCTCACTACCTTAATGATCGTGATTCAAGAGTAATTGATGAATTGAATTTGCCCGTTGCGAAAGCGCGGATTGATATTGCTATTGTGAATGGAGCATTACACGGTTTTGAAATCAAAAGTGCATCAGATACTTTAAAGCGATTACCAGATCAAATGGAGGCATACGCAAAAATATTTGATTATCTATCAGTAATAACAGAAGAAAAGTATTTGTCGAAAATACAAGAATTGGTTCCTAAGTGGGTCGGTTTATTTGTGTGCAAGGAAATAAAAGGGAAAATTGGGGTCAAAAGAGTTAGAAAAGGTAAAATCAATCGAACAAAACAGGGGTTTTTCTTAGCAAAGCTACTTTGGCGTGATGAATTAATAGAAATTCTCACAGAGAACCAGATTACTTTCAGAAAAAAAGATCGTAACTGGATACTTTGTGAAATTCTGTCTAATAATTTACATACCGAAAAATTATCATTAATTGTAAGAGACAAACTAAAAGGCCGCTCAGATTGGAAAAATTTTTATTAGAGAAGATTATGGATTAGCGTAATGTGGTGGTTTTGACTTATCTGAACCCATGTTTCTAAATTTCCTGGAGTTTGATCTAGGCTGTTAAGTTGAGATGCAATAGTAAATATCCGATCATCTCCCCAAGAAAAATTCCTGCCATAGTATTTTTGATTTGAAATAAGTTGAGATGCAAATTCAATAAATTGGCCATTTCCTAAGCGATGTAACCTAGATAGCTCCCCTCGGTAGATCAAAAACTCAAGTTCTGTAGTATATTTAATACTACATGTCCCTGGAAAGCTCGCTTCCGTATAAGTCGGGAACTTTGTGCCAAAATCTGAATAGCTTATTAACTTTCTTATTTCAGTATGCTTTTGTAATTCTAGCCAAAAGAGCCATTCATATCGTTTTATAGTGTATAAGCGATTTGGAGGAGTAAAGGAGCTTAGATTTTGTGGAAATGACCCACACGAAACAATTATTGAACTTAAATTATTTTGTAAAGTTTCAATGATAGAAATGCATTCAATTGCGAAAGTTAGGTAATTTTGCTGTCCAACAATTCCAAAATCCAGAATTAACGACAGACTCTTTCTATTTGTCCCAATTATATTTAAGAGTAAATCTATTTCATGATCAATATTGGAGGTGGGTATTTCGCCATTATTCAACCTAAAACATATTTTATTTATTTTAGACTGTGAAAAAAGTGTTTTAATATATGTCAGGTAATTTAAATGACTATTCTTGCCAACTACTGGAATTACATTTATTTGGTTTGAAATTAATTCTTCAGTTAATCTTTTGGTTTCGTTATCATCATATGGCGAGCATAAAGAGAAATCCAAGTAAAGTTCATTGTCAATAAAACTCCATTCATTTGTCGCAAAATTTAGTACCCTATCATAATTATTAGGTATTACTTCGATAATAGGGGAGATATCATCTTTTATTTGTTGAGATAATTTTTTTAATGCTGTAAATTCTCCTGATTTGGATACAAAAATAGGATAATACTTTTTCATCTGTTATTGGTTAATATTTTTTTATAGCGTACACCCTAAGATAATTAATTATAGATCAGCGAACAAGGTGTTTCTGCAATTTTTATATATTATCATCATTAATTCGGAATATCAACAGCGGCAGATGCTGATAACATTTAACTTTATTGTAGCTCAAAATTATTTTGAACGGGGGGCTATGAAAAGGAAAACGAAAATCAAAGATACGGTTAATCCAACAGGGGATACTCAGGGAAGGCATCAAGCCATCAGCAAGTCAATTAAACTACTTTCCGGAAAAATGGTCGGTCAGGGCTATCTTGAAATGCTTTCTCCTCCTCTATTGGCCCAGTTTTTTAAAAATCGTTATTTTGAGTCAAAGATCTTTATAGACCAAGACGCTTTTGCCAGTACGCAAGTCAGGGAAGGCTATCGGTCAAGAACTATTAGCCTGATTAAAAATAATCCAGGCTGACGCTAACATCGCAATAGGAGATTTAGCGAAATTAATATATCAATCCCTTCAAGATCTCTATTTAGTAAATACCTTTTTCATCAACTCTTTCAACTGTGGAAAAATAGCCTCAAAAGCCTCTCTTTTGTCTTCGGGGACGTCTTCTTTTTCTGCAGCAAGTACATATAATGCTATTTCTGAAATTTCGAAAGTTTTGCAAAGCTTATCTATTGTTGATTTAGACGGTCGTTTCTTATTATTTTCAATAAGGGAAAGCGTGGCCTGAGTTATGCCACACTTGCTCGCTAAATCTTCTTGATTGTATTCTTTTTGTATACGTAAATACTTAATAGTTTTACCCAGATTCATAGATGTAATTTGTGATTGATGATGCTATTTGTGCTAGTGTCGTAATTATATCTATGAGAATTTTATACCACTCACACTCGGTTATTTTTTTCTTAGATTTTTTTGAATTATTTTCATCTAAATCTCTTAGAAGACTAAGTAATGCTTTTTTATTTTTTTTAGATATTTTCGTCTTATCACATGACAAAAGATCTAATATAACTTTTTTTATTTCTTGTGTTGTTACCACTATTGTAAAGTTGAAAATTCAAAACTCTATTAATTAAACTCTTAATTGGAGTTAATGAATTCTCTGTATCATCGTAATTGCTCTTTATTAACAGCTTTCTGAATTGAGTGATTAATTTCCTTTTATCATCGAATCCGTCACTTGGTCTAAATGTTAACTTTATTAAATACTTGAGAAGTCTTTTGATCTTTTTTATTAACCTGGTCAAAAATATTTTTAAGTCGTTAAATTTAGAGTCTTCTCCAAAGATCTCAATTGCCAAGCATCTTGCATTCTTAATTAATGATTCAAGAATATGATTATCAGAAATAAAAAGGGAATCTAATTTAATGCAAAAAATATAATGATCTAAAACAGAGCCGGTACCATTTCTTATCCTTACTCTAGCTTCTTCTTCGCGTCTTTTTTGTAAATCTATTTGGTGTAATTGCTCTAACTTGATGCGTTTTTTCTCCACTTCAATTTCTTGAAGTATAATTTGGTAACGTCGTCTTAGTTCAAGCTTAGCAATACTCATGTTCAAATATAAAAAAAATATATTATAAAAGTAATAAAAGCTAAAAAAAGTAGTTTATTGAAAAAGCATTTTATATATCGAAGTTAAATACAAGAAATAACTCGGTGTTCTTTTAATCCACACTAATATAGAAGCTCTGTATAAATCATATTGTATTAAAAGTAAAGTAAATAAAAAATGTGAAGTCCGGTTGAACTTCACATTTCTAATAACTTACAACTTTTGTGAAACAGTGTCATTTTATATTGGAGGCTCTATAAGTTTGTCTTCGAGATAAATTTTTAAAAAATATAAATGCGACAGTGTTCATTTTATGCTATTGTTTTCTTATTTCAATTACGCTGATAGGTTTATATCTATCGCAATATACGTCCAAAGAAAATCTAATTACCAATGCTATCGCTGAAACGATAAGTGCTTTTATACAAATACTGATTTCTGCCAACGCTCCACTAATTGCTGTAATTAAATATTTTTTATCCAAAACAGCTGATGCTCCGTTAGTATACCAAGCTTTATAGACTTCACTTTTGGGATCACAAAGTGAGTTGTAAATTACTCTCTTAAAAGACGCAAAAACTGTTCTTCCTGCTTCTTTGTCTTTTACAG
The DNA here is from genome assembly GCF_964277905.1 of uncultured Sphingobacterium sp. NCBI lineage: Bacteria > Pseudomonadati > Bacteroidota > Sphingobacteriia > Sphingobacteriales > Sphingobacteriaceae > Sphingobacterium > uncultured Sphingobacterium sp. Next base: position 17,003 of record NZ_CAXYKD010000038.1, read on the forward strand.
CTTCCTCTGGAGATGGCAATAGTTTCCTTTCTCGATATGTAAGTTGTTTTTTTGAAAATTCGTCAATAATATATATTAATTGTTTGGTGTGTTGGGGTGTGTTTTGACCTAAATGCTCAAATAATTCATCCTCGTTTTTTGATTGAATTAACTTTATGGCCTCAGCCTCCAGCTCGTCTAGGTTGTACTTAGCATAATTAGTTTTATCCCTCAATGAAAAAAGAGCTACCTCTTCATCAAAACGTTGAATAATATTTTTTTTAAACGAATTTCTTGTCCTTTCTGTTTTAATTACCTTGTCATTTTTAAGAACTTCTTCGATATACACTTTAGACTCTTCATATTTCTCAGTCCTGAGGTAACAAATTGCTAATAACGCCGTTGCTTCAAGATGTATTCTTGTGTTCGAATTAACAAGATGGCGAACTTCCAAGAAACCTTTTTCAGCAAAGTCATAGTCGCCCGAATCTAGAGCAAGTTCATAAAGTTGATTCTTGTACTGCGATAATTTTGTTTTATTATTAGTTTGATTTAAAACATCTCGTATATCTCTGATAACAATTTTTGCTACATCTAATCTTCTTTCTGCAATAGCATTTTTGAATTGCGGGTCCAAAGATTTTAATCGATTCTTCTGGATTTCAGTTAATTTAAGACTCATTTTAAAGTGGTAAATATTTATTTAGCCTTTCAACTTCCTAACCTCTTCCGCCAAATCAGCAACAACTTTAGTCAAATCCAAAATTGCTTTAGTCTTAACATCATCGTCCTGAACGAGTTTTTCTAAAAGCATCTCTACTTTTCCAAGGCTGTTATAGGTAACATTAGGTTGATTGCTAAGCCCAAATGAATTTTCCGAAACGGTAAATGTGTTGTTGTTTTGGATATTAAATATGGCTTTCTCTTCATTGAAGGCACGAATAAATTCGACAGTTACCCCTAAAGCGTCAGCTAACTCCTTTAAGGCTGGTTCTGAAATGGTCCAGGAGTTTTCAAACTCAGAAATGCGTCGTTGGTCAAATTTGCTTTCGCATTTTTGTCCTAAAGCCTCCTGTTTTATACCCATGATTTCACGAATTCTCTTTAGATTTTTTCCTTCGTGTATTTTCTCTTCTTGAAATGCAACGCCCATTTTTTATAGATTTTAATAAGTTCGGTAATTTACCGGTATTTTACCATTTTGCTCTAAATAATTGGTTCCTTACCTTTGATATAAAGATACGATTATTTGTCGATAAAAGTGGCTTTATACATAGTCTAAAGCCACTTTTAAAGTAAATTATTTGTCTTTAGTAGATTAAAACAATACATTTGCACCATCTTAGGTGGCTGCACTTATGAGTCTTGTCTGTGAAACGTGAGAAATTTCAAATGGAGCAAGGCGATTAAGTGGATCAAAACGCCCGTCAGCAATGGCGCGGCGTCCGCTTACTCGTTCCATCGGCTTCTCACGGCCGCACAGACGGTAGGTTGGATGTCGCGCCATTGCCATTTCTGATACCTGCTAAGGGACTTGTTTTTATAAACAAACGAGTTATGAACAAAAAACAAAGATCAAAAAACATCATCACTGCTCCCGAGTAGCTCGGCTGGTTTGGCCAAATTAGATTTGGCTTCTCTTGCCATGGACCGCGTAACGCCAATATTATACACCTTTGTGACCCCTCAATCAAACGCGATCTGGCTCCCAGAATGAATTAATTATTACTAATGTGAACTGAGTAACATCAGGCTCCCAATAAAAAGCTGATTTCGATCGGAGAGGGGATGCTATGTACTTTCGGTTACGGATTACACACTGAAAAATGAACAGGATTTTAGCGCTACAATTTGCTTTTGACTGGATGATTTATGATGTCCATAAGGTCGATTATGATCCTATAAAGGAGATTGAGGCATTCTGGAATCACTATGCGCTAGAGACTGTTTCTGCTAATATACTGCAACTATTGAGCACGTATCTTGATGGTAATTCAGGAGAAAATAGGCTTCTGAAAGATGAGGAAATGCAGGAATTTGCAACTGCATTGTATCGCGTATTGATCGCCTACAATGTCGCCAATTATCGCCATATAGACCTGTGTAAAATGCAGCTGTCAGCAGAAGCTGAAGAGCGCATCGGAAAAGAGCTAGAATTGAGCAAGAAAGTCGCTGAGTTTTTCGGTCGGTTATCTGAATAACCACTAACAAAAAAATAATGAATATCCTGAAATTTTTAGCCTTTTTTAAGGGCTATATAAGCTATATATTTCAAGTACCTGTGAAGCACTACTTAAGCACAGATATAGTACTAATTACGCAAAATTTGCGTAAGAAAATTAGACAACGAAAAACGTACTTCAAAGGTATTTCGATCCTGCTAAAAAAGCGCTGTAAGATTAGCGCTCAGAATCTTGTAAAAAAAGCAGATTCTTCGGGTAGCCTTCGGGTTTTGTTTGAGTACCCTTCGACACTGCGTCGTATCAGCGTTGCCTCATCTTCGGGAGCGCTTCGACTGTTGTTCGACTGCGCTTCGGGTAGGAGTCGAAGGGCTCCCGAGCCTATCTCCACCATGTCCCGAAGAAGTCTCAAAGCTGAGCCGAAGGCCAGCCGAAGAGGGGGAAAGGCATCACCTTCTTCGGACTTTTGCCTGACCAACTTCGCCCCGGCTTCTGCCTTTCATGCTATTGGCCTTGAGTTTTCATCGGGATCTCATCGGGTTACACCGATCAAAACCCGATGCAGACTCGATGAAAATCCGATGAAATGTAAAAATTCGGCAGGAATTGCTCAAAAGATGGTCGAAGATTTTCAGCAGGTGGGAGAGTCTAGATTGACTTATGGAGTAGAATTTGAACGATCTGTTTTAAGGTTCTTTAAGTCGATCTGTAAGGCTTTGATGTTTCGAGCCAATACTTTGCTTGGATTAATAGGTCCAGTTGTTCAGCGGGCTTTAAAATGCTTTTTATTCGTTGCAGATTATAAGCGTGCCTATCGCATGATTTTGATATGCTTGATTTTATGTTTAGTTTCTATGTTTAGTTTATCAGCTCAGACGCCCCGCAAAGATAGCGGGGCCGATGGGCTATCCAGTCTCGTTGCGCTAAAACCGGGCGATAAGATCCCGGATGCGGTATGGAACCAGTCGCTCGAACTGAATTATTTTAATGGGAAAAAGAAAACAATCAAGTTCGCTGATCTGAAAGGGAAGCTGATCCTGCTGGATTTTTGGGCGACTTGGTGCCCATCGTGTATTGAGGGGTTTCCACATCTAGAAGATGTATTGGCGATTAATAAAGATGAGATTGCCGTGCTTCTTGTCAATAGCACACAGACAAAGGATACACAAAAACGTGTACAAGATCTAAAGAAAAAATATAAAACGGCATATGGCTTTCAGACTTCCCTTCCTTATCTATTTGGCGACACCATTTTCCAGCAATTATTTCCTCATAACGCGGTTCCACATGTCGTTTGGATAAATAAAGATGGTATTCTGGTTGCAAATACTTATTCCAATGCATTGTCAAAAGAAAATATAACAGCAGTGCTTCATACTGGAAATGCAGATTTCCATCAAAAAAAAATGAGGACCAATAAAGAAGTGGCTCTGATAACCAATGAAATGCTGAATAACGGATTTTATGCAGGTTCTGTTTTTCAGGCTTATCAAGAAGGATTAGATGCTAGTTCTGGAAATTATGCGTTCGACGGAAAACGGACCAGGTATCAGCTATTGAACCTCAGATTTTCTCAGCTCGTGGCCATAGCATTTCAAAAAGAATTGAAAGGAATACCATGGAGACATTGGCAGTTTGCTGCAAGCAGCGGGGTAAACTCTAAACAGCGGCTCCTGACCCCAAATCGTTATGAAAACAGCTTCTGTTATGAAATGGTGGTGCTGGATTCTTTGCCTAAGAGCAGAGCGAAACAATTTTTTACGGAAGATTTTAAAAAGTTCTTTGGGATAAAACTTTCTGTAGAAAATAAGCCAACGGATGTATGGCGCGTCAGTTTCAATTCAGCTGCCGAAAAGATCAGGAGCAAAGGTGGTATCCCAGAAGTTTTCCTGGGAGATTCGGAGACGGAAATGAAATTCCGCAATATTCCATTAGAATTGTTGATGGATAACCTCAGCCTATATTTTCATCGTCCATTGGTAATTGGAGCGTCCAAAGAGGTACTTGTAGACATGACCATTCCTAAAGGTTTTGAAGGCTGGGAAGAGGATACGCGAAAGGCATTTCTCCGAGCAATGGGTTTAGAGCTTAATTCTGTGCAGGAGACCATTGCCTGTGCATCATTTTCATTAACAGATAGATAGGAGGGTAGGGTATGTATATGAGAATGTTATGCATCCTAAGTGTTTGGATGTGCTGGCTTACGTCCTATAGTCAGGTAAAAGAAAGAAACATAGTTCGAGGAGTAATTCTATCAAGCGAAGACTTGCGCCCATTGCAGGGCGTCACTGTGCAAAATATGGTTACAAATATGCGTTTAAAAAGTGAAGCCGATGGAAGTTTCGGAATAAGGGGAGATTTGCGCGATACACTTCGGTTTTCGGCAATGGGTTATCAGGAATTACGGGTATTGGTAAAGGATGTGTTGGCTAAAGGTAGGGTTTTGATGGCTGTAAAGGATAATTACTTGGAAGAAGTGCAGATCAATACGGGCTATCAGATTTTAAAACCCAATGAAACAACAGGTTCTGCCAGCGTGATTTCCAATGATATGCTCAACCAGCAAACTGGTACAAACATTTTAAACAGGCTCAATAACGTGGCCTCTGGGCTGAGATTTGAAAATCAGCCCAGTACTGTCAGTGATAGACAAAAGCTGAATTTTTCTGTTCGGGGTCTCAGTACCATAGATGGTAATCTTGATCCATTGATTGTATTGGATGGTTTTATTTATGAGGGCAATGTGGCTAATATAGATCCGAATAGCATCGAATCTGTTACCGTTTTGAAAGATGCGGCGGCAAGTTCGATATGGGGTGCAAGGGCAGGAAACGGGGTTGTGGTCATCACTTCTAAAAAAGGAGGTCAGGGAGCTGGCAAAATAATGAATACCACATTTAGCAGCACATTGATTACAAAAGCGAAGCCAAACCTTGATCAGGTGTATCAATTGTCCAATAAGGATTTTATCGATGCAGAGTCCATGTTGTTCAATAAGGGATTTTACGATTGGCTTGGGAATGGTTTTCAGTATATCTCGGTCACGCCGGCTATAGACATATTTGACAGGACAAAACGTGGATTGCTGACTCCTGCAGATTCAGCAGATCTGATCAATGAGCTTATGACAAAAGATGGGAGAAAATCATACCGTGACCTGTTTCTCGAATCGCCCTTCTCGCAACAGTATTCCTTAAATCTTTCGGGCGGCAGCAGACAGTATAATTATGGTTTTTCCGGAGGCTATACCCGAGAAATAGACGAGTATGCAGGACGGTTCCGAAAGTTGAATTTACAGCTTACCAATAGCTTCCAGCCTATAGAAAAACTGGACATTGCGATCAACCTTTTGTTTACAAACAGTATTTCTGAATCAGGCAAGCCGAAGTTTGAATCACTTCACTACAACGGTAAGCAGGTGCCCTACATGGATTTTTACAATAATGATGGCTCTCAAAGCGCCTTTTATCCAGAATTTAGGGGTACTTATATGACCGAAAATTATGGCACACCTTACTTAGACTGGGGGTATTATCCATTGTCTGATTATAAGCAGGCTGTTTCAACGACAAGATTGAATGAGTGGTATTCAACCATAAATGGAAAATATAAAATTTTACCTTTTCTAGATGTAAGTGTCGGGTTCCAGTATCAGATTCAACAGACCGATCTGCAAGGACTATATAATGAAGAAAGCTATTATGCCCGAAAGAACATCAATCAATTTATGGAGGTTTCAAATGGGGGAAGTAGCATTACGTATCATATTCCCAGAGGTGGGATCAAGAGCAAAGACTTCTCCTCAGGACGGTCTTACACCGCAAGAACGCAGTTAAATATGAATAAGTCATGGGGCCTGCACCGGTTGATCGGTATGGCTGGTGGAGAAATTCGAGAAACAGCAAGCAAGGGTGAAAATTATTGGGTATATGGTTATAAAGAGAAGCCCTTACAGGCCGTTCCGGTAGACTTTACGACATATTTCACTATAGTGCCTTCAATGGTGCCAATGGGTATTACGGGAAGTCCATCTTTCACTGATCGCGTGAATAGGTTTGTATCGCTCTATTCAAATTGGAGTTATATTTTTAAGGATCGATATGCCTGGTCGGGAAGTTTTCGAAAAGATGGAGGCAATATATTCGGAGCAAAAACCAACGATAAATGGTCACCGCTATGGTCTACAGGTCTCTCTTGGGATATCGGGAAGGAATCGTTTATCACCCATAAGGATGTAGATCGATTAAAGTTAAGGGCTACCTATGGTTATAGTGGGAATGTTGACCTGCGTAAAACGCCGCAGCCTATCGCCAGTGTAACTGCAGGTACTTATACAAGATTACCTGCACTGACGATCTCAAAATTGAATGATCCATCTTTGAGATGGGAGAAAGTGTCCACCTTCAACCTGGGACTGGACTTCTCTTTGTTTAAAGGTCGTCTATCTGGTACGGTGGATCATTACATTAAAACAGGAAAAGATCTGTATGGGCTCACTGATTTTGATTATACCGCTTGGGGTAAATCCAATACAGTAACCAAAAATGTTGCATCCATGAGAGGAAAAGGCTGGGATATCACACTTTCAACGAATAATCTGGATAAAGCGGTGAAATGGAATTCCAGGCTGCTTTTGAATTTGAATAAGAACAAGACTACTGCATACTATAGGGCTTTGAATGGTGGCGTATCATCTTTTTTGGGCGATGGAAATACCATCACGCCAATACCGGGGATGCCATTGAATGCACTCTCAGCCTTTAGATGGATGGGGCTCGATAATGAGGGAAATCCACAGGGTATCCTTCGTGGTGAAGTCAGTAAAGATTATATCGGTATCAACAACGCTGCATTTAACGACGGACTGGAAGGCGGCAGCATCGTTTTTTATGGTTCTGCCAAGCCGCAGGTTTATGGATCGCTTATAAATACTTTCGGATGGAAATCTTGGACGCTTTCGCTAAATGTGAGCTATAAAGGAGACTATTATTTTAGAAAACCTGCGACTTCCTATTATAACCTTTTCAACCGGGGGACTGCTTTTCCTGATTTTGAGATGCGCTGGCAGCAAGCAGGGGATGAATTGAAGACTTCAGTGCCTTCGGTGCAATATCCATTGGAAGATTTTAGGGACGCGCTATATGTGCAATCTGAAGTAAATGTATTGAAAGCTGATCATTTGAGGTTAGAGTATATAAACATTTCATGGGATAAAACCCTGAGGCTTCAACAGCGCGCTTTACGTGTGAAATTTTATGGAAATGTAAGCAATCTGGGCTTACTATGGACTGCGAATAAGCAAAATATTGATCCTGAATTTCCTTATCGGATTTCGCCCCCAACGACCTTATCTTTTGGATGCCAGTTAAATTATTGATCATAAATGAATCTTGAAATGAAAAAGACGAAAAAACACTTTTGCTTTCTTACGATCTATCTCGCATTATTCGTAACATTCCATACATCCTGCAACAAGTATTTGGATATACAATCAAACAAAAATCAGGTAGTACCAGAGGATCTGACAGATCTTCAGCAGATATTGGATGGTTCGCAAAACATTAATTTTAATTTTTGTTCCATAGGTGAGGTTTCGGCTGATAATTACTTTTTGAAGCAAAAGGTATTTGATGGCCTGAATGAAGTGGGTAGAAAATTTTATACCTGGGAAAACCCCGTTTATAATTTTAATAATGATTGGGCAAAAGCCTATATCACTGTCTATAACTGCAATTTAGTGTTAGATAAAATTAAAGAAATTAAGAGAGCGGAGGCAAATAAAAATGATTGGGATAATGTAAAGGGCTGTGCTCTTTACTATCGTGCCAGCCAATATCTTAGTTTGGTGTGGACCTATAGTAAAGCATATCAAGACGATACATCTGCGAAGGATTTGGGTATTGTACTGCGCAGTACCTCAGATTTTAATGTAAAGTCTGAAAGAGCAACTGTTTTAAAGACTTATCGTGTTATAGTGGATGATCTTTTAGCTGCTGCCGACATACTGCCTGATAAAGCAATTCACGTCATGAGACCATCAAAAATAGCAGCATATGCGGGATTGGCGAGAGCTTACCACTCGATGGCGAAATACGATTCAGCTTACTATTATGCGGACAAGGTCTTATCGGTAAATAAAGAGCTGATGGATTATAACAACGCGGCTGAAGTAAAAATTTTAGCTTCATATCCTTTTACAAGATTTAACAAGGAAACACTCGGATATTTTGAACTTGTGACCATTAATGCACAAATCGGAGTTAATAACGCTAATATTGATTCAACTCTATACCAGTCTTATCATGTTAATGACCTAAGAAAGCAGGCCTTTTTTAAAATGAATGCAGATGGTTATGTTTCGTTTAAAGGCAGTTACGCGGGCGGTGCAAATCTATTTGGTGGGCCTGCTGTTGATGAAATGTTTTTAATCCGTGCGGAATGCGCTGTAAGAAAAGGAAGCATTCGGGAAGGAATGGATGATATGGATTATCTATTATCCCGGCGTTATAAAATAGGAAGTTATATACCGGCTTATTTTGAGGTTCAGGATGAAGCACTTGATTTTGTTCTTGAGGAAAGACGGAAAGAGCTGCTCTTTAGAGGTTTGAGGTGGATGGACCTGAAACGTTTAAACGAAGAGGGGCGGGGAATTCAGCTCAAAAGGAACATGAACGGGACAGAATATATGCTCAAACCCAGAGATAATAAATATGCACTACCATTGCCTGAAGATGTGATTATGGCGACTGGAATGCTTCAAAATCCTATTTAAGAAAAATCTTTATAATAGTCTTTTTTTGAATTATATACCTTAAACGAGAGACCAGCATTATTTGAAACTGGTCTCTTGTTGAAGGACAGCCAATAGATTAATTGGAAACGAAAATCTTCAAACAAATCTTTGGCGAGTACGAAAAATTAGCTTCTGTTGTGAATGTTAATTTCAGTTTCACTATCTCCACCACTTCGTTCAGGGATAAAACCCGAACCAGTAGAGATTTCTGTTAACTCAATTTGATCGGGATCTAGTTCCCCTGCCGAATTTAGGTCTGAGGTCTCCACTTGCATAGAACAGGCTTTATTGTCACCTGAACAGGATTGACCATTTGGTGTCGTTGTCCAATTCGACTCGGTTGAAACCTCTCCGCTTAATAGCGGATTTCCCTTGAAATAAACAGTTACAGGAGCTAAACTTTTTCCTGTATAAACTTCAGCACCTTTAAATGCTGAGAATCCGATAATCATGGCTCCGCCTAATATCATGTAGCCATAATTGTTTAAAAATTTGGTTAGCATAATGCTACCCTCCTTTCTGTATTGCATGCCAATAATTGATGAGTAAAGTTGTTGGCCTGCAAACTTTTGGTAAATAATTGTTGTCGGTACGGTTCTGTGTACCGATCGTATCTGTATGCCAGGCTGCCTACTATAGGCCTACTGACGGTGTCATATACTGGAGCATGGTCTATGCTGTCTGGCATATACCAGATTTCATGTGTTGGTTTAATTGCTGCGTTTTTATAGCTTAGAATTCCTGTTGCTAGAATAACCGTTAGAAAGAGGCCGACAGCGATCTTGTTGCTTAAATTGCTTTGATCGTGTAGAAAAACCTTACGATTGAGTACTAATCCTGCTAGCGATAGACCAAGAATAAGGAGATTAAAGATCAGATGTGCTGTCCAGGAGATATGACTGAGAAAGCTGGTACACATACACGGTTTCTTGTCAAATACATCAAGGACGCCAAGGGCAATATAAATCGAAAATAAGGTGATCATGATAGTAGATGCTATCCAGCCCCAATGCTGTAGGCGACGTGTAGGCAACCCAAGCAAAGCTCCGATACTAATTTCCAGCAGCGGAAGCAGCCAAAAAAGTATTGGCGCAAGGATGCTAATGACCGGTTGTTGCTGCAGTGCAATATGAAATGCACTGAGCTGCCAGAGTTTTTCAATACCCACATAAACCCAAAAGAGGATCATGGTCGCCCGGAGGATTTTGTAAATTGTTGTATTGGTTTTGTTCGCTTCCATAGCTTTAATTATTTCTACCGGGGGTATTTATTATTTACTCCCGTGGTTTTATTATTTTTTCTTTCAAAAACAGGGCGCCGTACCTGCGCGCCCTGCTCGGGTACAGCGGCCTGTTACAGCGTCAACTTCTACCTTTCGTACGCTTCAAAACAAAGATAGATCGGATAACAGCCGACCGCAGGGGTAGCATATCGGGCCCGTTGATGCTACAAAGCTGTTTAAAATAGCTTTATGGAAGGGGGAGGGGGATTGGAAACGAAACGGTCGCTATGGGCATGGCGTAGCAAAATAGCCGACAGAAATGATTTCAAACAAGATTTAAAACCTGGTCAATCCTGTTAGCGCAGGGGTAACGGGGGAATACCCCTGCTTTTTAAAATTTGGATGGATTTTTATCCATTTAATTCGGGGAACTTTTCGTGCAATTCATTCAGCATGGTTTTCAAGACTTTGCGGATATGGACAGCAGCCGGAAATTCGCTTCCTCTGTCCATTTTTGTGAGGCTATGTACCGAAAGAAGTATGCCCTCTTTGGTTTTGACGAGTTTTGAAAATTCTTCCGCAACTTCCTTTTTCTCGGACGATCGCGTTATATCGGCTTTGACACATAAATGCAGCCAGAGTTTGAGCTCTTTACCATTGAGATTGCTGTGGATAAAGCGATTGGGAATATCGTTGGAGGACTTATCGTCCGCTGTTTCTGTTTCAATGTACTGGCACATTAGCGTGAGTAGTGAGCTGCGGTTGGGATCATAGGCAAAGCCCGGGATGGTGGAGAAATGATGTGGATACTGCAGTAGGTTTTCCGTAGCGGCAGGATCTGATTCGTACAATTCCTTCCAACGATTTAAAAAGCCGATGTGGTTAAAATTGAAATTGATCATCAAGATCAAAAAGCGGGAAGGCCAGTTTTTATGCTGACGCTCATCATCGGCTAATTGCCTGAGCGCATCAATCAGTTGAATAAGGTAGTGCTGATGATGGTATTGCATATAAGGTATTTTGCCCCGTTGCAAAAGGCTTGCAATGGCGGAATGCACTTCATCCAGATAAGGTTGGGGAATCTGTTTATGCCTTAATCTGTCCAAAGTGCCCTCGAGATGAAGATCCATATACTGCCTGATGCGTTCTTCATGGTGTTGCGGTAGCGGTGTCAGGGGATTGATATCTCTTTTAAATAAGAATTCGATATTTTCCAATACTTCCTCCAGGCGATGAAGGGCGTTAAGTTCCTCGGCAATAGACTGATCGCAGTAGGTATATAATACCTCATGGAGACGAAGCAACTGGGTATGGTAGAGCTGTACGCCGCGGATAGCCTGATCGGCATGGGTATACTGGCGATGGATTGCCAGTGCGTCGTTCAAATGGTCGGTACAGGCAGCAGCGATGGCTTCAAGATGTCTGGTTCGGCCGGAAGAGCTGATATGGGCAAAGTTCTCTATCATAAGCATCAGGGGGTATAAACTCGTGATCATTTGTACCTCCTTTTTATGTTTTTGTGATACCAGGGCCAGCCATACACACCCGGATGCAGCGTCATGTTCAGCTTGCCGCCCTCTTTAGCCTGCTCAAAAGTCTTTGGATGTACATCTATTGGAAGTTGATATTCTTCACCCTCATAGCGAAAAGCGATCAGGAGCTCATGGATATCGCAGCACACCGGACATTTCTGGACGACCTCGGCCTGAATATAGACAGCTTTGGGACTATCGACATGTTTGCAATTGTTCATAATAAGGTTCATCCGGATATACCAGGTACAGGCAAGGAGCATCAGTGGAAATTGGATGGCGTAAAGCGTAACCAGATTGGCACGTTTGACGAAAATAATATTGGCCACCGCACAGCTGCCAAGGGCGATGGGGAAGGCATGTTTAAATGCTGGCTTAAGTGGTTGTGAACTCAGCAACAGCTCATAAGGTAAACGGTCATACACCGCTATACTGCAGATCTGAATGCAAATAAAAAATAGAGCAAAAAGCTGGAGTACGACATGATGGCTACGAATTTCCAAAAGGGGGATCAGCAGTACAAGGACACCTATACTGTATACCCTCAGATAAAATGCCGACGCTAAAAATGATGCATATAAAGTAACAACGATCGCGATAGCAATCAGGATGTGATTGCGGCTGATCCGTCTGAAAAAGTGTTTAGTAGGTGTCATACGCATGGCTATTAAATCAATGATTTGATATGTATCTAAAATTACCTATAACGTATGCTAATCTGCTTGAATATTATCTTTATTTCAATAAGTGTATGTTTTTTGCATCGAATTACATTTTTCTGTAACGAGGAATACAATCTATACAATAGACATGGTATTTATAAGCTAAAAGGGGAGGTTTCGGCTTATTTTGGAAGACACAAAAGGGTGGTTTACCTATCGCATTGGACCATTTTAAGTAAATAATGGTTAAATTTAGTATACAGAAATTTCTTTAATGCGAAATTTCTGGAAAGAAATAGCCTGACCTGCATTTATCTATCGATCAGCCCAGGTATAAATCTTTAAAATAATCAATTTATGATGAAAAGTATCCAACAGGTCAAGTATGGGAAAGATACGGAGATGTACGTACATTATCCAGATTTCATCTGGGTGTGTATTGCGTCGTTTCTTTTTGGTGGCATTTGTTGGTATATTGGAGCGGTAACAGCGCTGTCAGGCTGGTTTGATAGCAGACCACTGATTGTAAGTTATCTATTTAATGTAATTATCGCGGCATTGACACTCTTTTATATAAGATGGGGGATCAAGCTGTTGGACAAAAAGAAAAGCTGGCTGCTGCACATGGGCGATCGGCTGGGCACACAGTTCTTTTTCTGTGTACTGCTGCCAACCGTAGCCCTATTTGGTATCCTCAAACCTGTTGCAGCACCTAAAAGTGAATGGATATGGCTGCCTTTATTGGTGATATTTGTCTGTATCCTGCTTTTTAATATGATCTACACGACCTTTTTTTATTGGAGTGTTTATCGCAAAAGGGAATGGTATCTGATCCGGCTGGAACGTACTTTACAACAGCATAATAGCATTTTGGTTGGAGAGGATGGACCAATTGATTTCCAGTCTTTTGATCCGTCTAATAACATGGAGCCCGCATTGGCTGATGAGACCGGTAAGGAAACGGATTCGGTGGAGGAAATTGACCTTGCGCTACTCAAATCAATAAATCCAGCATTGAAGGAGTTTGTGATCAACAACAGATACCTCACAAAAAAGATCATGTACAGCGAACTGGGTATATTTTTATTTGAGAAGACCAATAATACGCCTATTGTTAAGCTATACCTAAAAGAAGATATGGTAGATAGCAAAGGCTGTGAGCAACGTAGTCTGAGCGAAATTGTGCGCGATACGCATGGCTTTGTGCAGAAAATAGACCGGCATCACGCGATTCCATTAGCCATGATTAAAACCTGTTATCAATTGAAAGGCGGTAGGCTCCGGATCATTTTGCATGTACCTTTTGGAGCTATCGAAAGTTTTGAGGTTGCCCCGACCATTGCGCGCCGGATAAAGGATTGGGTCATGCTCCAGGTACCTATTGAAAAAGAGAATACAAATAATAATAACCTTTAATAGATCGGTTATGGAAAGCATGAAAAGCAACACTTGGAAATGTCGAGCCACAGGAAAGGTGGCATTTCCGTCCCGGATAGAGGCACAGTATGCGATGTTCTGTTTTAAATTACGTTCGCGTGTCAAAAATGTCACCAATGGTAAACGCATCAAACACCGGATGGGAAAACCGGCTTGCCGCAGAGCCTACTATTGCAGGCTCTGTAAAGGATACCATATCACCAAATGGAAAAGGGATGATTTTGAGCGTTATAAAAAAACGGTCATGACCTGGCATGTTTCGTCAAGCATAAGCGATTATTATTTGACAATCCTATAATTTACCCCAACAGTAATTCCCAAAGCCTGCACGCGATCATAATTTCTTCCCGATTGGAAAGGGATGAGGGAGTACATTTTGTAATTTGGCGACAGCAAGACAGCAAACTGTTGGGATAATGGAACCTTTGCGCCTAGTCCAATATGGAAACCTATGCCATGCTGCTTGTCTACATAACTATTTGAGTTCTGCTGGAAGTGTAACATCGGTCCCGCATTTGCGTAGAGATATTTCAAAAATTTTACCCTGGCATCTAAAGGGAATTCCCAAATAGAGAGTTCCGAGGAATATTGCATCCGCTCCACCGATGGATCGACTATTGCCGATGTTGTCGTGATGTTCTGATGGGAATAGCCCAGACCAACACCAAAAGACCATGTTTCATTATAGTGATAGCCTACGCGGAGCAATCCAGCGATATAATTCTTACTGTCGTCGCTACCGGCTCCCATAAGGCTTTTCCGAGGTCCAATAGTACTCTCAGCTAGGGGAGTAATAGAAAGTTCGATGTCATAACTGCCACTATTGTTTTGCTGCGCATAGAGGGAGGATCCTGATAAAGTTAAAAGGGAAAGGGATATCGTGGAAAGTAATTTTTTAAGCATATGAATGTATGATTATAGATTTTATAACTGTTTTCTCTTTTTAATTAGCGCTAATTCTCACTAGAAATCTAACTGATAACGTGTAAAGCTTCCTTTTTCTGAATTAACAGTGGCGGCCTTGTCGAATTGTAAGGGGTTCGGTCCACTATAGCCTTGCCATTTTAATACAGATTCCATATCGGCAGGAATCGTTATCCTAACGATGGTATCCAAATCATGAGGGACAGGAGCGATAGAAAAACCAGTATTGGATTTCTCTGGACCATAGCTAACCGAAAGCATCTTCAAATCGAGTTTTTTGACATTTTTGAGATGCAACTCCATTTCACCCCTTTTGAAAAGAATTATTCGTTCATCGGTTGGCGTATCATACTTGAGCTCGTCCAAGTCATAAGAAGCTACGCTTTGATAGGAATCTGGATGGTATGCATTAAGATAATAACCATTCTTTTTGACACTAACTATAAAAAAGCCTTCTCGGGATAGGTATTTGCTGGCATCAAATCGAAAACTATATTTGCCTTTGGTATCTGTCTTTGTTTTCCCCAAACTTATAGATGGTTTAAGGAACGAACTGTAATATTGGAAAGAAATCCCTATTTCTACATCAGATAATAATTTGTTCGCAGGAGTATCCACAACAACTCCCGATAGTACAATACAATTCTGCGCACAGGTTGTGCCATCGCGCTCATCTTTTTCGCACCCAAATAGAAAGAATGGTAGGATAAAGAGCAACCATTGCCCTTTATTTACTTTTTGAAATATGTTCAGCATAATAATATAGAATAGGTCAGTAAGACGTATTAAAGGAAAATCAATAAAACTGTGCATTTCGTTAAAATAGGTCTTTTCATAATTTATTTTGATACTATACTATTGCAAACGGAAATAATATGCGTAATGCTACAAATTTAATAAATATAAGTTAATAGCTAACCCCGGATGCTAAAAGCTGCAATTTGATCACAAATGATTGGGCATTTGCGAGAATAATGGCTCCCGATTGACCAATACATGATAAGCGATTGGAAAATTTATTGGAGTAGTGTAAAAGTTTTCCGCTTGTGTCACCTAAAAATCGAAAAATGAAATGATTGCTGGCCATCTAAGGTAATATTCTTTGAATTTTAATAAATTAGTTGGATGAGATATTTAATAGTCCTATTGTTAGGCTGGTTCACTTGTTATTCGGTCGCTGCACAAAACCAAGCGAAGGGAAATAGTGCCGGTAAAGATGAAAAGACCTATATATTGGTCGCTAATAAGATCAATACTGATTTTAATTATAAGTTACTGGATGATTTTGAGCAGTCTTTTTCAGCTTTGATCAAAGAAAACAACAGCCGTGAATTAGTATTCAATCCCATAAATGGCAAGTACCATTATTACAAGTTTATCGCCACCTATAAAGCAAGGGGGATCTCAACAGAGAGCGATCCGGCCAAGCCGGAGCAAACCTTCCACAATATCTTGATCATCAAAACAGATGATCAACAAAAGATCGTAGATGGATACGAGTTTGTGCTGGAATGGAACGAGAAGCCACTGTCATATCCCTTATTTAGGATGAAAGCCTCAGATTTGACCTTGCAGGAAGGTTTATCATTGAAGCAGTTGAATCTAAAAAGAGTGACCGACAATACAGATTTTGATAGCGATGGTAAAATCAAACTGTCGAGCTGGTAGTGCTGTGAGGAGGATTATATAAGCTGTAGAAATATGTTTAAAGCAAGCTTTTTAAATAGTATCTGCTATTTGCTCCTAAAATATGTTGTATTCTTTTTTATCCTTGCATTTATCGGCAACAGATTTCAAAATGCGGTAATTAACAATGCAAATACTTTATCGGAGTTCATGAAACTGTCCTTAGGATATGTATTGTATATCCTATTTTTTATATTTTTTCTAGTTTTATTATTCAGTATTCCTCTTTGCTTTATACTGCAAATAAAGAGTAAAACTTATTTTATGCTTTCTATGATCGCATTTTTTACCATAGAATATGTTTTGTATACCCATTGGTTTTCCCCAAGCGATAAAATTACGGGGATTTACAATTTGATTATTGGAATGCTGATATTTACTATCTTTTATAAGCGGTTAACTCGCAAGCTGATATGATTAAAATATTGTTATCAATAACGACTTCCATACTTATTTGTATCTCTTGTACACAGAAATTTACTGAAGATAACATTATAGGAGTTTATGTCCCTGAACAATTCGTTAATACAAAAGACACCTTGAACATAATGAAAAATGGTCGTTATTCTCGGAAGATTTATAACAGAAATGGAAAACTATTACTGAGTATGAAAGGTGGATGGAACTTCTCTAACAAGGATAATAATTCGATCCATTTTAGGCCTTATTTTACAAATTTGGATCGAGATCTTGATGTGTTTCCTGAATTATTAGCAGATACTGCAGGAGGATGGGTGGTGGATTTGGTAAAAGACTATAAGCTGCTCAAATTTTGTATGGAGGATTATCAAGATGACAAAGGTGAGCCGATATGTTATTTAAAAATTAAATAACTTTTGCATTTTGTTGAAATTTATACTGATAGCGTTCATCGTTTTAAGCTCTTGTTCTAGAAATAAGAATACACAGCGCATTGACTCAAGGATAATTTATGAAATGGCTTATGATGACAGAACAACGCCCTCAAGATTTAATTTTGACTTTTTTGTTCGATGCAAAAATGGCAAAGTCGCTATGATTAATGAACCTGCATTGTGGGGAATTCATCGTGAAAATCCGAAAAACTTGTTTTATGAAAAGTTTTTGGATTTAACTTTGAATCAAAAAATAGAGGTAGATGATACGCGTATTTTAAGTAGCGCTGATTGTTTTTTATTGGATTCCAAAGTAGCTAATTATTATAAAAGTCATAATTTAGAAGATTTTCTACTCGAAT
The DNA here is from genome assembly GCF_964277905.1 of uncultured Sphingobacterium sp. NCBI lineage: Bacteria > Pseudomonadati > Bacteroidota > Sphingobacteriia > Sphingobacteriales > Sphingobacteriaceae > Sphingobacterium > uncultured Sphingobacterium sp. The sequence goes on from NZ_CAXYKD010000038.1 coordinate 34,634, forward strand.
ACTTCACCAAGGAAAATAATGGTTGGAGACTTAAAGATGGATATGCTAAATCACAGCTCATGTCTATAAGTTACTATTGCTTTATCAATAATAAATTTTTGCAGTTTGATGATTATATAGGGATTTATATCCTTGTTGAGCCAAATGAACTGTTTCCAAGATAAAAGATAATAATATCTAAGTGCTCCACGGCTTTGAACAATAAGGTGCTGGAGAATTTAATCAGAAATTACGGTCACTAGGATGCTGCAACCTAGCTTGAAGAGCTATCATCCTTGTTTCCAGGTTGCAGTCATAGTGAAGTTCTTTTTCTATCGTGTCGGAGAGAACGTTGTTATGCAGCAGAACTTCTATGATATCTTTTCTGTGAAGTGCACAATTCATTTTGCTATACAGGATTTCAAGGGGTTTTTTACAGAATTTGGTTTTGTTTTCATTGAAAATATCTGTGTATATCCCTGCCAATCGCTCAATTTCGTGTTCATTTTTTGCCTTTTCGGCGATTTCGGTCAGTAGCTTCGAGTCGCCACTTCTGTAATTAGAAATCAGCAATTCCAAATAGTCAATCGGATTTTTGGCAGTTTGTATTTTGTCTACGGCAAAATCTCTAATGGCTTTGCTTTTTAGTTGTTTGAGTGCTTTAATGGCATTTTTAGCTATTCTGTTTTTGCCTGTTCCCTTTTGTTTAGCATAGTCTAAAATGACTTGACTATCGTAAGGAAATTTGTGAAAGCCAAAAATATCCAAAAGGCATTCAATATTTGCCTGGTCTGTTTCTTTCAAAAGATGCTTTGCGATAGTGTTTATCTCTTCTTCTGTTAGCTTTCTCATTCTTGCAAAAGAAATATGGGCTTTACTATTTAAAACTTCATCAATGATGTCTTTGTATTTTTTTGGTTTTGTTCGTTGTGTATTCTGGTTTATTTCTGTCCGTTGTATGTTGTCAAGGTAAAGACGTATGAACTTATTGGTCCGGGCTTTCTTTTGAAGTTCTTCAGAAACCTGTATGTTTTGGTGTTCTGCTTGAAAATGCCGAATGATGCCATCGTCTTGCCAATCGTCAGGGTGTTGTTCAATGTATTTTCCAAATTTCTCGGCAACGTAAAATAAGCCATTTAGTCCGTCAAGTTGTGCTATTTCATAAGCACCGGCCCAATCAGCGCCGGCGATCGGGTTGTTTAAAAAGCGGTCATAAATAGCTTGTTTTGCTTCGGTGTCATTTTGCTGCGCATAAAGTTTTGTCAGGGCAAACAAATGTGTCAAGTTCCAGGTGTCCTCCTGTTCCCTTGCCAAACCCTGCAAGACGGCTTTACGGATTTTGTCTTTTTGCTTTGAAATAGAAATAATATCAAAAATATAAGCTGCCCGGTCGCCTTCACATTGGCCGTCATAGGCGAAAATGTTTAATGCTCCTTGTATAATTTGATTTGAAAAGTCAATTTTCGGATGCTCTTTGACGATCAGGTATGCTTCACCTGTTCCGCGTTTCAGCGCATGTAGAAATTGTCGTTTTAGGGTTCTTATATCGGGCATAATCGAAAGAACGGGGTTTGAACAGGCTTAAGGATAAGCTGTTTACCGATTATTCTCTTCGGCAATGATTTCGTCGATATCATTAATAATACGGTTAATGGGTTTTGTAAAATAGCTCTGGGCCAGTTGCACCTTTTTTTCTTTCCCATTTTCATCCTTATAACGCGCGATCAGGGCGACGTTGATTGTGATAAAGCCATATTGTTTAAGCTTGTGGATACTAAAACCCTGTAGGCTCTCCAGCGGAATGGTCACTTCTTTACCCAAAAGTCCCTTACGTGTACGGATCTCCCTATTGTCCATATCAATGATGAAATAGGCTCTAAGCAGGGAAATCATCAAGATAATGACAATACCCAGCATCCACCATTTGAATGAGGATTCAGGCATTTTGATGAAACCTACTAGGGCCATAATGGAAAATATACCAACCAAAGGAACATAGGTTCCTAACTGCGGTTTCATTTTGTATTCATTTCCGTTTCTTTCGAAATTTTTCATGTGCTTATCTCTAATTTGGCTATATCAATATTCCAATCTGCTGATGCGGTTCTCTGGCATGTTAAATAATCGACTTTAGAGAATATCATTATTTGTTGGTGCATTGCGCTAGATCTTCATTAAATGATTGCATTTTTTTAAGTCTCAAAGTAAATAAAGTTATAAATTTGCTTCAGTAAAAAAAAGGCCATAAAAACCACTACATTTTTTAATTGTGGATCATTATACAATACCGAACATAAAAAATTGGTATGCGCAAATCTAATAAGCTACACTTACATGAAGGCTGTCCACCCATAATTAGAAATATTTATGATAACGAGCAATAGGACAGATATACTCCCTTACGATAGGAATCATTATATTGACTTCCTTGTTGGCGAGCCTATTCCATCAGTTAACTGGTATGGTGTTTCCTTTCAGGTAGATCCGAAAGGAAAGGAATTTAATTTAGCTGATTTTATTACGTTACATGACCCCTGGTTCAAGAAAGATATATCAACGTTTGAGCGGGGCTCTTCATGGATCATAAATCACGATAAGATAGATCTCGAGTGGTTTCCGAATAATGAGGATAATTTGCGCTCCTTGCGAAACCTGTTCAAGCAAAATGATATTTCAGCTAATTTTAGAGGTGCATTGATTTGTAGCGAAGATCTTTTGATGGAGCTATCAAAAGACTTGATCTCTTATCCCTATGGATTGTTTAAGGAAGAGGGCTTGTTCTATTCGAATATTGATATCTCACATCGTGATTTGCCTTTCGTGATAAAAGTATTGGATCATCTGAATATCGATTTATTAAGTACGGATGAAAAGCTGCTGCGCAAAGTTGTCTCTGAAAACAAGTCGGATTCTTTTCTATTAAAGCCCTATAGAGAAACTTCCTTATAGGATCTGCCCGAACTATTGAAAAATATTAATGAGTACGATGGACAGTTTATGGAAATAGCATGGATAAGAAAGTACCGCAATTTATTTTAGACCAAGTCAATTTTAAATATGGATAAAAAGGAAACTGTGAATTATGATTCATTGCAGTATGTCAAATATTATGATTCATTGATTCGTCTGGAAGGATATAATCATAAAGTAGTTGTACCCTACGGTGGGATTGGGGTGCATAATCCACAAATGAATACCGTAGTTAGGTATGAGCCAGGTGATGGAGGTATACTAACCCCTGCCAGCCTGCTGCTCCATATAATTTTGATTATTTATTTCTTTGTTAAGATTGTGAAAAATATTAAACTTAAAAATAAACCGAAATATGATGGATAAACTAGCTTTTTTGAATGATTGGGCTCAAATCATCTTCATATTTATGTTTATTGTATATGTATGCTCAGAATTATTGATTTATATACGAAATACGCTGAAAAATAGGTAGTGGTGGAGTTATGGAAAGTCAGCACAATAAACATCGTAAGAAATAAACTTCCGTAACATAGCATTATGAAAATATTTCTACTTTTAAATATTGCCTTATTAGGTGTTTTATCTTCATGCCAATCTGATGAAAAATGCGAAGATTCAATATGTTTTAATACTTCTATTAGAGAGATAGAGCATGGTTATTTTGTCAAACTAGATTTTGAATCAAAAATAGATACCATTTTAAATCTCGATGACAGAATGTTTTTTATTGGCTGTCCCGATTATTGGGAAGATCCGACCATATTTTATAAAACGAAGAATCCAGATGCGTTAAAACATAACCAAATTATTGTTGAAAATACAGATAATCAAATTAGGTTATTGTCAAGCCAGTTTATTCCAGAAGGAAAGCAAGTACCGGCTGTACTGCCAAACTGCGCATTTTTGGAGGAATTCAAATTGGAATTGAAAAAGGACAGTATTATTTCCTATGAATTTGCTGTTGGAAAGGACGATTTGAGAGTTTCGACCGCAGATAGGAAGGTGAAATTGCACCTATATCTAAAAAATAAGGGAAATGGGAGAATTATAACGTCAAGCAATTGGATCAAAATAAATTCTTATCATTCTGAATAAACATACCGGTAACGCGATGAACAAGGTTTACTAAATAAAGGTCTTATGAACAGTGAAAGGAACTACTCAGTTGCAGATAAGACACAAGTGTCCGATACGAAAAAAGCTGCGTGGATTTTATTGTTTTTGTTAGCCCGTATGGCTATATCTTGTTTGGTTCTTACAACGAGCTGTAACAATGGATCCACTGTTGAAAATAAAAAGATAGACCGCGTATTTAGGACAGACAGTGCTTATATTAAAGTTATCTTTGAAGATGGACTTATCGAAGATCATAAGTTTAGTTTTTCAACATTTCAACGGAATATCTTTGATTATGATTTTGTTGCAAAGGCCCATGATAAACTATTAGATAGTGCCGAATGGAACAAGTTGTATAAAACGATAGTAAATAAATATCGAACCCAGGGAGACACCGTTAATCGCGATGACAATAAAATGTATCCCTATGGAGACTATAAAATTTACCTGATTACTTCTAAAGACGATATTTTATTGATTAATAATGATAACGATATTTTTTATAAGAGCAAAAACGGCATCGTCACGTTTCGGGATAAGGATTTTGGAGATAAAATCAGATCGCTGATTGACTATTACAATTATTTTGAGAAGGTCGACCTGATCTATTTATCCGGAAATTCAGCATTTTTGGATAAACATAAATATAAGGTCATAAAAAATTCACCAAGTTCCCTTAAAGATTATTATGAAGTCGATATAAAATATAAATAGGAATGTATGGGATTGCGATGGTTACTTCTAGTTTGTGTATCTGCTTTTTTTTGTAGTTGTCATCCTGGCGACAAGAAAGCGGCTTCAATAGATACTCGTCCTAATAAAGTTAGCTTTTCTAGAGAAAACGCAGAAACATTGGACAAATCCGCAAGCATTAGGAGGTTTGTTTTAAGCGATAGTAGTGAATTTTTTTACGATCGAAATGATATACTTTTTGTATACGGAAAAACAAAGGGGAATAGACTTTTTATGGGGCGCTTACTGTGGTTTAGAAACTATTTTAAGGAAAATATGGATACCGAGATAAGTTTCACGCAATTTCTTAATGATCTTTTAACGAATCCGCAAGATGAAGCTTTTATAGCCGAAATAGTTGATAAATATGGGATTTTTAATCAAGATCCGGAAGTATTAAAATACGTTGACCAACCTATTTCAGAGACTATTGAACGATTTACGTCCCGTATTCCTGGATCGGTTATCTTGCGTTTGAAAGATGAGTTTCAAAGTCCACTTGATACAAAATATTCTATTGCTTATCTATTTTATATAAAAGGTTTTTCACTTGACGAAGATGATTATGAGCCGAATACTTATCTTGTTCCGTTGAACAAAAATAATTAAATGACAAGGCTATTCTTGGAGATGGGACTTTATAACGTTAATCCTATTTGTAGAATAACCGACAGTAACGCATGTTATTATTATATTAGGGACATTTGTTTAAAGTTGGTAAAAATAGACCCAAAGGAATAATATACGATCTGATGATTGATCAACAAGATATATAAAAATGTACAAAAATATTTGGCTTGCTTTAGTTGAAATCGAAGCAAAAAACGGTGAAATATTTCATGATCTCCTTGATCATGAAGAAGAACTCGAAGAGCAGTATATAGGTGCTTGGGGAAATGTCTTGGTTAATTGCGAAAGGATAAATCAAGTGCCTGACATCATTGAAAAAGGGTTGAATGAAAAGGGAATGACGGTTTTGTTTATTGACAAAATCGAAAATATGGAATCGCTGATAGAAGCAGAGCAAGTTGTAAAACAGGTGATTGGTGAAGCTGATTGGCTTTTGAACTCCAATTATACATTTATGATAAGTGATAAGCTTTTTCCATATACTGAGCGCATATAAAAAGCGCTATCTAATCGATACAAAAAATCAGATGCACGGATACTGATGGTATAAGAATACTGTATTGGCACGCAAATAGATTTTAACATGAATACATTTTCTCTGATGTTTCTAGTGAACAGATGACAGCTCTCGTAGGCGAGAAACAAATACGGCCTAACATAATTATGGAGATTTAGGACTATAAACATCGTATACAGTAGACTTCCATAACGCATTGAAATTTGATTTTAGCATGTATAGTATAATGAATCGTTTTTTACTTGTTTTTAGTGTATTTATGGGTATGTTGATCCTATCCTGTACCGGGAATAATGAAAAGCAATCAATAGAAAATATACAGGGAAGCTGGGTTTTCGATACGGCAACCCTGCCCGATATTGGTTCGGGAAGAGTGATTGCAAAAATCCGTGATAATTGTGGTTTTGAATTTCGTATGGATTCGTGTAATATGAGCTGTGCATTTTATCGAAAAAGTGAATCGAATGTTTGCGATGGTATGACGACAGGATTCCGTACCAATTTTGATATTAAAAAAGATTCTTTACGGATTTGGGATGTTGAACGAAAGAGCTGGCATATCTACCTGATAAAAAATTTGACAAAAGACAGCCTGATATTATTTGATCAAAATATGAACTATGATGTCGCATATTGCAGACCTTCGAGTTCAAAAAATAATAGTTTTGATGGAATATTTTTTTCTAAAGTATTTGTAGGTGATGGGTACACATGTGTTGATGAATCATTTTATTTTGACGGACGAGGCAATTACTATTATCAAAATAATGAGGATGAACTTTCAGCTTATCGATTTAATCAGAAAATAGTCGATCGCATATTTCATGTATATGATCGTTTGGATGTCGGCTCTTTAAAGTCTGAATATATTGGCGGAGGCACAGGGACATCTTTACACTATTCCATATCATTTGTTAGAAACGGTACAGTAATCAAACGTGTAATAGATCATCAAAATACGGGCCCTGATGAGCTTTTGCAGGCTTACATAGTTATGATTAGTAACTTAAAGAAATATAAGGCAGAAAAAGTTAATGTCAATCACAAACTGTCGAAATTAGCTCGAGAAGAGAGCCAGATTTTCTATCAAAAGATGGGGTTAAAATAGTCGTTTTTTTTGACTAACTTTTCTTTAAAAATTTCGATAGGATATCTTGCAGATAAGGCCAGGTTACAAAAATAGCCAGTACGACGGAGACTTTTAAAATGATGACTAAGGACTGAAGTAAGACTGACCCTCTGAAGTTAAAAATATCCAGGGGCATAAATAATTTTGGTTCAGCTCGTTCATTGAGCAGTATCTTGTAATTTTTGGCACCGATATATTCCTGCACTTGTTTTTGCAGTGCTAGATTATAAGTAGCAATATCGTTTTCGGTATTCCAGACGTCTCCCGAATATCGGATGACTGCTTTTGGTGCATAGACCTGTTCTTCGCGAAGGTCGACGTTATATGCATAATGAATGGTGGCTGTAGAAGCTTTATCAGTGCGTTTGGCAGTCGGTAGCCATTCGATTTTATAATCGATAATTCTACCTTCTGTTTCTGTCCAGTTGGGGTGAAAAAAACGAAAGCTCTGATATTGAAAATTGGGTAAGCAGCTGTAGATCAATGCTCCGGTCAAAAATACAGGAAAAGAAAATATAACAAATCTTTTACTGAAAATTTTGCGGTCAAAAATAAATATATAGAGGAGCGGGGACAGGATTCCCGTAAAAATAATGACCGGAGCTTCACTAAAATACAGGACTATCAGATATACAAAAGGCAAAAGAAAGTGAAGAGCAAATTTTTCTATCAATTTCTGTTTCTTATATGTATTGTTTCTCTTTCGAATGCTCATTAAATAAAGTAGGTGCTGTAGTGTTTTGCATGCAAACTTACTAAATAACCCAAAAAACCCACAATGAATATTAGAGCGAGAAAACTAATTATGAAAAATCTATTTAAAATTATAGCCTGCCTAGTCATCATCCTCCAGCTCATACTTTTGGTCGAAAAAGGCAATGATTTGATAAACTATGATGGATATTTAGGACTTCCAAAAGGTTCCTACGGCTACCCTGTTCCATATCACAGTATAGTGTCAATATGCTGTCTAATCACATTATTTACTATAAATATGCTGATCTTAATCATTAAGAAGAAGAGTTTTTTTTATCATACCTCAATTGCGTTTACGACAATATATATGGTAATTATTGGATCAGATCTTTATTTGCATAGATATTCATATCCGGTCCTTTTTAAAGAAATCTTATGCGTTTCTTTAATAGCCTTGATTTTTACTTTATTGATCCCTAGATTTAACGATCTAAATGCAAAGTTAAATGTATATAAGCTAATCCTAATTCTAACGCTTACTATTAGTATTTTGATGTTTTTGCTTTGGTTCGGAATTCTAGGGTAATATAACGCTATGATTATGGGGCTAGGTTTTATGGTTCGGTGCCAAGACAGATGTAGTTTGGTTGACAGTTTATAAAAAGTAAGAAGGTTATGAAATTTAAAGTTCGATTTCCAGCTCCCTATCAAGTTATCGATGTATATGATGATAACCTTGATGTCAACATTATTTTAGAGAATGATGAGGTTTATTTTGGAACATTGTTTACGTTGACTAATATCGATAAACTGATGGAGAAAAATCGTGAAATTTATTTTTGGTCTACAGATATGCTTATTGTAAAAGAGCTCTCTTATCAGGGAATTCATGCAGCTCTCCAAGCTGTATTAAATGAGGGCTATTTTAACTCAGTTTTCAGTAAGATAGGTGTGGTCAAGGATATTTATTCGCATTTGGAGTGGAAAGATTTTTCGGATGTAGTATCGGAGATAAAGGTGCAAATCATTGAATGAAACTAATGAAACAAGCCGCAATGCTGCTAGACGAGCCTTGGTTTATTTTAAACTTATTAGATGATTGAATTATCGGTGGGGACCAATTTAATTGAAAAACTAAATTTAGTTGCTTGTAGGAAGCAAAGGTATGATTAATAAAATGTTACAGTTAGATTTTGTGCTGTCAAAATGGTTTGCAGGAAAGAGGAAGACAGAAAATGTAGTTTCTGGGCTAGCATATTTATTCTTAAGTAAAGTAATTTATATAGGGGAAGTATTTGTCTTTTTATTTTTTAAATTAGTAGGTGTTAAGGAACCTATCTTTATGGCATTTGGTATTATGATCTATAGTCTAGTAGTCATTTTAATTGGCCGTTCACCCATTGAACAAACCGTGAGAAATCCAGTATTTGAGAAATACTATAAAAGTTTAAGTAAATCTCAGGTCTATGTAAAAAGAGCAATTGCTCTTTTCACTTTAATCGCGAGTTTCTTTTTTATGATAATTGGCTCAATTATGATCGGGAGAATAAAATTTTGAAAATAAGAATTTACAGCACTAAAGCATCTATTTACTCTAATTTAATTGATGATATAGCCTTAGGGCTGAGAGACTGGATATGAAAAGAACCACATGCATGCTATTGTTGTTGTCGCTAAAAAGAGAACCAAGTTCATGTGACTATTTATCCGTACTTATATAAATATGAAATTAGAAGACCAAATTTTAGTCAATCGGTTTGGACAAGGTTTGATTGCAATTGATCAATTAACAACAGGTTTTAGATTACTTGAATTGATGACAAAAAAGAAATTTCTAAACGAACTTCTTTTTCTAATTATGCAGTCTAAACCGGAGGAAGGAGATATTGAACCCGCGATTATAAAGAGTGATTTAAAGTCCACTTTTACCCCCTGCGTTCTACTTAAAAAAGGAGTTGCAAACCATAATTTGAAAAAAATTATAAATCTGCCGGAATATGAGTTAACAAAAGCATTTGTGCTGCTTTTAAATTTATTTAAAGTAGCTTATGAGAGAAGATTTATTGATGAAAAAGACAATCCTCACAAATGGTGGTATTGGGATTTGTCTGATCATGAAAAGCTTGAGAAGGTAATGGAATCTAAAGGAGGAAAGGTATGAAGTTTGGCTCGAATAAATCAGCCTAGGGTTATGTCGGTTCAAATAAAATGGGGAAAATGATGAGATTAACTGCGTTTATTTGCATGGTCGTATTAACCTTTACAGTTTCTTGTAATAAAACCTGTAAAGATCATGTTTTGGTTAAGGCTATAACAGTCAATAGTGATATGTTTGGTGCTGCAGATTACGTTGTTGAAATACTAGAAGACTCCTCATATCGGATAATTGATTACTCCGTAGGTCTTGATTCTGTTACGTTGGAATTAATAGATCCTAAAGAAAATTCGCTATTGTTGGCAGAGAATACTGTTACGGGTAAAACTAGAATAGATGGAAATACTTTCTTCTTTAATCCTGGTTTTAAACAGGTCGATAAGGCTTTACTAAAAAATGGCTTTATGGATTTATATATAGGGGATAGTTTCTTTAGGAGGTTACGGTTACAAAAAGGGAATACGTATAGTATAAATTATTTCGATCAAAAGAGGTTTCATGATTATGCAATTTTCAATGCTCCAAAGGATTCTGTTTTTGATAATAGTTATAATCTGAATCAAAGAGATTTAATTTTTATTGATTCTGTTCTAACATCAATTTTGAAAAATAAAGATGGTAATAATGCATTTTACAAACAATTGAAAGTTTATAGTAATTCGGATAATGTACTTGTTGACGTAAATATCTTCTTAAAGAATAATAAATCTCTTAAGGATTTTTTTAGGTACTATCCTATAATTTCTTTTGATTCGCCCACATATGAAGGTACCTATGGGAAATTAGAAATTAATCTTTCAAAACGCACTTTCTCCGAATTAATAATGTCTGTTGATTTTTAGGGGTAAATTAGATGAGGTAGGGGTAAATCATAAACATTTTATGATAGTGAATCAATTCTAATATATATTTATGCGTTCACTATGGAGCGGTTCTACGATATGCTAATTAAAATAGTTATCGATGCTTAAAGCATCATTTATAAGGAAATACCGAAAATGCAATAATGAAAGATTTAAAAATTCATAATAATGCGGGTGGCAATTTGCTGTCTATCAAGTCTGTAGTTGATGTCTATTCTGATAGAGAATATTTTATCAACTTGATTTTAACGCTAAGTTCCGAAACGGGTTATTTTTATATAAATGCAAGTAGGCCTGATTATGATGACCCTAGTTTGCTCGAAAAGCTAAAATTGGTTTTAGGCAATAAAGATAATTTTAGTTATAATAACTTTGAGATTACATTCGAAGGAAAGATCTTAAATCAGGAAATAGTAAATTTATTGCCGACTATTTGGTTTCATTATCAGCATGTTAGTTTTACTTTTTCTCATAATCGTGCTATAAAATTTAATATTAAAATGCTTCCTTGGTACGGTGTTACAGCAAAAGTATCTAGTTATGTTTTTTTTAAAAGTGCTGAGGATGATGTGGTTTGGATTGGAAAGAGCAAAGAATTGAAATTTGATTTTCAGAATATAAGTTGAGTACCCACTGTTAAACTAAAATGACTATAATATGGATTTCGAAGAAATAAATAGAATTTTACTTTTTACAAAAAAGGAAAATATTATTAATGCATTGAAAAGTTTACTTTCTAATGCTTTGCTGCTCGGAGTTAAGATGGAATGTAAATTAATTGTTGATGAATATATCGAGTATAATGAATTCGGCTTAGCGTTTGAACATATTGTTTATGAGTTAGGTGAAAACGATATTCGAATCACCAATGAATTTTATTTTGACCTAAAAAAAGTTGCAGATTTGATGGAAATTAATGAAGATGAGTATCGGCCTATGCTACTAGAATTGATTTCATAGTACTGCCGCGAAGGGGGGGAATGAACCTAGTAGCCAAAGGGCTTGGCTCGACAGGAAGAACAACAGCAGTAAATCTTACAAAGCAGTTAGCCATGAGCCATTTTGGCAACCATTTCAACAGATGGTAAATTTTCATTGCGTTCGTACTTCCCGATAATCTCACGGGAAGCACCAATCTTTTGACAAGGTCGCTTTGCAACCATCCTTTACCTACATGGAGATCTTAAAAGGCTGGAATTTGGGGATAAGTTAATCATTCATCTCATCATAATAGACGTCTGTCTTGCTCAGGATCTGCTGTACCTGCTCGTACTGTTTTTTGCTGAGCCCTGTATCGTTCAAAAAGAAGAGACCGCTCCATTTTATTTTTTTGACAGAAGCCAAAAACGGTTCCCACTGCAGGGGATTATTCGTAAATGGTACAAACACCAGTTTGGGATTATTGTACAATGCGGCGGGGAAGCTTGTAAATTGATTGAAAGAAAAATTGGCCTTTTCTAGTTTTTTTAATGCAGCAATAGATTTTGGCAGTGTCGATAGCCCCGCATGTTCTATGCCGAGTTCTTTTAGTTCGGGCAACTGCTCAAATAGATCGGGTATATCTGTCAGCTTAGTCTCACCTTTGTAATTGCCTGAAAGGTATAGGAAAGACAGCTTGTTCAAACTAAAAATTTCTTTGGGAAAAGTGCTGAACAGATTCCCGTTAAGTCCGAGCTGTTTTAAGTTTTTGAGTTGTGCAAAGGATGCCGGCAGACCCGTCAAGGGATTATTGCAGTCAAATTCTTCCAACGCTGTCAAATTGAAAATACTTGCGGGAAGTATACTGAGATTATTTCTGCTTAACGCGATCTTTTTAAGTTTAGGATGGGCGGATGTGATTTCAGGAAATGTACTGATGTCTAGATTACTAATTTCCAGTGACTCCATTTGATTGCCTTCGTCCATAATCTTTTGTAGGATTTCGCTGCTGAGCTTCTTTCCGGAGATGGAAGAACCCAGGGATAAGGTTTTTACCTGAGCTAGGTCTGTGCTTATTAATTCCTCCAGTTTCTCCAGGTTGAATTCTTGTCCATCTGTCTTTTTGATACGCACCTGATCTGCCGCCCGCGTAGGCATGGATATCATAACAGGCATGCTTTCCGAAGTACCTGCCTGTTCGATCACTTTTGGTGGCTCGGGGATAGGTTTCACCACGGGTGGCGGGCCCTGTTTTTTCTTTTTCTTCTGTGCTGATACGCTTAACGTAAGTAAGGATAGACTGAATACGATAATATATTTTTTCATGTGTGTGCTTTGTCTTTTGTCGTTGAAGCAAAGATGCACATTTTAAGACTGCTCTTTTCTGTGGATTTATATCCGATCGCTTTGGCTTACGATTCGTTGCAGCTGGATGAATAATGGTTTGAGGTTCTTTGTGAATCGTAAAAGCTCCCTGATAATTTAATGATCAGGGAGCTTATTGTTAAAGGGAGTAAGACGATTGGTGAAATAGGCGCTGGGCTATTTCGTTTCGATCTTGTATACGTAAATCGGGATTTCTAGGTCCTTGACAGTGAGTAAAGACAGCTGTAGGACAGCTCTCCCTTGTGTCCATTTCACCTTTGAGGAACTGCCCAGAAGCGCTAAACTTTTGATGTCGAGGCTACTTTTTGCAAGCTCCGGGATGTCGATCGTGGCCGTTGAAGGACTACGCACAAAAAGATAAACACTTTTCCCTTTCTGTGTAAAGCGGTAGTCTGATACGATTTCTTTCGACGTTGCATCATTCACAGCATCTTTCATACTGGCTTTATCCTTTTCGGTTGCTGTATTGTCCGACGGCAAGGTATGCAGCGCTTGTTTGACTCCGCTCCAGACCGTGGTGCCGTAAATCGCTTCACCATTGGTTTTCATCCAGCTTCCTATAGCATGTAGGTTTTCCTGGCTTTCGATTGGCCAGGTACCATCGCCTTTGGGTCCTACATTGAGCAGCAGGTTGCCCCCCTTGCTCACGACTTCAATAAGGTTGCGGACCAGCAGCTCGGGGCTTTTCCATTTTGTGTCATGTCTATTGTAACCCCAGTTTTCACTCATCGTGATGCAGGCTTCCCAGTTCTTCCGTGCGGTAGAAACCAGCGACTGCTCAACAACAGCATAATCGCCAAGTCCATTGCCTATCCGGCTGTTGATGATACAGCCGGGCTGAATGGAATGGATCAGATCCTTGATTTCCTGACTTTGTTTTTTTGTGATCAGCTCGGAAGTATCAAACCAGATAATACCGATAGGGCCATACTGTGTCAGCAATTCGCGCAGCTGCGGTTTAACTTTGTTTTCGACGTATTTGTTGAGGTCTTTGGCATCTTCGTCGGGATAATCCCAGGTATTGCTGCGCCCAGCTTTCACAGGCCAGTTGGTGGGCACATCGGGGTTTTCCCAGTCGCGGCCAAGGGAATAGTAGAAGCAGAGCTTGAGGCCATATTTCTTACAGGCTGCCGCAAGCTCCTTCATCGGATCTTTTGCCCAGGGGGTGCGCTTGACGATGTTATAGTCGCTGACGGCTGAGTTATACATCGCAAACCCATCATGGTGTTTGGCTGTGATCACCAGGTATTTCATGCCGGCATCGTGGGCCATCTGTGCCCAACGGTCGGCATCAAAGCCTGTTGGATTAAACTGATCGGCGATCTTTGCATAGGTTTTGACGGGTATGCGTTCGTAGAGCATAAAATGCTCGCCGCCTTTGGTGGGATGGCCATTCCAGTCGCCCGCAGTTTGGGAATAGAGCCCCCAGTGCAAAAACAGACCGAATTTCCCGTCAGCAAACCAAGGGGTGGGCTGGCCCATGGCCTGCCCGCTAAGTAGAATAAGGGTGCTTATGAGGATCTTTTGGACAATCCTTCTAAGCTGATTTTGTCGCTTGCTCATTGGTCTCTTTTACCATTTCGGATTTTGCCCTAAGGCTGGATTTTTTGATAATACATTGATCGGAAGTGGCATGAGGTAATGTTTGTCTTCGTCGAACACGCGATTGACAAAATCTGAACCTGCATATACGTCAATGTATTTCTTGCCACCTACTTCAACGGTTTTGACACTGCTCGATACTTTGGCAAAACGCGGACTATTGCGGTCGCTGTCTTCAAAACGGATACCCAGTACTTTTTTTGCCAGATATGAACCTTTTTTCCAACGCATCAGATCCTGATATCGGGTCTGCTCATAGCAGAGTTCGATCCGTCGTTCGCGACGGATTTCGACGAGATTGGAAGAGATGCCTTCACCTGCGTATTTCGGGTCCATTAGCGGATTGAGCTGCAGTCTAGGAACACCGGCTCTGTCGCGAAGCAAATTGATGCTGCGATCCAGATCGGTCTGCGATAGGGTACCTAGCTCTGCTTTTGCTTCGGCATAGTTCAGCAAAATTTCGGCATAGCGGAAAATAGGTGCATCGGTATCTGAGTTGGTTGCCAGTTGCCGTTGGTCATAATCGAAATATTTGATCAGGTGATAACCTGTTGCACTGATGTCGCCCCCCATACCCAATAGCCTTGGATAGCCCACATTGGAACGGAAGATGGTCTGCTCTTCGCGTGGATCGAGGACAATTTGCGAAAGCCGGGCATCGCGGTTATTAAACAGGTTTTCGATGCTGGCATCGTTGTATATGCTGCTCAAAGCGATAGGTTTGGCTGTGCCATCAGGTTCAATGCAGAGAAAGTCGTCTACAAAGTCACGTGTAGGACCAGCGTTCTGGGTCTGTACATAACCGCCCATATTATGGGTCAAAATACCCTTCACATAATTTCGGGCCATGATAATTTCGGGATTGCTTGACAGCTCCGAATTGATAAAGAGCGAGCGGTAATCGGCTTTTGGTTTACCTGTGTTATAGATTTTATACACATTGCTGGCCATTAGCTTCTCCGAGGCATCGAGTGATTCGCGGAGGTAGTTTTCGGCATCGCCTAGTCCATGGTATTTCCGATAGGTCCCTTCATAAAGTGCCAGTCTCGACTTGAGGGCCAATGCGGTATACTTGGTAATGCGGCCTGCACCATTGGTCCAGCTTGTCGGCAGATATTCAATAGCCAGATTGATATCGCGCAAGACAGAATCCATCACCTGCTTGCGGGGTGTACGTTTGTCAAAAAGCTGTGGTGAATCGGTATTCAGCGGAGTGGAGACATAAGGTACGTCACCATAGTTTTGTACTTTATCGAGATAGAACCAGGCGCGGAAAAAGAGGGCCTCGCCGGCGTATTGATTTTTAATCGATTCGGCAATAGGCACATGTTGATAGTTAGCCAGCATGACATTACAAACGCGTAGAAATGGCCACAACCAGCCACCTTGGCCTGCATCATTCGGTACGGTCTGCTGCCCTGCAGCCCGTCGGATAAAAGTTTCGTGCTCGGAAGCACGTGAGCCATGGTTGTCCGTCTGTGCCTCAATCGGTACAACGGCATGTGTCGCACTGCCAAAGGCGGTGTTCGTAAAGCCGAGGAAAAACATATAATCGCCATTGTTCCCTGCTTGATTATAAATTCCATTGGCATACGCTTTCAGGTCATCTTCGGAATTCCAGTAAAGACCATCGTTTAAATCCGTTGTTGGCAACCGGTCTAAAAAACTGTCGTTACACGATTGGAAGGCAACCGCTAGGGAGAAAAGAATAGGAATTGAATATTTTTTCATTGCTGTAGGTTTAATACGTTAAAGTGATTCCAAATGAATAGGTCCTTGAGAACGGATAGATCATGGCTCCGCCGCCAGCAGCTGCCTCAGGGTCATAACTTCCTTTGATTGGTGAAAAGAAAAATAGATTTTCGCCGCTGAGGAATACCTGCGCATTGGATAGTTTTAATTTGCGTAAGATATTCGGCTGGAAGGAATACCCCAGCGTCACATTTTTGAGGCGCAGGTAAGATGCATCTTGCAGGTATTTGGTCTGCGTCTGCTGATTTTTTGTACTGCGCGCGACCGCCCGCGGGAAGTATGCATCGGTATTGTGTGGCGACCAAGTATCGTCTATCCACCATTGTTGCGTAGCGAAGTACTGGGTCGCTACAGGCCAGAATGCCTGTCCTGACGGCCAGAAATCACGTTTGCCGACCCCCTGAATAAAGAGGTCCAGAGAGAAATTTGCATAGTTGAGGCCGCCATTAAAACCGTAGGTGTAACGCGGTGTGGTATTTCCGATGATTGAACGGTCGCCTGGATTGTCCACGGTATTGTCGCCTGGCGAAATCTCGTTTTTACCGTTCTTCAGTACATTGTCGCGTTCGAGGTATTTGATATCACCAGCTGCCCAGTTGCTTCCCAGACGTGACTGATCGGAATGGTTGGCCACATCGTTGGCATCGACAAAAAATCCTTCCGTAGTATAACCCCATATTTCGCCTATTTTCTGACCCACATAGTAGTTGGTCAGTGAACGGGTAGGATTGTCAAATTTGGTGATTTCGGCCTGTGAATCGCCGAGGTTGAACCCCAGGGAATAAGACAGCTTTTCGTTGACTTTGTCCTTCCAGCTCAGTGATAGTTCCCAGCCTTTGGTGCGGAGCTCGGCTTTATTTTCTACAGGAGAGGTCGCTCCCAGCAGTTCAGGATAGACAACACTGGTGAGCATATCGGAGGTCGTACGGCGATACCAGTCGAAAGAAGCGTCGAGTTTATTGTTGAAAAAGGCAAGATCGGCTCCTAAGTTGAAAGTTGCCACCTTCTCCCAGGTCAGACTATTAGAAACCAGCGTCGGTGGATTGACGATCACCTGGGTCTGATTGCCGAAAATATAGTTGCTGGAGATACCTGCTGACATAAAAGGCACAAAAGGGTAATAGCGGGTATTACCCGACCAACTGCTCGAGGTGAGGAGCTGATTGCCCAGTTCGCCATAGGAGCCGCGTAATTTTAGATTGGAGAGGGTTTTGCGTGACCAGCGCATAAAATTCTCTTCAGATACACGCCATCCGGCCGAAACCGAAGGCAAGAAGACGAAGCGGTTGTCTTTCGGGAAACGCGAGGTACCATCGTAACGGCCATTGACCTCAAGCAGGTATTTGTCGTCATAGATATAATTTAAACGGAAGAATCCACCGCGTAAAGCCCATTCATAACCCGTCTGCTCGACACGCTGTTCGCCCGACCCTAGAGAGAGCGTTGGCTGCTCCTGATTGAGGATACCAAGGCGTGTTCCTTTGTTAGAACCGTATTTGGTCAGTTCTTGGTTGTAGCCTATCATTCCTTTGAAATAATGCTTGGCCAGAGTTTGCTCATATTGTGTATAGGCATTGAATGAGTAGTAATCTCTGCGATTGTCTTCGACACTGTAGGAGTTGTTGGTTGAATTCCCTTCCGTTGGAACAAAATTGGATTTGATCATATCCACTTTCTTACGTTGGGAGGTATTTTTGTCGATATTCAGGTTGTAATTGAAATCGACATGCCCTGTCCAGCCTGGTATGAATTTGAGGTCGGCATTGAAGGATGTCCAGATATCTTCATTCATGGAGCGGTTGCGGCCTCCTTTTTCGAGGAGCGGAATCGGATTTTGGTCGTCGAAATACATGCCATTGTATTTGTCATATTGCGGATAGGCGGGGTCGCCGTTCCACTGGTAGGGACGTACAGGGCTGGTAAAGACAAATTGATGCCAAATCGAGTTTCCATAGTTGTAGGGCTCGTCGTTGTCTGTATGGTTGTAAAGGGCCCGCAAACCCAATTTTAGCCAATCTGTGGTCTGATTTTCGACACTCAGGCGCGTATTGAGGCGCTTAAATTGATCGCTGTTGATTTTGAGTAAGCCTGTCTGGTTGTTGTAGCCGACAGAGCTGAAGAATTTCGTTTTCTCGGTCCCACCGGAGAGGGAGATATTGTGTTTTTGGGAGAAAGCGAAATCTTTCATCAGCATATTTTGCCAGTCGTTATAGCCGTAAAAGCGGTAACTACCGCCAACGATTTCATAGGAAGGGTTATTGGCTGGATCGGCTGTCCAGGCTTTCATACCAGCCACAGTTGCGTCGTCATACATCGGGGCCAAACCAGCATTCAGCATGGCTTGATTGATATAGTCAGCATGTTCGTAATTTGTCTTCACGATCTTCGGGAAGATACTAGGCTGCGAGAAACCGAAATTATTGTTGTAGGATACCGTTGTCTTATCCACGTCGGCTGCGCTTTTGGTGGTGATTAGGATGACTCCAAAGGCACCACGTACACCATATATCGCAGCCGAGGAGGCGTCTTTAAGAACCGTAACATTGGCGATGTCATTTGGATTGACCAGATTCATATTCATCTCCACACCATCCACGAGTACAAGTGGACCGCCACCATTGATAGAGGTGGTACCGCGGATATTGATGCCCGGATTGCTCGCAGGGTTACCACTTGACGGAGTTATGGTGAGGTTGGGGATCGCGCCTTGTAAACCTTGAGCCACGTTATTGATGGGTCTGTTTTTCAATACATCACCACTGACATTATCTACGGCACCCGTGAGGTTGACACGCTTTTGTGTACCATAACCAACCACAACAGCTTCTTCGAGTGCACTGTCATTTTCTTCCAGTGAGATTGTTAGGGCGTTTGCATTGGCACTGTTAAAACGGGCTGTTTGCTGTTTGAAAGACAGGTGGGAGATGGTCAGGCTACCTTCGGCCAGCGTTGATTTAAGTGTGAAGTTACCCTTGGCATCCGACGACGTACGGCTGTTGCTTCCGTTGATGCTGATCGTTGCATTTTCAATCGGAGCGCCGTCTTTGGCAGCAAGCAAACGTCCTCTGATGGTATATTGTTGCTGTGCCTGTTGTTCAACCTTGGACGAACTCGGCAGGACGATAATGTGCTGCTTGTGGATTTCAAACGTCATGGGCAATTCGTCCGAAAGCTCTTTGAGCACATTCGCTAGCTTTTGGTTGTTTGCATGCACAGTAACCATCTTTAAACCATTAAAAAGACTTTCGTCATAAAAAAAATGGTAGCCCGTCTGTTTCTTGATTTCCTGAAAGACAGTTTTGAGGTTCCCTTTATTGATATTCAAGGTGACCTGCTGGGCTTCAGTTTTACCATATACACCATAGGTAAATAGTAAACCCAGAAATAAGCTTGCTTTCATCTTTTTTGAGATAAGGGGAGAAAAACTCGGTTCGGTGATGTTATTCCCGAACAGGTAATCTTTACATTTGATAAAGTAATTCATGTTTTTAAGCAAAAAAGGGTTAGTTTTTTAGGTTTTCATTCAGGTACGCGCGCACCTGTGGACAGCACCGATAGACTCCGTGCCAATAATTTTATTTTCGTAAATGTTTATATCATAATCGGTCCTCCTTTAATATGGGGTTATTTTTTAGCTTTTGTTTTTTACGGTAACGGTTTTTCTGTCAATTTCAAATTCAAGGCCGGCCCCGCGTTTAATGAGTTCTAAGGCTTCGGCGAGGCTTACACTTCGGCTCATGCTACCACCAAAAGTTTTCCGCGTAATGGAGCCCTGATAAATGACTTTGATGTCATACCAGCGTGTTAGCTGTTCCATAATGTCCTGAATCTGGTCGTGTTCGAAATAGAAATAGCCATGCTGCCAGGCGGTTTCCTTTTCAATATTTGCCTGAGAGACGCGCATGGCGCTGCCGTCGAATTCGACTTTCTGTCCAGGTACGATTTGTTTGGTCGTATTATTTTTATTGGTCAACTGGATGCTGCCATTGATTAATGTGACATTGGAAGCCGTATTGCTGTAGGCCGTCAGATTAAAGGCGGTCCCTAGTACTTTAATGTCACCGTGAGTCGTGCTGACGATGAAGGGTCGATTTTTTTCGTGGGCCACTTCAAAATAGGCCTCGCCCCGTAGTTCCACATTGCGGGTTGATTTACCAAAGGCCAAAGGATAGCTCAGCTCGGAAGCTGAATTGATCCAGACTTTGGTGCCGTCCGGCAATACCATCCGGTAGAAGCCCGATTCGGGTACTTTCAACGTATTTCTTAAGTTGGCAACTTCGGACGGATTGCTGTTGGGCTGATAGCGCAGCTGTCCGTCGCTAATGTGGAGCTCTTCACCATTCTTTTCTTTAACGGTTGACTGTTCTTCTGAGAGGGTGACAACTTTACCGTTCGACAGGGTGAGGGTGGCCTTTTGTCCCCCAGGTAAAACATCATTTTTATAGTGATATGCCTGGTCGGGAACGACTTGGCTGTCTTGATGCCTGAGATTCAGGAACCACGCTACGCCGATAAAGACAGCCAGGCTGGCTGCAAGACCTGCATAGATCTTTAGTTGGCGCATGCCGCCGATATGTAATGGTCGTTTTGCTGGTTTGGCCGACGCATAGTGTAGTATTTTCGCTCTAGCCTGATCCAGGTCCAGTCTATCCCAGAACTCTGCATCGCTAGATCTGAGCCCCTGGCTGGTATATCGCTCCCATTGGTCGTGCAAGCTAGGATCGTCGTCAAACATTTTTTGTAGAACCTCCTTATCGGTCTGGCTCAGTGTTCCACCGAAGTGTTTTACTAAAAAATCGACGAGTACAAATTGGTCATTCTTCATCCTGTTCAATTGGCTGTATAAGGAGAAGAGCCATTACCGATGGAAAAGGATGGAAGAGAAATTTAAAAAAAAATGTAAAAGTTTGTTATTCAGAAAGTAAAAGTAAAAGGAGCATCATCATATGGGTATCCAAACGTGTCCTTAAAAGCTGTATGGCTCTTTTTTTCTGGCTTTTGACGGTATTGATCGAAATAGAGAGGTTATTGGCAATTTCATTGTTGGAGAGTTTGTCGAAAACGGCCATATGCAATACCTGTCTGCAGCCCTGAGGAAGTTGATGAATGGCTTCCATGAGCTGGTCGATGACTTCGGCCTGTATCATGGCATCCATGACGGTCTGCTCTTCGATCATGTTCATGTCGAGCTGGTCTACATATTTATTCTTTGTTTTTTCGTTGCGGATCTGCTTGAGGCAATTGTTGCGGACGGAAACGAAGAGATAACCTCGCCGTGTATTTTCATCATCGGGTAGGGTATTGCGGCCCTCGCAGAGCCCTGCGAAAAAGCTCTGAACAACATCTTCTGCCAAAGCTTCGTCGTGTAGGATATTGTTTGCAAAGAGACAAAGCTGTCGGTAGTATTGCTGAAAAAGAGATTCAATATCGTAAGGTAAAGCTATCTGCAAATTTTCCACCTTGTTTGATGATGTATAAAGAAATTGACATAACAGGAGCTCTGGGAGCACGGTATAAATATAGGGAAATATGCTCAGGTTTTGGATTTGAGAAAGGGCAGCTATTCTTATATTTCTTCGAAAACGTTTGCGCTTAGATCACATTATGAGCCGGTTAAAATGGGGTGGCGGTCACAACTTAATACTTGTTTATCCGATTGATTAAAAAATACGCAATCGATTGATTTTAGTTACTATTTTCATTATTGGATTTTTCTTCTCAATTTACATAGGTAGGCCAATTGCTGTAAACGATAAATTATTGAATATATCTCTTTTCAATGAATAAATCATAGCCCTTCCTGTAGTATTTTTAAGCCGTAACCCTGTTGCCCTATTTAATTCCATAAATCAAATCGAATGATGAAGTACACTGTTAGACTTTTGCTGTACGGCCTATTGCTGATAGGTTCTTTTCAATCTACCTACGCTCAGACCAGCCAACTTTACTTACATACGGATAGAGACTACTATTTGCCTGGAGACACGGTCTGGTTTAAGGGGTATTTTATGAAAGATGGAGCTATTGCTCGAGATCTCCACAATATGTATATGAAACTGATCGACGACGAGGGCAAGGAGATTTGGCGATCGGTAGCTCTAGTAAAAGACGGTGTTACAGCAAGTTTTTTTAAGATTCCGTTGAACTATCTTGGAAAGGAAATTTTTATCAACGCTAATACGAAAATAGATTCCTGTGCAAACAGTAGACCGTACTTTAAAAAATTGGGAATTCTGCAGCTTTCTCATGAAAATCCTATATCTACCCTTGAAAAAGTACCGGAGTATAAGCTCGTGCAACAGCCTGAGGGAGGTATCTTACTTTCTGGGCTGGAAAATACCCTGCTGATCCAAACATTGGACAGTAGGGGATATCCAGCTTTTGTTAAGGGAAAAATGGTGGATGACAAGGCTGGCAATATCGCAGAGTTTAGGACGGACTCGGGTGGCTTTGCCACGCTGCGGACGATTTTTGAGGCAGATCGGAGTTATATGCTCCAATGGGCAGATCCGCTGGGCATACAGCATCAAGACAAAATTCAACCAGTGTTGCAGGGAGCTAAGGTTGCTTTGGTTAAACAGGATTCGCTGGTACTTGTTCAATTGCAGACCAACCTACCTAGCCAGCTCGTTCATGTTGCTGTGGGAATAGGGAAAAGACCGCTTTTTGATCAGGAGTTCAACCTCAAAGAAGGGAAAAAGACGAATATTCCGTTAAAGAAAGCGGATTTGGAATATGGTATTTTGCAGGCTGTGGTTCGCGATCGACAGAAGGTGCTATCACGGACAAGCTTGCTTATTGGTGACGAACAGATTGAAATAATCCCTATCGTATCAGTCAGCAGTACTTTTCAGGAAAAATCAGAGGGTACAGTTACAGTGACCTTGCCTAAAGGCGAGAACATGGCCCGATTGTCGGTTTCGGTGGTTGATGCCGAAGTCGCCGTAGATACCACGCGAAGTATGTTGACGGATATTTACTTTCAGCCTTTCAGTCAACAGCCTTTAGTCAATCCTAAGTTGTTGTGGGACCGAACAGAAAATAAGAATCTTTTTGTCCAGAATCAAATTTGGGATCATAGTTACTGTCCGAGTAGCAGATTGACAATAGTGGATTCTCTCTTGGAAATACAGGGCCAAATCCGCTTGGAAAAGGGGAGTTGGGCTAAGTTCTATGCCGATTATCTAAATGAAGTAAACAAGGGGAAAAAGGGGAATTTACCTGTTCGAGGTATTTCTTTTGGCTATCGGTATCCCGAAGCACCGCGCATGCAATATACTGAGTTGATGTTTGATAAAAACGGAAGATTTTCGATCCCCAATTCGATCATATATGATTCGTTAGAAACTAAGGTCATACAGATCTATCGAAAGCTGAAATTTACCCCATTTAGTGTGCAGTATAAATTTACAGATTCCAACAATTATCGATATCCCGTCTTAATACCAATACAGGACGTTGATGGAAGCACAAAACAACTGAGTAATTTAAGAGTGCTACCATCAGACTATTTTACAATCGATGCGCATGGAAATCGTGTGCTGCAAACGGTTCAGGTAACGCGGACCCGTAGGCAACGGGAAATTGATCGTATGCAAAGCCGTTTTAGAACGATGGAACCCCATACGGTCCATCAACCAGATTCCATATTACTTCCATTAATGGATAGTGTCGTCATTAAAACGAGTCAGTCTCTACGTGATTACATTGCTAGGAAAGTTCCTGCGCGAAGTGTTTCGATTATCCTCAATGGAAAGTTTGTCGGGGGAACTGGTGATGTAACGAAAGCTGTCGCCGACGGCAGTGTACTGTCCAACGTCGCAAAGAAAGCAAAAGAGGATCCGGACAGATTTGGAGAACTGGATCGGCAGAACCAATTATCTTTTTTGGACGAGGACGTATCCAACTATCCTTATTTGAAATTTTACCGTACCTACAACTCCCCGGTGCATTCGGGTACAAATGTGCTGCTCGTCTTTGAATATAGTCCTGCGGAGGTAAATCGGGATTTTGGTGCCGCAGAATATCATGAAACTGTTGCAGGTTATATGTCTCCGGGAGAGTTTCATAATAAAGTGTATCCAACTGCAGCGGCCCGTTTATCTGCAGGGCTTGATACGCGTCTTACACTTTACTGGGAACCTTTTTTTGATATCAATAAAGATAACAGTTTTAAAAAATTGATCTTCTATAACAATAGTCACAATAAGGGCGTATGGTTAACCATACAAGGGATGACTGAGACAGGCAAGGTGGTCTATTATCGACGTATGATTAAAAATAGTGAGAAGTAACTAAAATCATTCTAAAAGTGGTTCTCCGCAGGTTTTGACAATCAAATCAAGACCGTGGATTGTCGAAATGTTTGGATATATTATGTCTTTTTAAAAAAATTGGTCCAGCGCTTTGTCACTGGACCGATTTTTTCCTATTTGGGCTGTTGTTGTGTAACACAGTGGATCATTCCGCCATTTGCAAATAAATTGCGGCAATCGATTCCCACAACTTTTTTATCAGGGTACAGTTGTTGGATCTTTTGATTTGCCACCGCGTCGTTAGGATCGTTATAATTGGGAACCAGTACGCGATTGTTGGCAATGTAATAGTTGATATAGGAGGCTCGACCTACATTCTTTCCGTAAGTGGTCAATACATCATTTTTGGTCAGCGGAAGTTCTACAAATTGATAGGGTTTACCTTGTTTGTCGCTTGCTAGGTACAGCTTGTCGATATCACGATCGGGGACCTGCCAGTAGGCCAGATCATCCGGATTCATTGTAATAATAGTACCGGAATTGACAAATCGTACAAAGCCATCGATGTGCATATCGGTGATGTCGAGGCCCGCCTTTCCATCCAGCCAGATAAATTTGCTGACGCCAAGGTATTTTGAAAATATGGCTTCCGCCTGCTGTTGGGTCATCCCTGGATTTCTATTGCTGTTGAGGATAGCGCTTTTGCAGGCCATCAGTACGCCATTACCATCAATTTCTATACTTCCACCTTCGTTGATCATCACATTGTTGAGATTGACAACAGTGGTATGTGTATCGGCGGCAATTTTCGTTGGGATTGCGTTGCAGTTGTTGTAATCAGCTTTATTTCCCCAACCATTAAAACCCCAGTCCTGGATAACGATCTGTCCATTTTTATCTTTTACAAAGATTGGCCCATTATCCCGTACCCAAAAATCATCGGTAGGATACTGCATGAAATCAACACTGTTGAGCATAACGCCAGCTTCGTTGAGTAAATTTATAATACGTTGCTGTTCTTTCTCATCATAGGCTATGATATGGACGCGTTCACTCTGTGCGAGTTCCTTGGTCATGGCTACCCAGGTTGCATCCAGCCGATTGGCGTAATTGCTGCCGTATTGATATTTGTGCGGCCACTGGAGCCAGGTGCCTTCGTGTGGAGCGGATTCTTCGGGCATGGTATATACCACTGCGCTGTGATCGAGGGTATCGGTCAGGTCCATTTTTGCTGATGGGCTACAGGCGAATAGCATTAGCGGGAGTATGGTCAACATGATCATTTTCTTTTTGTGCATGATTTATTTGTTTTTTGACAGCACAAAAGTAGTCTGTCAAACTAGCTTAAAGTTGTCCGAAATTGACAACTTACTTCAACGGCAACAAAATATAAGTCAATTGATCTTCAGTATGAACGGTATCGTCGGCATGGGTTTCATATTTTTCGATAATCGGGCTATGCGAAAACTCAAGTCCCGAATCAAAGATCCAGCGTGTATAAATTTTGGTATAGGTTTCATCTATGGTTTCATAACTGCCCAGATGCTTGAAACGGGCATATCGACCACCCAAGATCATTTTTGAAGGTAATCTTTTCGTACAGGAATCTACCGTTGTACAAGCATCATAACGACAACGGATGGTGGTTTTTATCAGGGGTTCGTCTGCAATAACACCATAATAAGAAATAGGGGAACTTTTAAAATTATCTTGAAGCAGTCTGTCCCACAACCCTTCGATGGCTTCGGGGTCATAATCGCATTGGATGCTCCGGTAATAGACCTGTGTCGGGGCGAGATAGACGATTTCGGGTTTTAAGAGTTGGTCGGACCAAGCCGGTACAGGACTTGGGCCGCAAAGCAGCGCTGCCTTGCCAGCTCTGGCTTCTTTGGGTGAAATGCCAAAATATTGTTTGAAAGCCTTAGAAAATGAAGCAATATTAGCAAAGCCAACCTCGAGTCCGATGGACGTTAGGGGCTCGCTGGTATAGAGAATCCGTTTATAGGCATTTTCAATTTTTAGCCTTTGCTGAAAAGAGCCAATGGTCTCTCCACAGCTGTATTTAAAAATACGCTGGATGTTGCGGTAGGAATAATGGGAAATATCTTCCAGTTCCTTTATTGCAATAGGTTGATCATAATGTTTTTCGACAAAATTGATTATGCTGTAAATGCAATTTAGCTGGTTTTCCATATCCAATATTTGTTGGTATCCTTTGACAAGCTAAAAATACGTTTTTTAGAGATATCAATCACAGCAGTAAGATTATATGAACTGCAAGGGTATGAAAAATCAAACAATTTTACATCGAATGATGTACTTTAAGAAAAAAGCTATGGATAAATCACCTATGCAGAAGATAGCACGAGTTGGTCTAGGTACCTTTTTGGTTGTAGCCGGTATTGGACATCTGTCCTTCGCCCGCAAGGAATTTCAGGCTCAGGTGCCGGACTGGGTTCCGCTCGCTAAAGATGATACGGTTGTATATTCCGGTATTGCGGAAATTGCTTTGGGTGCTGCACTGATTTTCGCGCCTGCTAAACAGCGATCGAAAGTCGGAAAAATCGCAGCAGCGTTTTTTGCAGCCGTGTTTCCCGGAAATATTGCCCAATATAACGACCATCGCGACGGCTTTGGATTGGATACGGATCGAAAGCGGCTTGCCCGTTTATTTTTTCAGCCTATATTGGTTGCATGGGCTTTGAAAAGTACATGCAAAAGTTGATCGGATGAAAACTGATGGAAACAAACTGATTTTTTGAGACACCAAACCTAAACGATCGACCCGATGGATGGCCGAGGAAAGAGCAGGTTTGTTCTTTATACCAAATTATACCTAATCACAATATTCAACCAATCTTTAGACAGTGATTGTTCAGTGCTTATTCAGTTTACACTGAGCAAGCACTGAACAATCACTGAGCAATCACTGAACAAGCATTGAGCAAATTCCGTAATAGATAGTAATTTGGTCACTCTTCGATCCTGATTTTTAACACCTAAATATTAAATTTAACGGCTATTATTTTTCATTTTCTTCCTGTCCGTTTAAATAATTATATTCGCATCAAACATATAAAATAACTAACCTATAAAAGTACAGACCAGATGGAAGAAAAGAAATTAAATGAACTGAGCAATGAAGAGTTGTTGGTTCTCAAAAAGAAAGCTAAACCCACGAAAATAATCAATGCATCAATTATTGGCTTTTGTTTGGGGATCGCTGCCTACAGTATATTCGTAGCCGGTTTAACCTGGCCTACAATTTTCCCATTGATATTGGCCATTTTGTTCTTTAAATATTTTGGAAAAAATGAGAAAGCACTGGATGCGGAGTTGAAAGCCCGAAATCTGAAATAGAAAAAGAAAACCATTGCAGCTGCGCTGTTGTTTATTTTAAAAAACAGCTTAAGATGAGAAGGGAACAAATAGAAGCATGGGTAGCGCAAGGTTACAATGTGCTGGAGCACAGGAAGCCCAAAGTTGTACAGGGCGATATCTGGGCGTATCTCAATCAGTGTGACGGCCATGGTACCGATGTATATGCGCTTTCTGAATTGCAGCAATGGTCGGATAGGGCACTTGCAGAAATGGAACTGAAAAAATATGCCGATCAGTACGGACAGATGGGCGAGAAGCTGTTTCTGCGAAATGAAGCAATCCGAAATAAAGAATTTGATAAGTATGAAGCCTTCCTGTTGCTTTTTTTTCCGGACAGTGTCGAAAAAGAGCTGGAGGAAGCACGGTTTTTGGCCGAGCGTGTGAAGCGTGTTAGCAAGGAAGAAATGGAAAAATGGACGCTGGTTCACACAATCAATGTGCTGATATCTGATCTTCATTGCCTGGACTATGGATCCATTATGAGCGGGATGGTGATGCCATCCGAAGATGTGGTCACTTATACCGACGACGGGCTCAGCGATACCATTGATTGCCATGTTACGCCGATGGAGTTTTTCGCTCATACCAACCATGACTATTACTGGATCGATCCTGTTATAAGAAAATCCTAATGGAAGCCCTTATAAGAGCCTTTTAGGCTTACTTTTCATACAGAATAAGGTAAAGTATCCCGATAGTGTTCGGGATACTTTACTTTTTGAACTATTTAAGCTACAATTTCTATCGGATTTCCCTCCGGATCAAGCACGACGCTTTCATAATAACCATCCCCCGTAGTACGGGGCTCGCTTTCGACGATATAACCATCCGACCGTAATTGCTCGGTCAGATTATCGACAGTATCCTTTCCACCGACGCTAATGGCCAGATGGGTATAGCCTTTGTTGAGGCTCCTATCAGCCGCGGCAGTAGTAATATCAATACGATTCATAATCTCCAAACGTGCGCCGGATTCGCGGAATTTAAGGAAGTAGGATGAAAACCCCTTCTTCGGGTTATGGTACTTTTCTCCGCTTACAGTACCAAAGTATTTGGCGTAAAAAGCACGTGTTTTCTCAAGATCATCGACCCATAGGGCGAGGTGTTCTATTCGCATGGCAAATCTTTTTGTTTAATTATATTGCAATATTATGCAAATTTGCATAATATTGCAATATAAAATTTATAAGATATGTTGAACGAATCGATATTAAAGGCTAAGGTCGCGACACAGGTTATGTTTTTGGTATGTGGCCTCGCGTTATCAAGCTGGGCACCGATGGTACCTTTCGCCAAGGACCGTCTTGGTCTGAATGACGGAGAACTGGGGCTTTTACTGTTATGTTTGGGTGGTGGTGCACTATTAACGATGCCGCTTTCCGGATTTTTCATCGGTAAAGTTGGGAGCAGAAAGGTGATTTTGATTTCAGGTCTGATAGCTGCCGTAGTGCTTCCTGTACTGTTGATGGTAACCAATAGCTATTTGATGGCCTGTGTTCTTTTTATATTTGGCTGCAGTATAGGTGGTATAGATGTGGCCATGAATGCACATGGTGTGCAGGTTCAAAATGCAATGGGTAAACCCATAATGTCCTCTTTACATGGACTGTTCAGTGTAGGAGGGCTATTTGGATCGATCGGCTTGGGTTTTCTGATAAAGATGGGGTTAATTCCTATTTATGCAGCAGTTACCATAGCCATTCTTTTAATACTGCTACTGATCTTACAATATCGAAAGTTGCTGAGCTACCAAAAGGAAAAAGAAATCATTGTCCAGTTTTCTCCTATTGATGAAACTCAGGTTTCAAAAAAAGGATTTCAATGGCTTAGGTGGAGTGTGCTGATACTTGGGCTGATGTGTTTCATTGCCTTTTTGTCTGAGGGAGCGATGTTGGACTGGAGTGCGATTTTCCTGCGGGATCACAAAGGAGTATCTCCTGAGTTTACGGGAATTGGATATGCGGCATTCTCCGTTGCGATGGCGGTCATGAGATTGCAGGGAGACCGATTAGTAAGTAAACTGAATAGTAAAGTTGTGGTGATAGGTGGTAGCTTGTTGGCTTCGTTGGGCATTTTGATCGTCGTGTGTAGTCCTTGGTTATCGCTAACGATCATTGGATTTGTCCTTTTGGGACTGGGAGCCGCCAATATTGTCCCTGTATTTTTTAGCGAGGGTGGACGGATTGAAGGACTTTCGCCGACGGTAGCCATTCCGGTTATTTCAACAATGGGTTATGCCGGTCAGCTGGCGGGCCCCGCGCTTTTGGGAGCTATTGCGCAGCATTTTTCTTTGATCATTGCTTTCGAAACAATAGCTTTGCTTTTTCTAGTAGTAGCCCTTATCTATAAAATCAGGAAGTAACAGCATGTTAAAAGAAGAACGCTTTGAGGTAATCCTCCGTGAATTAGAGAGCCGTAGGAAGGTTAAATTTGAAGAGCTGGCGGTGTTGCTGGCGGTATCGGAAGATACCATCCGCCGCGATATAGACCTTCTCTATCGGAACGGCTTGCTTTCCAAGACCAGGGGTGGTGCTATACTGCGAGAAAAAGATCCACTGACTTTCCAGGATAGGCAATCGTTTCTGACCAAAGAAAAAGATATTATCGCATTAAAAGTACAGCCGTTTCTGAAAGATGGCATGACCCTTTTTGTGGATGGTGGCACCACGACGCGGGCCGTAGTGAATGCGATGCCATTGGATATCCGGATTCGGATGGTTACAAATAATTTTTCCATCGTGCCACTGCTCGAGAAGTTCAAAAATGTGGAACTTATTTTTTTGGGTGGTAATTTTGAACCCGATCTGGCTGTAACTTCAGGTATCACAACCTGTATGGAAGTTGCTAAGTATAATGCCGATATCTTTATCATGGGAACTTGTGCTGTAGATCCTGAGCTCGGTGTTTCGGCAGCGTCAGCTGCAGATGGAGAAACCAAAAAGATGATGGTTCAATGTGCAAAGAAAACAATAGCCTTAGCCAGTCAGAATAAGCTTTACCAAGGTGAACTGTTTAGGGTGTGTCCAATAGATTCGCTCACGGCATTGATCACCGACCTGGACTCAAATGATTCCGAATTGAATTTCTTTAGAAATATGGACCTGCAGATTGTCTAGCCAATTGACAGCGACAAATCTGACGAGATTTGGTAGATGATATAAAGCTTCCAAATAATAATATTAAAGTCTTCGCAGGTATTGATGACCTTTGTCTGTTTTAGTCCAGTAATAAAGTGGATAATAATAGGCTTTACTTATATTTCAAGTAATGCTATAATCGATCCTAAATAATGCGCCGCTGTTCGGCAGCAACTGTCAATGTTTGCTGCAGATCCACTACGTCGCCGATGATAATGATAGCAGGATGCCCTATCTGATACTCCTTGCTTATTCTGACGAGGTCTTTGACTCTGCAACGCACCTGTCTTTGTTGCGGCAAGCTCGCATGCTGTATAATTGCTGCGGCTGTTTCTCCTTTGCTGTGCAAAACATAGGTGCGTGCTATTTCATCGAGCTTACGCATTCCCATATAGATGACTACAGTAGATCTGCTCTGAACTGCCAGGGCCAGATCGGTAGATAGGGTTCCGTCCTTTTTCATACCTGTCAATGCCCATACGCCTTCACTTACACCACGATGTGTCAGCGGAATATCATTGAGGCCGGCGCCTTGCATGCTGCTGATGCCCGGAATGTAGGTAATGTTAATTGATCTGTTTTGTACGGTAAGCCATTCTTCAAAGCCGCGCCCAAAAAGATAGGGATCGCCACCTTTAAGCCGTACCACTCTTTCGTATCTTTCGCAATAGTGAAGGATGAGCCTATTGATTTCTTCCTGGGGCACGTATTTTCCGTAAGGATGCTTGCCGACATAGTGTTTTAAACAGTTTTTATCTGCTATTTGAAGGATTTCTTTATTAATTAAGTTGTCATATAAGATCACTTGTGCATTTTCTATTGCTTTATATGCTTTCAGGGTGAGTAATTCGGGGTCTCCGGGGCCAGATCCTACAATAAATAACGATGTTGTGCTTAATTTTTTCATGTTATTGTTGTTTTTGTTGTTTAATTATATGTAAATCTATTAAAAAATATGATATGAATCATATAAACTACAATTATTTATGGTTTTTTGTTGAAAAAATATTACTAAAATCATATTTATGTTGATTTTTTAATTTTTTATTACATAAATTAGTGTTGTTGAAGTGTTAAATTGAATTTTTATCATAAAAAATAGCAGTTATGGAAAGAAAAAAGGTTGTTATTCTTGGTAATGGTATGGTTGGTAATAAGTTTTGTGAAAAATTAAAGCAGAAAATAAACGATCTGGAAATAATTGTGTTTTCAGAAGAGCCGATACGAGCTTATGATCGTGTTCATTTGACAGATTACTTCAAAATTTCGTCTATTGACGAGCTTTTCTTGTTAAAAAATGAGTGGTATTTGGAAAATAATATAAAAATTCATTTAGACGATCCAATTGTTGCTGTAAATCTATTTAAAAAAGAAGTGGAATCTCAAAAAGGTATCACAGTCAATTATGACTATCTGGTTTTTGCGACTGGTTCTGCTCCTTTTGTTCCACCAATTCCGGGCATTGAAAAGGAAGGGGTATTTCTATATCGTACCATCGAAGATCTGGATCTGATCAAAGCTTATGCGGCAAAAGCGAAACGTGGTACAGTAATGGGTGGTGGACTTTTGGGACTCGAAGCTGCGAAAGCAATGGTGGATCTTGGTCTGGAAGAGACTGCCGTGATCGAATTTGCCCAACGCCTGATGCCGCGTCAGATTGATGATAGCGCTAGTATGTTGTTGCAAAACAAGTTGTCAGAACTAGGCTTGACCTGTTTATTGCAAAAGTCGACAAGCCAATTGCTGGGGGATGATCGCCTGACGGGGATTGCTTTTCAGGATGGTTCGTCGATAGAGACGGATTTATTGGTGATTTCAGCAGGTATACGTCCCCGTGATGAGCTGGCCAAGAAAATTGGACTGGATGTTGGTGAAAGGGGCGGAATATTGGTTAATGCGCAGATGCAGACTTCTGATCCTGTAGTTTATGCTATCGGTGAGTGTGCCTTAGTGAATGATATGATCTATGGTCTGGTAGCACCGGGCTATGAAATGGCTGAAATTGCGGCATCTCATATTGTGGGGGAAGAGAAATCCTTTAAGGGATTTGACATGAGCACCAAACTGAAACTGATGGGAGTTGATGTGGCTAGTTTTGGAGACGCTTTTATCAGCGAACCTTATGCACGCACGATCTTATTGGAGGATCGTAATAAAGGTATTTATAAACGATTGAACGTAAGTAAAGATGGAACGCGTCTGCTGGGAGGGATACTTGTCGGGGAAGCGGAAAGTTACAACATGTTGCTTCAGATGGTCAATAATAGCCTGCCGTTGGCGGAACACCCTGAACTCCTTCTTTTTGGCCAGCAGCGTGAAAGCAAGTCGGCTTCTGCTGGTCTGGAGGCTCTTCCTGATGCGGCATTGATTTGCAGTTGCGAAGGTGTCACTAAAGCACAGATCTGTGATGCTGTGATAACTGGTCATTGTGAAAATGCAGATGCGGTAAAGAAATGTACAAAGGCTGGATCGGGATGTGGCGGCTGCGTGCCGATGGTCAAGGACTTGGTCAATTATACGATGAAACAGCAAGGGAAATATATCCGGAGTACCATCTGTGAACATTTCGATCTGAGCCGCCAGGAACTATATGACCTGATCAAGATCCATGAGCTGAAAAGTTACGATCATGTATTGGATGCGCTAGGCCGCGGACATGGCTGCGAAGTCTGTAAACCGCTGGTGTCTTCCTTGCTAGCGAGCCTTTGGAACGATATGATTCTTGGCAAGGGTAATGATGTGGCTCAGGATAGTAATGACCGTTATTTGGCCAATATACAGAAGGGCGGGACCTATTCAGTTGTTCCGCGCATTCCGGGAGGTGAAATTACCCCAGATAAACTGATTGTTATCGGGGAAGTCGCTAAGAAGTACAGCCTATACACAAAAATTACGGGCGGACAGCGCATTGACCTATTTGGTGCACATCTCAATGATCTGCCGTTTATCTGGGAAGAACTTATTGCTGCCGGCTTTGAAAGCGGACATGCTTATGGCAAGGCACTACGGACTGTCAAAAGCTGTGTGGGCAGTACCTGGTGTCGGTTTGGGCTGCACGATAGTGTTTCTTTTGCGATACGGATAGAGGAACGTTACCGTGGTCTTCGTGCTCCACATAAGATAAAGTCGGCTGTTAGTGGTTGTATCCGCGAATGTGCCGAGGCGCAGAGTAAGGATTTTGGAATTATTGCGACGGAAAAAGGCTGGAACCTCTATGTGTGCGGTAATGGCGGAAGTAAGCCGCAGCATGCTTTGCTGCTTGCATCGGATATCGATAGTGAAACCTGTATCCGTTACATTGACCGTTTCCTGATGTTTTATATTCGCACTGCGGATCCGCTGACCCGGACTGCTACCTGGCTCAATAAAATGGAAGGCGGAATAGATTATTTAAGGAATGTTGTGGTAGAGGATGGCCTGGGTATGGGGGAGGCCTGGGAGCAGGATATGCAGCTGCTTGTCGATAGTTATCGCTGTGAATGGAAGGTAGCAGTGGAGAATCCGGAAATTCGCAAACGCTTTGTCCACTTTGTTAATGCACCCGAAGAGAAGGATGAAACTGTTCGCTTTGACAGCTTTCGCGGACAGAAAAAAGCTGCTGATTGGAACGTCAGTACTTATTAAATATAAAATCGCTAAACCTTTTAATCGAAATCATATGAATACGCAAATTGACATGAAATGGCTGAAGGCTTGTCGGATAGAAGATGCTATTGAAAATGGTGGAGTCTGTCTTAAATTGAATAACGAACAGGTGGCGCTGTTTTATTTCGCCCGCCGCAATGAGTGGTATGCCACTCAAAATGAATGTCCGCACAAACGGCAGATGATTTTAAGCCGCGGCATGCTGGGCTCTTTGGGTGAAACGCCTAAAGTCGCCTGTCCGTTCCATAAGAAAACCTTTGCGTTGGATACAGGCGAATGTCTTTCGGGTGACGAATGTGCCATTAAGACTTATCCTGTGAAGGTGGAAAACGGAAGTGTTTTTATTGGGATGACTGCTTAGGAGAAATAAAAATAATTGAATCTAAAACCTTTTAAAACAAAAATACGATGGATTATATTAGCCCTAAAGAGGTGGCTGGTGCCATGATGAACACCGCTATCTACAAATCTTCGCTTCCGGTCAAAGATCTACTGATACGGGGCGCATTGTCAGGTGCCTTATTGGCTATTTCTGTTACACTCGCACTTTTGGCCACTTCGCAGACAGGATTGGGATTAGTCGGTGCATTCGTTTTTCCTGTAGGGTTTGTTATTATCGTCATCCTCGGTTTGGAATTGGTGACAGGCAGCTTCTCTCTCGTACCTTTAGCTTGGTTTGAAGGTAAAATCAATTTTAAGGCTATGGCCAATAATTTACTCTGGGTTTTTCTAGGCAACTTGCTTGGAAGTGTCCTCTTTGCGATTTTATTTTGGGCTGCTAGTACAGAAACTGGACATTCGAGCCAGCTCGGAAACATCGAACAGAGCCTGATCCTGATCAGCGAAAAGAAAACGCTTGGATACAGCGCCCATGGTGCAGCAGGCTTGTTTTCGGCCTTTGTTAAAGCTATTTTGTGTAATTGGATGGTCTGTATGGGGGTGGTGATGTCCATGACGTCTAAGTCTACTCTTGGCAAAATACTGGCTGCAGGTATTCCGATCTTTATATTCTTTGCATTAGGCTATGAGCACGCAGTGGTCAATATGTTTGTGATTCCTGCCGGGATGATGTTCGGTGCAAAAGTGACTATCTCCGACTGGTGGCTGTGCAATCAGCTGATTGTAACAGCTGGAAATATTGTCGGCGGATTGCTGTTTACAGGGATGGCTATCTATTATACCTATCATCAAAAAGAAAAAGTGTCGACTTCACAAAACTAGATTTTTATGCATCAGATAAAAAAATTATTCATGTTACTTCTATTGTTAGCTATTAGCATGGAGTCTTACAGTCAGGAAAAAACAGTCAAAGGGAGTTTGTTTGAGGGAATTGTCGTGGCAGGATACGCTGATCATGGTGCTTATATCAATTGTACTGGACCAGCGGTGAAATATATATTCAGCCCGAAAAGTTGCCTGTTGTTGGGTTTATTGCCGAGTTTAAAACTTAAAGAAGATAAGGTTGAAACAGGGAAGCCAAAGAATTCCTGGGTCACCCCGTCTCTAGGCTTTGGTCTGACGGCCGTATTCCGGCATATTGCTATTCAGCTGCCCGCATTTTACGCGGCGAAAACGGGTACTGCTGATGGCAAGTGGCGTTTGGGGGTCGGTTTAGGCTATAAATTTTAGTGTGATGTATTTTTAGGGAAGTATATGGATTGGGGAGTCGTTAGCCGTCTTAGACTGTTTCACTCCCCATATTTTCTTCCGAAAGATCATGCAAAAGTTGGAAGTTTTTAATAAAGATATTTTTTTTGTCCATCGCTATCGCCTCTAGATCGATAAGTTCACCTAGCATGCGGTAAACGGTCTCGTAAGTAGTGCCTACATAGGACGAAAGATCTTTTTTACTCAAGGTGAGACCGATATATCCGTCCATGTTTTCCTCGCCAAAAATACGGTAGAGTAACAATAAGCTCCAAGCAAGCCGATTTTTAACAGGAAGCTGTGTCAGGTTGGTCATTTTTTGCTCAGAAAGATGTAGTTCGTCGGCAAAAAATAACATCAGCCGATAGCTCAATTCGGGATTTATGCGTAGTGTGGATAGGAAAAATGGCAGTTCCACGAAGCAGAGCTGCGTGACATCCAAGGTAGTTGCCGAAATGGGATAGACGGTTTGTTCAGTACTGATACCGCGATGGCCTACGATATCTCCCTTTTTTGCAAAACGAACAATGGTTTCCTTATCTCCAAGATTGCGGTGAACTTTGACAAGTCCAGACTGGACAAAATAAATACCCCGAACCGATTGCCCTTCGGTAATAAACTGCTCGCCTTTTTTCAATCTGATATTTGTTCGGTGCAGGTCGATTTGTCCAAGCCAGTCTTGTAGGACATAACGGCACATAAGGCAGGAGTGGTCGCAAGTATTTACTTTTTTCGATTTCATGAAGGCCTGATTCGTATAACGGACGGTGTGTTATCTGTCCAAAGTTATTATCTATTCGTTTAAATTCCTATTTTACCTTCTATAAAAACAGTATATCTTTTGATTTTAACTTATTAATGTGTGGAACTGGATGAAATTTTGCATCTCCATTATGGTTGGCATCTTGTTGATGCTGTCATTTGAAATCAGCATTTATTGTTTTCTTCGGTTTAGTGTAAAGACCAATAGTATGATGAAGCTAAGAATTTATTTAATTTTTGTTACTCTTTATTGTATGTTGACGCCGTTTTTATCCTGTGGTTCCAAAGAGAAACAGCGGGAAAAGGTATAATAAATTCAAAAATCCATCAAGAGAAAAAAATGAGGGCGATGAGTTTCTGTTAGTCCACCTTAAACCGTTTGGGATATTCGCCTGTGGTATCTAGGCTAAAAAAATCATCGAATTTTTCTTTAGGCGTATGGGCATAATAGTCGTTAAGTAGCCCTAAAAAACCTTCGAGGTTAGGTGCAATAACATTCCGGTCATTGTCTTTATTCCAGTATTCAATCAATTGACCTGTCTGTCCGGTAAAGATGCCACCTAGATCATAGCAGATATAACTTCCACCGCCGTTGTGGAATATAGGGATCCAACGTTCATTCCACCAGTTTTCGATTTCAAAGTCCATACCAATCATATTTGTCAGTTCCTGCGCTGTATCCAGCGCCTCTTCTAGTGGGATGAAAGTCGAATTGTTAACAAAGGCATCATAACTTGTATTGCGCTGCCCATTTTTCCAGCGATAGAACGCTTTAAGATCGTGAGGTATTTCAATATCATATTTCTGTTCAAGGGCCCTAAAATCTTCTGCCGATAACGGGGATTGTAGATCGGTATACAGTTCAGGTCTTAGATTTTGGATATAACTGTCTAATGTCGCTAGCGTCTGTTGCATAATCGTCGATTTTTGATGCATTCCTAAAGTTAGTCATAATTGGCTGAGTATGCGAATTATCATGTGCGCTAAGGATCGTAAGAAAAGTTAAAAATGTTAATAATTATTTAATGGGAATTAGTGTAAATTTATGTCAGCATAAAGCTGTAGCTATGTTCATCATTGGATAAAACGATAACGGATCTTCAAGTGTTATTTATGCAGGTATCCTTTTTATAATTTACTGATTACGGATGAAAAAGATCGAACTAGTCCCACTTGTTGGGATTCAAATTGAAGGTATTGGTCAGGTTAATCTCGGTGCGGGCCGTGCTGAAGTTCAAAGTGTACTTGGTGCTCCTTCGGATGCACTGGACGACCAATATTATTATGGTGAACTCGAATTGAGACTTGATTTTAATGATCAGGGAACATTGGAATTTATAGAAAGCATTAATGGACCCTATCCAGAAAAAACTGAAATCAGTATCTATGGTGTTAATCCGTTTCAGGTCGAAGCGACCGAACTTGTAAGTATCCTGAGTGATAAAAATGCGGGTGAGGTTGATGATGCCGAAGCGGGATATTGCTATACATTTTTAAATAGCTCTGTTGGTGTCTGGAGACAGATTACTGAAGAGGATGTTCAGGAGGAGATTGAGGAAATCAAAGCCGATGGCGAATACGAAGACAATGCGGATATGCTGCTGGA
The DNA here is from genome assembly GCF_964277905.1 of uncultured Sphingobacterium sp. Lineage (NCBI taxonomy): Bacteria > Pseudomonadati > Bacteroidota > Sphingobacteriia > Sphingobacteriales > Sphingobacteriaceae > Sphingobacterium > uncultured Sphingobacterium sp. The sequence goes on from NZ_CAXYKD010000038.1 coordinate 73,515, forward strand.
GGACCTTAAAAAGTCAAAGTTCTTTTGGACGATTGGCATTGGAGTAGCGGGATATTACGCGGAATAAAGTAAGTCGTGGAGCAGCTCAGTGCAGGTACCTACTATGGTGCTATAAATAGGAAATTTAATTCCAATGAACTACTTGTTTCAGATGCTATTTATACACTGGAAAAAGTGGACTGGCATTACCATGAAAACCCTTATTTCACGTTTATTTTGGAAGGGAATTTGCTCGAGGGAAGCAAAAAGGGGATTCATCATTGTGCTGCTGGGGACCTGCTTTTTCATAATTGGCAAGACCCTCACTACAATAGAAAACCAGATGGCTGTACCCGGGGTTTTCATATTGAACTAAGCCCAAACTGGCACTGGAACGAGATGGCGGCGCTGCATCTGCTGGAAGGCAATATGGATATTCATCTGCCAGAGGTAAGGCTGCTCTTCCATAAACTCTTTTGGGAATCTTTTGATCAGGATAATAGTTCGGGACTTGCAATGGACAGTTTGTTGTTACATGTGTTTTCTTTGTTGCATCGCGATCGGATAGTGAGCGAACGTAAAGTTCCGCAATGGGTTTATACGTTGCGTGATTATTTGCGGGCGAATTTTAGCAGTGAGCTGAATCTGACGACTATCTCCCATACTGTCGATCTACATCCTGTTTATCTGTCCCGTGAATTTTCCCGGTATTTTGGTGTAACGATGGGTGATTATATCCGCAAATTGAAAGTGGAAAATGCAGTGCTGCTGCTGCGTGAACCGACCCTTTCGCTAACCGAAATAGGCTATCAATCAGGTTTTGCGGATCAAAGTCATTTTATACGTTGTTTTAAAAGTTTGTTTAGATCCACACCTGGGGAATATCGCAACAAGATAAACGCTTAAAAAGTTAATTTCATTCTATTTTATTCATTTGGCTAATGCTATTTTTACACAAATAGACTGGAAAAAGCCTTATGAAATATCTTGCTTTATTTTTTTTATTCTGTTATCCGCTGTTGATTAATGCCCAACAACAATCGAAGCGGGATACTTTACAGGTTCACTTTGATCAGGAAATGCCTGGTGAAATTTTGTTCACAAGCTCGCGGGAGCGGTTGCAAAAAGAAGAGTTTATGCCTAATTATGTGCTCTCACCGAAAAGTGATCTGTTTTTTGCTATCAAACTTCAAAAGCCATTGCTCTATTATCAAAAGATCCTAGCGCCGAAGCTTACGGAGACCGAACTTTTTCAACAGGGTAATTTTCAGTTTACGTTATGGATAGATGGAAAAGTAATTTACAGAAGCAATTTATCTCCTGGCGCACCTCAGCAGGAGATACAGCAACAGGAGACGATCTTGAAACGTCCCCTGATCGATCAAATCAATGGACAGGGATCCTGGTCTGAATCTTTCTGGAACCGTTTTCTTTTTAATGGTGGTGAAAAGGCGTTAGCGGATGGGAAACATTATCTTAAGATGGAAATCAGACCTTACGTAAATACTGATAATCTTGTTGTTGGTGATATCATTGCACGTGGTGAACTGCAGCTTTCTGTCAGCATGAACCCGGATATAAATCCGGATAAATATAGGCTACAGTTGCCAGGGTCTTATCCTGGATTGAATTTATCAAAAGCAAAGTTTGACCGTCGTAGGATGCAGCAGCTAAAAGGAATGATTGAAGAGGGGATTTTTAAAAAGATAAACGGAATTGTGGTATTGGAACATGGAAATCTGTTGATAGAAGAATATTTCAATGGTGAAAATAGGGATAGCCTGCATGATCCCCGGTCCGTCGGCAAAACCTTTGCATCGACTTTAACCGGGATGGCCATTGCGGATGGCTTTGTCAAGGACGAATATCAAACGCTGGATCAATGCTATGATTTTACAAAATATCAACATCCTGATCCAGGTAAAAATAAAACAACCATTCGTGAATTGTTGACCATGAGTGCTGGCTTTGATGGTAACGATGAAGATCCCAATAGCCCCGGTAATGAGGAAAATATGTATCCCACAACAAATTGGGTAGACTTTACGTTAGATCTTCCTTTTCGAAAATCTCTGCAGGGACAATGGCATTATTTTACCGCCGGAGTCGTTGTATTGGGAGATATGCTCCATAAACAAGTAGAAGGTGGATTGGAATCCTATGCAGACAAAAGACTGTTTGCCCCATTGGGAATACGCAAATACCGCTGGGAACACACCCCGCAAGGGCTGCCAAATACTGCGGGGGGTATTCGTATGAATGCACTTGATTTTGCGAAGTACGGCCAGCTCTATAAGAACGGTGGGCGTTGGAATGGCAAGCAGATCCTTCCGCAAGCCTGGGTTCAAAAGAGCCTTTCGAAACAGCTTCTGATTCCTGAAAGGGAGAAAGAATATTATGGTTATCTGTTTTGGAACAAGCGCTTTAATGTTGGAAGTAAGGCGTATGAAGCTTATTATTGTGCCGGCAATGGCGGAAATTACATTATTGTTATGAACGACATTCCATATGTGATCGTTATTACAGCCAGTGCTTATGGTCAAGCGTATGCGCATAGGCAGGTCGACCGGATCGTCAGCGAATTTTTGCTTCCAGCCTTAATTAATGCTGGTAATTGATCGCTTTACAAAGTAGTTTTTTACTGAAACAGTTGCCTAAATTCCACGGGGCTTTGTTGGGTATTCTTTTTGAAGACCTTACTGAACGACTGTGGATGTTCGAACCCTAGTTCATAGGCGATCTCGCTGATGGAGAGGGAGCTCGTGCTTAATCTTAATTTGGCATACTCGATCATTTTATGCTGAATATGCTGCTGGGTGTTTTGTTGTGTGTAGATACGCAGCAAACTGCCCAGGTAGTTTGGTGATAAATTGAGTTGCTGCGCCAGAAAGCTGACTGTCGGTACACCATGCTCCACAAGTATGTGTTGCTGAAACTGTGTTGACAGTAACTGCTCAAACTTGGTGACCAGCTCTTGAGTCGATCGTTTGCGGGTGATAAATTGACGTTCGTAAAATCGTTCGGCGTAAATCAGCAAGCGTTCAATCTGTTTGAGAATGAGTTCACGACTAAATTTATCGATATTAGACTGATACTCTTTTTCGATATTCTGCAGAATATCGACAATGATGGCTTCTTCTTTGTCTGAAAGAAAAAGCGCTTCATTGACCTGATATTGGAAAAAATCGTAGGAGTGAATATGCTTTGCCAGTTCGCTGTTCCAAAGGAAATCGGGATGGATCAACAAAATCCAACCGCTGGGTTGTGCCTGCACTTCCTGGTTGATCTCCACTTTTAGAAATTGTAAGGGCGAGATAAAGGTGAGTATTCCCGAGTCGAAGTCATAGTGCTGCTGTCCATAATTGAACCTGGCATTTACATTTCGCTTTAAACCGATCGAATAAAAATGTTGTATCCAATTCAATTTGCTATCATTCACAGGGTAATGTACTTGACTATAATCAACCAAGCTGATCAATGGATGTTCGGGTTTAGGTAGTCCGCAAAAGCTGTGGAATTCCGAAAGGGAATGAAAGCGAAATGTATTCTCCATGTTGTAAATTTACTGAATTTCTAATTTGATTATTGTGAAATATCCTAGGAAGCTCCTTATGCTGAACCAAGCTGTTATACGGATTGCTCAAAACCCGTTGATACCGTATAACTTTTCCATTTTTCGATTTCTGCCCTAAGCATGTTGATCTTGTTTTTGGCCAGTTCATACGCATCTTCGCCCATTAAAAAATGGACTGGAGGCTGCTCCAGCGTACTGAGCTCGATTAATAGGGTTGATGCTTTCTGGGGATCGTTTGCCTGATTTCCATGGATCTGATGCAGATGGGTCGCTTCGTTTTCTCGGGCAGTTACATAAGCAGCGATCGGATTGGCTGCGGTATGTAAGGATCCTTCAGATAAAAAATCAGTTCTGAAATAGCCGGGATACACCAAGGTCGTGTGTACACCAAAAGGCTCCATTTCGACAGCGAGGGCTTCAGTAAAGCCTGCGACAGCAAATTTGGTGGAGCAATAAACACCAAAGGCTGGGTAATTTCCTGCGAGTCCGCCGATAGATGCGATATTGAAAATATGTCCCGATTGTTGACGCCGCATATGGGGGGCGATATGTCGGATGGCATTTAGGGAGCCAAAGACATTCACTTCGAAGTTGCGGCGTGCTTCCCAATCACTGAGCTCCTCTAGGGTGCCTGTCTGACCATATCCGGCATTGTTGACCAGTACATCAATCCTTCCGAAATAATCAATGGCCGATAGTACTGCCCGGGCAACGTCTTTGTCATCGGTAATGTCTACCTCAAGCGGCAGAAAATTTTCCTGATCACCGATTTCATCTTCTAGGGCCTGTTTTGTTCGTGATGTGGCAACCACAAGATAACCTTGGGCGAGCAATTCTTTAACGAGACTAAGACCTAGCCCCTTGGATGCGCCAGTGATGAACCATACCTTTTGTGATTTCATGTTTTTCTGTTTTTAATAAATTGATGTTACAAAGGTGGTCAATCGATCGATTTTGGATGTAGGCAGATCAACGGATCTTGTAGTCAGATCGTGGATGATAAACTCTTCAACGATCAAATATGCCTATTCAACGAAATTTCGCTTGCCTTTAGATCATTCTACCGCACCTTTAAGACAAGAAAGAGTAATGGCGCAATGAATAAAATCAATTTATTATGGAAAATCAAGGTGCTTCTGCGGTAATAATACATCATATTTTGGATGGTAAAATTCTGGAATATGAAAAATGGCTTAAAGAGATTACGCCCTTGACTAAACATGCAACAGGTTTTATTGATCTTCAGATTGTAAGGCCTATTCCTAAATTGACATTTGTCTATACAGTCATTATTCGATTTGACACTGTAGAGAATCTACAAATGTGGTTAGAATCGGAGCAAAGAAAGCTATGGATCGAAAAAGCTGAGCCACTATTTCGTCGTCATGATCGCTATCAGATCAAATCGGGTTTGGATTTCCTCTTTGAGAGCACTGAAAATAATGCTAAGATACCTAAGCGTTGGAAGCAATATCTTGTCACTTGGTCTGCAATTTATCCTATATCATTATTGATCCCTTTGTTAGTTTTGCCGGTATTACGCTATTTAAATATTCCACAAAATCATTTTTCGGACGCATTTCTGAGTTCAGGTGTAATCGTATTTCTTATGGTTTATATAGTTATGCCTAATTTTACTAGGCTGATCCGAAAATGGTTGAATAAATAGTATTTAAATGAATCTGATTAAACGATAGTTTTTGCCGATTTTGAAGTTCAGCTCCAAAAATACAGGCCTAAAAGATGGGATAAAAATAGGTTTTGGGTTCATAGATTTATTTTTATCAAAGCTTCCTGACAAGTAGATTTATATCCAGCTTAAAACTAAATAAAACAAATTTTGCTTTTCATTACTTTATTAAATGATGATGCATGAATTTATCAAGAGAGAGCTGCATATGGCAATGCCGGATAATTGCTCACTAAAAAATAGTTATACTTTAAAAACATTGCTATGTTAAAAAAAAATGATGTTGCCCCTGATTTTACCTTGTATGCGACCCCCGATCAAAAAATTAGCTTATCAGAATTCAAGGGGCATAATGTGATATTGGCATTTTACCCTGCAGATTGGAGTCCCGTATGCAGCGATCAGATGGCACTATATAATGAAATGCTCAAATATTTTAAGAAATATGATGCTGAAATTATGGGTATTTCCGTTGATAGCAAATGGTGTCATATGGCGTTCGCTCAGTCACGAAAATTGCATTTTCCGCTCCTGGCCGATTTTGAAGCTAAGGGCGAGGTTGCCAAAAAATATGGTGTTTACGATGAAGAAGAGGGTGAGTGCAAGCGCGCACTCTTTGTAATTGATAAGGAAGGGGTTATTGCTTGGAGTTATATGTCTCCGACGGCGGTCAATCCAGGTGCAGACGGTATTATCGAAGCATTGGAGAATCTTAAATTAAAATAATTATGTCATTGAAACCGAAGGTCAGCAATGCTGACCATATATTGGGAAATGGCCAGGCCGATCTGACCATTGTTGAATATGGGGATTATCAATGTCCACATTGTGGTGCTGCCCATCCCATAATAAAAGAAATGATGGCCGAACTGGGAAGCCAGATCAGGTTTGTATTCCGCAATTTTCCACTTTCGGAAATGCATCCTTATGCTCAACCCGCAGCATTAGCGGCGGAGGCGGCGGCCTTGCAGGGAAAATTTTGGGAGATGCATGATGCCATTTTTGAAAACCAGAACTTGTTGAGTGCGAGATTACTGTTGGATATCGCCGAGCAACTGGATTTGGATATGTCGAAGTTCAAATCTGATATGCAGGACGAGGCGTTACAGGATCGGGTAGATGGCGATTTTGAAAGTGGTATGCTGAGCGGCGTTAATGGGACACCGACATTTTTTGTCAACGGACAGAAATTTGATGGTGGCGCGGAAGATCTGGTTCAAATATTAGGTGAAAACTGAATATATGATTACTATTTAAAAACAGGTGCGCACACGACGAGAAGTCTTTTGCAGGAAAATAGAACCTATCGTAAAAAAACGAATGAACCGACTGTATAAATAACGAAATGTCGTTGTTTGTAAAATCACTTTTTGTTTTATAATGCGTTTAAATACAGTTGTATATGTTTTTTGGACTGCAAATTGCAATCCAATTAGCATATCATGTAAATAATAAAATTCTTAAACTAATCATCATGGCAACATTCAAAGTTCAAGACGGAACAGAAATTTATTACAAAGACTGGGGAACAGGACAACCGATCGTATTTCATCATGGTTGGCCTTTATCCAGCGACGATTGGGACGCGCAGCTGATGTACTTCCTCGAAAAAGGGTACCGTGTGATCGCACACGATCGCCGGGGGCATGGTCGCTCGACACAGACGGCGACAGGAAATGAGATGGATACCTATGCGTCGGATATTGCACAATTGGTAGAAGCATTGGACTTAAAAGATGCCATCCATATTGGCCACTCAACAGGTGGCGGCGAGGTTGTTCGTTACATAACCAATCATGGTACTTCTCGGGTGTCAAAAGCTGTATTGATCAGTGCGGTTACCCCAACAATGGCTAAGAGTGCAACAAACCCCGATGGCGTACCTATGGAGGTCTTTGACGAAATAAGATTGAATACTGCAACACGTAGACAACAGTATTTTCAGGATTTTACCCTCGCTTTTTATGGCTATAACCGCGATGGAGCAAATGTACAGCAAGGCGTGATGGACAACTGGTGGCGGCAAGGAATGATGGGCGGTGTTAAGGCTCACTATGATTGTATCAAAGCTTTCTCTGAAACTGATTTTACGGAAGAACTTAAAAAAGTAGAAATTCCTGTCTTAGTATTGCATGGTGAAGATGATCAGATCGTACCGATTGATATAACGGGTAGAAGAGCGGCTGAGTTAGTCCAAAATGGCACGTTAATTACCTATCCTGGCTTTCCGCATGGAATGCCTACTACAGAGGCGGAGATCATCAATAAGGATATTTTGGATTTTATCGAGAAATAAGATTTTTGTTGATCTAAAAATAGTTTTTAAATAGTTGTATAAGCCATTTCCATAAACGGGAATGGCTTTTTTTCGTTTTATTCCTTGGAGTAAGAAAACTTTTTGCCAATGCCCAGCTTTTTCATTTTGGATTGAAGCGTTGTGGCTGGAATACCGAGTATGGTCGCCGCTCCATTGGGGCCAGAAATACGCGCTTTACAGTTGTGCAATACCCAAAGAATATATTCTTTTTCAAAGTTTGCCAAGGTTTGTAGACGGAAATCGGGCACCTTGCTTTCTCCTACAAAATCAGCGTCAGGCAATAGTGCAATTTTTTTTATAGTTGAATCTTCCGTCAATAGAATCGAACGTGCAATAACATGTTCAAGTTCGCGAATATTGCCAGGCCAGGAATGTAAATGGAGGCGTTGCAATACCTTTTTACTCATTTGCTTAGGTGGATTTTCTCCGGCATGTTTTAAGAGGAAGTGCTGGATTAAATGAGGAATGTCTTCCCGTCGTTCACGAAGGGATGGAAGGGTAATTGGAAATGCACTGATCCGGTAATATAGATCGGATCGAAAGTTGCCGGCCTTCACTTCAGCTTGTAAGTCCTTGTGTGTGGCACAGATTATACGGACATCGATAGGAATATTTTTATTTCCTCCCACGCGCTCAATTTCTTTTTCCTGCAACACACGGAGAAGTTTTGCCTGGAGTGTTAAAGGGAGATCCCCGATCTCGTCCAAAAAAAGTATTCCGCCGTGCGCTTGTTCAAACTTGCCGATTTTACGCTTTACAGCACCGCTGAAACTACCTTTTTCATGTCCAAAAAGTTCACTTTCGATCAACGTGGGCGCAATAGCCGCGCAGTTGACTTTTATTAGGGGACGAGCCGATCTGAGTGAAAAATGATGTATTATTTGAGTTGCTACTTCTTTGCCAGTTCCGCTTTCACCTTGAATAAGCAGATTCATTTCTGATAGTGCTACCATTTTGAGCTGCGATTTTATGGCTTGTATCAGGTCACTCTCGCCAATCATCTGCGGCTCTGAGGCCTCTGATTTCTTACCATAACCCTCGTTCTGCTGGAGACCCTGAGGCTGTGCATTGAGCTGCGCTGGGCTGTTGGCCGTGTTTGTTAAGGCTGTATGTGTCGATCGTTCGTACATCAGAATATTGCCGACGCTGATACCAAGCTGTGGGATAAAGTTTTTTATCCGATACTCAAGCTGAGGATCGATATGTTCCAGCCTTTTGTAGCCTAGACTTAAGATCGCCCAATAGTGGTCATGTACACGAAAAGCTTTGGATACAATTGCTTTATTTCCCTCTTGAATGGCGTGGACAAAGGTTGCCGGAAAGGATTTATCTGCTTTTAAAATCTCGCTGGCTCGGAACAGGATGGGGTCAGCGGAAAGGATACATTCTTTAAAGAATTTGTCTTTACAGCTACGTGATTCGTTCTTGCTTGTTTTTGCCTTATTTTTGGATTTAAAAAGAAGGCTATAATTAACTTCGCGATTATCCGCAATAAATAGCGAAAGCCAATTTTGTCCCAAAAAGATTTGGATTTCGTTTTGAAGCAAATCCAATGCGGCTAGGGTATGAATAGGAGCCATTTTCTGCTGAATAGCAATTTGAGCAAGCTGCTCTATTTCGCGTTGCTGAATGCGATTATAAATCGCTTGCGGATCTGATCCTACGGCTGTATGCTGCATGATGGTCATTTGCTATCTTGTTATCAATAAAAGTCGGATTTAATTCCGAATTTTTTCATTTTGCTGTATAGACTGGATGAACTGATCTGTAAGATTTCTGTTGCTCCACCTGGGCCTGAAATTTTGCCCTTACATGATTCAAGTACACGCAAAATATGCTCTCGTTCAATTTCTTCAAGGGATGCTAATTTTTGAGATGAAAAATCTGAGATTTTACTTTCCAGGTGTTCAATAAATACCATGTCGTTGATGATAGGGTCTTTTGCAAGCAAAACCGTCCTTTCAATAAGATGCTGCATCTCCCGAATATTGCCCGGCCATGGATAAGCTTGCATATTGGCAAGTACATGAGCAGAAAAGGCTGTGACATTTTTCTTGAGTTTCGTGGCGTAAAAGGCTAGAAAATAATTGGCCAGCACCTCAATATCTCCAGTTCGCTCTCGAAGTGGCGGAATAGCAATTGGGAAGATGTTGAGCCGATAATAGAGGTCCAGTCTAAAGTTGCCTAAGGCGACCTCCTGTTCCAGGTTGCGGTTAGTCGCCGCGATAATACGGACATTGATCTTGACGGGCAGCTCTCCACCTACACGGTCAATTTCTTGTTCTTGGAGCACACGGAGTAATTTGGTCTGCGCTTCTAACGGTAATTCACCAATTTCGTCCAAAAAGATGGTTCCCCCGTCGGCAAGTTCAAATTTACCAATTCTTCTATTTTGTGCCCCTGTAAAGGCTCCTTTTTCATGACCAAATAATTCAGACTCCATAAGGGATAATGGTATGGCTGCACAATTGACTACAACCAAAGGCTGCAGCTTGCGCAACGATAGCTGATGTAATGACTGCGCAATCTTTTCTTTACCTGTGCCACTTTCGCCGAGGAGCAAGACGGAGGTGTCTGTAGGAGCAACCAATTCGACCTGTGAAAGTACCTCATTAAGGGCTGGGCTTGTACCGATGAGCTGATTTTTCAAGCTTCTGTTTTCAATGGACTTAATTTTCGGTTCCTCGGCCTTGTTTTCCGAATTGAGCCTTTCATTGGCAATATCGAGCATAATGAAAAGATCCTTTTCGCGAAATGGTTTTGTCAAAAAACCATAGGGCCTTGTCTCTTTCACTGCTTCTAAAATACCTTGGTTGGTATTGGCCGATATAAATAGAAATGGTAGCTCCAGCTTGTTCAGTTCAATAGCGAGGTCGATACCTGTTTCACTTCCCTTTAATAGGATATCGAGTAGCACCCAATTCGGTTTTGTTGTCGCGATAATTGTCTTGGCCTGCGACACAGAAGACGCTATACCAACGACCTCATAACCGTTTTTTTTGAGGATCATCCTGAGATCATTAGCGACGATAAATTCGTCTTCTACAATTAAGATCTTGTTTCCTTTTTGCATAAAATTCGTCTTAAATTTCGCCTTCTTTCTGTGAAAATTGAATAGTAATGAAAACACCTTGGTCAGATGTCAGTTTAAATTCTCCGTCAAGCTGGGAAGTTAGCCCTTGCATGAGATTCATGCCGAAAGAGTCACTATCACTACTGCTAAGATCTTTCTGTATTCCGATACCATTGTCGGCAATGCTAAGCAAGAGATCGTAAGGTGTAGCTTTGATTCGCCTGAAGTTGATAAAAACAGTTCCCTCTCTTTGAACAAAAGCATGTTTGATTGCATTATTGATTGCTTCATTGAGAATAAGCCCAACTGGGACCGCCTGTGCAACATCCAGTGTAATCGGATCTACCTGAATCTCAAATTTAACTGATTTTTCGGATTGAAAGCTATCTTTGAGATATTCGGTCAGTTCCTGGATATACCATTTCATGTCAATGCGAGAAAGGTTGTCTGTTTGATATAGTTTTTGATGGATCAGAGACATCGCATGCATGCGATTTTGACTATTTTGAATTGCGCTGATGGCGTCTTCGTTTTCAAGATAAGCCGACTGTGTATTGAGCAGACTGATAATAATCTGCATGTTGTTTTTGACGCGATGGTGAATTTCTTTTAGTAGCCATTCTTTTTCAGCGATCAGCTGTTTTAGTTTTTCATTCTGGGCATTGATTTCTTCCTGTTTGAGCGTTAGTTTTGCATTACTTCTTTTTTTTATGGCATTTTGGATATACAAAAAGCCTGCGAAGATCAACAGGACGACGAAGCTGCCTATGAACACGTTTCGTATAATAGCCTCCCGTTCAAGCAGTGATTTTTGCAGCTGACCTTTTTGTTTAAGGAGGACGATATCATGGTCTTTTTTTTCGGTATCATAATCTAATTGTAAGGCGGTAAGCTCCTTGGCCCGCTCTACACTGTTAATGGAATCGCTGATAGTTTTGAAAGCCGCCAAGTTTTTGAATGCGGATTTAAAATCACCGCGGGCGGAGTCGGCCAGATAATAGAGTTTCCGCAATTCGGAAGCACGGAGCAGACTGCTTTCTTTGGTCATTGATCGCTCTATTTCTTCGAGGTAAGGGTACATCTGTTTGATCTGTCCATCTGCAAAAAGATAGCTAGCGATTCCAATCATCATGATATGCCTTTCCTGCCCAGTGATATTCCCGGTCTTGTAATAGGTTAAGAGTTCCTGATAATAGGGATAAGCTTTTTTTGTGTTTTTATTTCTTGTGTATAGCATGGTATACAGATAGGCATAGCGTATGGAATAGATATCGGACGCGTAATCTTTGGTGACATTATCAAGCAGATTCAGTGCATCTGAAACACGATTGAGACGCGATAGAATCGTCGCTAAATTGAGTGTGATCGTATGGATGCCATATCTGTCACCTTGACTTTTGGCGATTTCAAATGCCTTTTGATAATTTTCTAGGGCTTCTTTATTGGATTTAAGATCGTAATAGATCAATCCCACAATATTGTACACGGCAGCTAAATCATCTTTGGTTGTCGTTGTACTTTCGTTTTCCACTACCCGACGGGCTTCGAGTGCATATTTTAAAGCTTCTTTGAGGCGCAGGAGCATCCGGAGATTACCGGCAACGGACACAAGCTCCTGGCTGATATTTTTATCGCCGGTCTGTTTTTTTAATACAGCGGCTCGATGAGCAGTTGCTATGGCACCTTTATAATCCCCATAATTGGAAAGGAAGCTGGATTGTTCCATCAGGATTTTGGGCTCAAGTGATTTGTCACGTGTCTTTTTGGCTTGTTCTAACGCTTGCTGGAATAAGCTGGTCTTTTGATGAAAGTCCACATCTTTGATGTCGTTAGCCATAGACAGGTAAATCATGGCCGAGGCTTTAGCAAGCTGATGGGCGTTTGCAAAAAGTAAACTAGCCTTTTTCTGGCTTTTTGCAAGGTCTGGTTTACCCATTTCCTCTTGTATTCGGGCATCCAGAAGCATATTTAGCGCGGCTTCGGTTTTAAGGTTGACTGAGAGGTGCAGTTTTTGGGATGTCCCATTAAGCCATAAGGCGCTGTCTAGGTCTTTTTTTGATTCACCTGGTTTTTCCAGATAACATTTAGCGGCTTCATAAAGCATACGAGCTTTTTGTCCGGGATCCTTTTCATGCGATATGCTGTCTAGCAGACGATGAATAGTCGTGTTGTCCTGACCGAATGTGTTAAAGATCGAAAGGATAAAAATGCTAAGTATTAGATAAATTCTCATTAAGGTGACATACGTTATAAGATAGAGCAAGCTATCTTTCTACTGGTAGCTTGCTCTATTTGCTTGATGCTTTTATCCTAATTATTGATCCTTGTCTTTCGAGAGGAAATAACAGACGAGCATCGCTATACCTGCAAATATAATAGAAGTTAATCCAAGTTGTTTACCAAAATAGGCTCCCGCCAAACATCCGATGAAAAAACCTGATAAGGTGATCAGCTGCTTCCCAAAGCTGACGTTGGTGTCTGGATTTTTAAACTTATTGGCGATAAGTACACAGAGGTCTAGCGACGCTTGGGTCACATTTCCGGTCATCATGGTTGTTGGTCCGTGAGTTGCTTTGGCAAATAGTTTTCCGAATGCATTTTGCATGCCCAAAGCGAATACGACAAGCATAACCAGGCTATACATCACGGTTTTGGAAGCCTCTACCGGAAGAACAATTGCCAGCAAACCTGCAATAACAAGTAATAGGGCTTCGACAAAGAGGACTGTATTTTTCTTATGGGAGCGTGAGGTAAGCCATCCGCCTGCCATCACTGCGGTGACGAATACAGGGAAGGTTGCCAATTTGATCCAGGCCGTGATATCTCCGCCATTGATAAGCTGATAGGCGAAGACGATAAAGTTACCTGTCACATGGGCCGAGAATATTTTGTCAGCTGCGACAAAGGTAACGGTGTCACAATACCCCCCAACAAGTGTTAGAACAAGTGTCGTTATATGTGCTTTGTTTTGATTTTCCATGATTTTATGATAAATGCGCACGTAGCATCCAAGCCATTTTTTCGTGAGTTTCCAGAAGTCCTGTTGCGTAGTCGCTTGTTCCAATGTCCTTTAGTGCTATCGCAAAATGGTCGATGTTTTCGCGCAATGAAACAATAATGCTTTCGTGGTCCATTAATAATTCTTTGATATAAGCAGTACTGTCATTGCCTGACCTTTTCTGTTCGGTTAACTGTGTCAGCGCCAAAAACTGATTTAGGCTGGCAGGTGCATAATGCCCTAGGCTGCGGATGCGCTCAGCAAGACTGTCAATCAGCTCATCGAGTTCGTTATACTGCGCTTCAAAAAAGAGATGTTTGTTGTAAAAATCGGCTCCTTCAATGTTCCAATGTGCATTCCTCGTTTTCGTATAGAGCAGGTATTCATCGGCTAAGAGTTTAGAAAGAATGTGTGCCGATTCAGCTAGATTATTTTCGTGTATTCCGATATGGGGTTTCATATGTTTATTTTGTGAGTAGTTGGTAAATGTAATGATCGATTGAATAAGTTCCTGGGCCGGTGAGCAAGAGGAGCAAAAGGCATAGTGTGTACATAAATGGAATATCGCGTACTTCACGTGAATCGTGGCGGTGTACGACAAAATAACCAACTGCGGTGACTCCTATTGTCGGTAGTAACGCTAACCTTCCAAATAAGCCAAGTGCAATAAAAAAAGGAACAGTAGTGTCTGCAAACTGGGCTACTGCGGCGTTTAGTTTTTCGGGTAGCTGCAAAGGATTTGGGATATGTTCAGGTTCAGCCTGTGGGCCTTTTTGTATTTTTTTTAGACCGTGCACGGTCAATAATTCCCAGGCAAATAGAACTCGAAAGATTAGTATGGCTATGTTATTGGCCGTATTGCCCAAATCGGTGTAAAAAAGTTTTTGAAGTATTTCCATCTTTCCAGTGTCTTAAAATGCAAAACATGAACAGCCTAAGGCTCCCCAGAATGCGGTGTAATTATTTATCGTGATGTTACTCATTCGGGCTTGATTGTGATCGTGTGCATGTACCTGACAGCTGCCGCTACACAGATGGATGGAATTTACAATGCTACTTTGAGCTGTTGATGTAGTTGTGCTGCTTTTTTGAGCTGTTTTCGAAACACTATAATAACCACCGTAGCTTTTTGTAGGTGACCAATCGGGTAGAATGGGGATCGGTGGGGGAGAGAAGGAACTGAAATCACCTTCCGCATAGACAATTTTACCCGCTACGACAGTAAGTTCGGATTCGATCTCCTTAATAGCTTCATCTTCTACCGTAAAATAGTCATTGTTAAGTACCGTTAAATCAGCTAGCATTCCCACAGCAATATCTCCCTTTTTTTGTTGTTCTTGTGAAAACCAAGCACTGCCTTTGGTATAGAGCTGTAGCGCTGTCATGCGGTCAAGCTTACTGTCTTGGTATATTTGGAGTCCACCAACAGTTTTTCCTGCGGTAAGCCAGTACATGGACACCCAGGGATTGTAGCTGCTCACGCGGGTTGCATCGGATCCACCTCCTACAGGAACTTCCATGGCCAGCATTTTTTTGACAGGGGGTGTTTGTTCGGCCGCAGTAGCACCATATCGATCTGCAAAATATTCACCTTGATAGGCCATGCGGCTTTGGATGGCAATACCACCACCTAGCGCTTTGGTTCGTTCAATATTACGTTCGTCTATTGTTTCGGCGTGGTCGAAAATCCAGGCCAATCCGTCAAACGGAATGTCGCGGTTGACTTTCTCAAATACATCCAAAAAGCGGCTGATACTTTCGTTGTATGTGGCATGTAATCTGAATGGCCATCGGTTACTCACGAGTAAGCGAACAACTTTTTCGAGTTCGGCTTCCATATTTTCACTGAGATCAGGTCTAGGCTGCAGAAAATCCTCAAAATCTGCTGCCGAAAAAACAAGCATTTCACCAGCGCCGTTGTGGCGGTACATGTCGTCGCCTTGGTGGAGAGGAACGCTGTCTATCCATTGCTGGAAATCTTCGTATTCGTGCTTGGGCTTTTGTGTAAAAAGGTTGTAGGCGATACGAACCGTAAGCTGGTCTTCGCTATGTAAATCACGGATGACTTTGTAGTCGTCGGGGTAGTTTTGAAAACCGCCACCAGCATCGATAACGCTGGTAATTCCAAAGCGATTGAGTTCCTTCATGAAATGTCGGGTCGAATTAACCTGCTCTTCGTAGGGAAGTGTAGGTCCTTTTGCCAAGGTTGAATATAGGATCATGGCATTGGGCGATGCAATCAGCAATCCTGTGGGATTACCATGGCTGTCCCGTTCAATGGTTCCGCCTGGAGGAGCGGGTGTGTCTTTGGTGTAACCTACGGCACGCAGTGCCGCAGCATTTAGCAGTGCGCGGTCATAGAGATGAAGGATAAAAACGGGTGTATCGGGTGCTATGGCATTGATTTCAGCCAAAGTTGGCATACGACGTTCGGCAAATTGAAACTCGGACCAACCGCCCACTACGCGAACCCATTGGGGATGTGGCGTGCGGTCAACTTGCTCTTTGAGCATACGTAGTGCATCGGCTAATGATGGAACACCATCCCAGCGCAATTCAAGATTATAATTGAGTCCACCACGGATCAGGTGGATATGCGAATCGTTGATGCCTGGTACAGCACGTCTACCGCCTAGATCAATCAATTTTGTCTGTGTGCTGGCAAGCTTAAGGACATCGCTGTCCGAACCGATTGCAACAAATTTACCATCTTGGATCGCTACAGCGGTGACTGCTTCCTGGTTGTGGCCGAAATGGGTTATTTTTCCGTTATATAGAATAAGGTCTGCTTTCATCATCTGGTTTGTTTAATTGTTTAAGGAAGAAATCGCGTTTTTGATGCCTTCGCCAGCAGTTTCAAAAAATGCTGGTCCAGCTAGTAAGGTGATCTTGTTTAATACCGGTTGTTGATCCATATTTTTTTCGCCCAACCATTTTTGGGTTCTGAAGGCATCGATACAACCGAGAACAACATTCTCTGCAACCAGAGCAGTCGGCGAATCCACACCCGCATCTTTGAGATCACTCGCAAAACTAAAATCTTTGACACCTAATCTAAGCGCTTCGCGCATGGCAACATGGGCTACATCCTTCATCAGTTCAGCATGGAAGTCCTCCCGTTTGCCAAGCCCAATCAACAACAGTTTTTTACTTGCGAGCGTGCCCTTTTTGCTTGGAGCTAAGAGGATGGTTTCAAGTGCATGTCCCTTAAATTTTCCTGTTTTACGTATTTCAGTTAACGTACCATGTAAAGCTTCATCTAAATGTACTAGACCATTCAATGCGGCAGGCAATGCCGGCGGGGAGATAAAGATATCGCCCTCGGTATATTCAAATACACAGGCTACCTGCAGATCACTTGCAGCAGCCGAAGGGCCTTGAACGAGGCCTTCAATAGCAAGTCCATCGACATTTCCCCAGATGGTACTTGTGCCTATTGCTGTGGTTTTAATAGGAGCTGCCGCCGTTGCTTGTGCATAAGATTGTATCGGAGTGACCGCCAAGGTGCCAAACAAGGCGATCAGCGCCCATTGACATGTTTTCTTTTGAAAGAGTCTCTTTATTGTTTTCATGATTTTAGAATTTAAAGGCGATCCTGCTATTGAAGAAAATTCCATTTTTTGGTGTGCTAATGATGTCTTCAATGAAAGCGCCGGTTTTGAAATATTGAATACCTGTTACCAGCGACAATTGCTTACTGGCGGCGTAGGTAAAGTTGGCTAGATAAGCCGTGCCGATATAGCGTTTACGCGAAGCAGATCCAGGCAGGTTAAAAGATCCGCTTGGCCTGTATAAACCGTCTTGTAAGGTATGCCGCCAGTTGAAAACTACGTCAACCTGCATCTTGAGTTTGGGAAGAAGGTCTAGCGTGGCATAAGGGTGAATGTCAATCAAGTTGACGGGACCGATCTGTGGACTAAAACCAAAGTATCCGCCTTTGGGGTAAATGGGGTTGAAAGTTTGCAGATTGCCATCTCCAGCCTTTTTGTCCCCTGAAATATAGTCGTTACGTAGATTGACGGATGGTTTAAGCACAGTATTTTCAAAGAGGTAGCCGATATCGACGGAAGCAGTCCATGCTGATATCTTACCTTGGCCAAAAGATCCAAATTGATAAGCCCCTTCAAGGTTGTAAATAAATCCACCGCCATATTTCCAGATCCGGGTTCCTACGGTATGGCGGGTTTCTTGTGCTATACCCTCCTCAAAAACCGAACGGTCGCGATAGATGCCGATGTAATATAAGTCGAGATTGGCCTGTTGAGGAACAATAAATTTCCCGTAAGCTCCCCACAGGTTGACCTGTTTGGAAGGTTTGTTGTCAAATATGCCCGGTCTAATGGTATCTGCCATCATGGCAAATGCTTCAATATTCACTTTGCTGCTGTTGTAAGCTAGTTTTGCTCCAGTGAAATATCTTCTGGCATTTGGGCCTTCACCTACGGAAATTAAGCGGCCGGAGCCATAGTCAAGCTCCTGCCTGCCAAGGCGAATCAATACTGATTTATCATTTTGTTTGAACAGCGTTCCATCTATAAATAGGTTCTGTACATTCAGTTGGTCTTCATCGATCTGGCGTGAACCATTTTTGCGGCCATGCTGCAGGGCTGAGCGAAGTTGGGTGAAAAGACGGAGACGCGTCCCGAAATGTAGATCGGCGTGCAGACTATAACGTTGCAGTAGAAAGTTGTTATGCCCAAGCTTTACGCGTCCCCAGTCCTCATTGTTAAAATCGACATATTCCAACCGTGCCTCGCCACCCATCGAAAGCCATAATTTACCGTCAGCAGTTAAAGGGCTATATTTGAGCTTTTGATAACCATGACGTGTACTGTCTGCGAGAGCGCTGTAATCTTCCTCGAAACGCATTAATTTGTAGGTTTGAGCCTTGGAAAAATGCGGAAATAGGCTGAGTATCGACAATACGAGCGCCGCTTGACGGATGTAATTGAATATGGTCTGTTGCTGTTGCACGAGGTACGATTTTGAATAAATATTTTTTTACAATTGAATTAACCGTGTTTTAGCATATTGTGGGCGTAATGAACCCCTAAGCCATAGCTGCCGCCATGTTTTTTCATGAGGTCTGTTACAGCTACATAGGTTTCCTGACGGGCCCAGTCGCGTTGTAATTCCAGAAGGTATTGTACAGCAGTGATCGGTTTTACACCCATATGAATCATGCGTTGCATAGCACGCTCATGTGCCTCTTGACTTACATCACCACAGGCATCGGCAATGACATAAACTTCATATCCCTCCGCTAGTGCAGATAAAGCTGGTCCAACGATACATACACCTGTCCATAGGCCTGCCAGCACCAGTTTTTTCTTACCTGTGCCTCTTATGGCTTGGTAAGCGGCCTCATCTTCCCAGGTATTCATACTGGTTCTGTCGATATAATCTGTACTGGCTTGTGGATAATATGTCTCAATTTCTGGAAAAACAGGACCTGAAAAGCTTTCTTCCGCGACTGTGGTTACGATGGTCGGCACATTGAAAATCTTGGAAGCACCGCAGATTACGGCGACATTATTGCGAAGCTCTTCCATGGTAATGCTTTTTGTGGCAAATGCCATTTGGCCTTCGAAGTCGATCAATACCAATGCATGGTTGCTTGGCGACAATAGTTCTAGTGATGGTTTCATAAATATGTATTTTTTGTTGTTTGATATTTGTTGAGATTCAAATCTTTTACCTTTTTTCTTATTGTTTTGATTTTTAGTTTTCTATGGTGTTTTGTCGGTTTTTAAAATTGACGATATATCGTCAATTTGTTTTTCGTATTAAAATAATCTGATAAGTCAATGATCTATACACCGCTTTGGAGTTGCTGTTATCCTTTAGAGATACCCAAAGCATTTGGTGTATACCCAAATTTAGGCTGGTTAATTTTGCTGTTCATTGAACTAGTTCAAGAAAAACAGGGAAAGAAAAAATGTACTAAACAATAGCTATTGCTGAATCTCTTCGTGGTCAATTAGCGTATTTCTGAATTCTGAAAATGGGACTTTAGGTTTTTGAATTGAATAGATTAACTTTTAGATGTCTCAAGGCTTGTTTTTATGATTTATGTTATCTAAAAGATAAATTTTGATTATTTAATGGTATGCTAAACCTGTTTAGGTAGTAATGTTGTTGATATTAATTAAATATTTGTTAACATTACGGTAAATTATAAACCAAGTCAAAGCATCAACTTTGATGCAAAATTCTAAACCAGACTAAAAATGCAAAAAACATTACTAATCAGTATGGCATTGGGTCTCTCATACCCCACTTGGGCTAATGTAGAGCATGATTATGTCAAATTGAAACAAGAGGTGCACAGTATTGCAGTTCAATCTACCGTGAAAGGGGTGGTAAAAGACAAAAACGGAACAACCTTGTCCGGAATTACCATTACCAATTTAACCAGTCAAAAAACAACCTCAACGAATGTAGCGGGTCAGTTCACGATTGAAGCCACTATAGGGCAAAGACTCAAATTGACAGGGATAGGCTACAGTGAAAATATCGTCAGCGTGACGGGAGGGCAGATCGATATCATCATGGAATCCAAAGATACCGAACTGGAGGAAGTTGTGGTGGTCGGTTATGGTACGCAGAAAAAAGTGAATCTTACCGGTGCAGTAGACCAAGTGGGATCAGAAGCTTTTGAGGGACGCGTACTGGGCAATGCAAGCCAGATGCTCCAAGGTGTAATTCCTAACTTGAATGTAACCCCAGCAGATGGTAAGCCCAATCGGGCACCAAGTTTCAATATCCGTGGGACAACTTCCATTGGTCAGGGTGGAAGTGCACTTGTGCTTATTGATGGTGTCGAAGGTGATCTTTCGGCGATCAATCCCAATGATATAGAAAGTGTAACTACACTCAAAGATGCTGCTTCGTCTGCGATTTACGGCTCCCGCGGTACCTTCGGGGTAGTTTTGGTCACAACGAAACGTGCCAAGTCCGGAAAAACTTCGATCAACTATTCAGGAAGTGGCTCTTTTCAAAAACCTGTAACTTTGCCCAAATTCGTGACAGATGGTTATGAATATGCTTCGCATTTCTTTACAGCCTATAATGCCTGGAATAATTATTCTTCGATTCCGAGCAAGCTCAACAAGACACAGATCTTTACAACAGATTGGCTGGAAGAATTTAAGAGAAGAAAAGAACAGGGCATTACCGAACAGGTCACTGTCGACGATAAGGGTAATTATGTATACTACGGTAATGAAGACTATTACGGTACGTTGATCAAGGATAATACGTTTGTCCAGGATCACAACCTGTCCATCAGTGGCAATTCAGAAAAAATGGATTACTATATTTCTGGACGTGCTTACGACTACAATGGCCTGTACCGCTACAACAGTGATAAATATAAGACCTATAATACACGTGCAAAAGCGGGACTTCAGGTCACCGACTGGTTACGAATAAGCAATAACATCGATTTTAATTATGCCAAATACAGAGACCCATCGACTGCTGGTGAAGGTGGAAATATCTGGCGCAATATTGCCGATGAGGGACACCCTTCTTCGCCGATCTTTAACCCTGATGGATCTATGAGCTTCTCTGCAGCCTATACAGTAGGGGATTTTATCTACGGTAAGAATGGTACGAATACGGCAAATCAGGATCTCCGCAACACAACTTCTTTCGAGACTAAGTTTTTCAACAATACGTTCCGCATTAAAGGGGATCTGACTTTTAGAAATCGCGATTTTAATTCGGTAAGAGTCCGTGTGCCTGTTCCGTATAGCACACAGGAGGGAAAAATGTTGCGGTTGGAAACAAGTATGAACGACAATATTTATCAAGTAGACCAACGCTACCGTTATTTGTTTGGAAATCTATACAGTGAATATGAACGCACAATAGGCGATCATTATTTTAAAGGTTTGCTCGGATACAATTATGAGCAGCGTACCTACAATTCAACCTATATTACCAAAACAGGTCTCCTCAATGATGATGTTGAAAATATCAACCTGGCAGTAGGGCAGAATACCACAGCGACAGCGGGATATAACAAGTACCGTAATGTCGGGGTATTTATGCGTGCCAATTATATTTTCAAGGACCGTTACCTTTTTGAATTCAATGGCCGCTACGATGGTTCGTCCAAATTTCCGACAAACCAACGATGGGGACTGTTCCCTTCCGCATCCCTGGGCTGGCGTATTTCTGAAGAACCATTCTTCCAGGTGGACAAAAGAGCACTTTCTGATCTGAAGCTAAGAGCGTCCTATGGCTCATTGGGTAATGGTAATGTCGATCCGTATTCCTATTTGGATATTTACGAGATCAAGATTATGGATCGGGTATTGAACGGACAGAAGCCGGCATATACCTCGGTGCCTAAGGTGATCCCGGATAACTTAACTTGGGAAACAGCGCGCACGGCAAACTTAGGTCTTGATCTATCATCTTTAAATGGAAAACTGACTTTTACGGGCGATATCTATCAACGCAAAACCTTAAATATGTATACCTTAGGTGTAGCTTTGCCTGACATCTTTGGTGCGGAGTCGCCGAAAGGAAACTATGCTGACATGACCACAAAAGGTTTTGAAGTGAGCCTGACTTATAAGGATAGATTCGATTTGAACGGTAGTCCTTTCAATTGGTCCGTAAGGGGTACTTTGGCTGATTATAGATCCAATATAGACCGTTACGAAAATAAAGAGGGTTTAATCAAAGATGGATCCTATTATGAAGGTCAGCGAATCGGCGAAATATGGGGCTATGTAACGCAGGGTTTATTTCAGAATCAGGCGGAAATTGATGGTGCTGCAAAACAAAAATTGATCAAATCGTCCAACAATGGTACAATATATCCAGGTGACGTGCGTTTTACGGATCTAAATGGTGATGGTGTAATCGATTATGGAAATAATACGATTTATAGCCATGGTGATAGAACTGTCATCGGTAATGCCGATCCACGATATATCTATAGTTTTAACCTTAATCTGGATTGGCAAGGTATTTATTTCTCGTCTTTCTTCCAGGGGGTGGGTAAGCAGAATTGGTACCCGAGCAATGAATCTATTTTTTGGGGACAATACAATCGACCTTACAACAACTTGCCGGAATGGCACCTCAACAATTATTGGACTGAAGACAATCCGAACGGTTATTTTCCTCGCTATGCTGGGTACAATGAATCTATCAAAACAACGCCACAGACAAGATATCTGCAGAACGTTGCCTATATACGGATGAAAAATATACAGATCGGATACAGTTTTCCTAAATCTGTAACCAACAGGTTAAAAATCAGTAGTCTTCGGGCTGGACTCTCGGGCGAAAACTTATGGACCTGGTCGCCTCTTTACAAAAAAACGAAGGATCTCGATGTCGGTAATCTGGGCAAATCTGATCCCGAGATCGGAACGGGTTCTGGCGACGGATTTAACTATCCGATTATGAAGAGTGTTAGTTTTAATTTATCTATTGGCTTATAGTTTTTTAATATCATGAAAAAATTATTTTATATACCTATTGTTGCGCTTTTGTTCTCCTCCTGTGAACTAAACGAGCTGCCGAAGGCAGGTGCCACCGAGGAGGATATCTTTGGGAGTGAAAGTGGATTAAAAAATTACAGCAACTCATTCTATCGGAATATTACCTCTGGTAGTGACGCTTATAAAGGTGACGCTATGGCTGACTATTCGGCCGTAAATAGCCTCAATGATTTTATGGTCGGCGGCGCTTACAGTGCTGAGATCAGTTCGGGGTGGTCCTGGACTACCCTGCGTAATATCAACCAATTGATAGCTAAATGTAATAGTCCCAAATTGAGCGATGCCATCAAAAATAATTATATCGGCTTAGCCCGTTTTTTCAGAGCTTGGTTCTATTATGAGAAAGTAGTTCGTTTTGGCGATGTGCCTTGGGTAGATCACCCTTTGGCGGTTGATGAGACGGATATCCTTAAAGCACCACGGGATTCGCGCGAAGTGGTCATGAAGCACATCATGGAAGATCTGGACTTTGCCTACGCCAATATCACAAATACGGCGGGTGACGGTAGTACGGTTAATAAATGGACAGCACTTGGTTTGAAGACCCGAATCGCGCTGTTCGAAGGAACATTTCGTAAATACCAAAAGCTCAATTTGGCTACACAGCCGGAAGTATTCTTCCAGATGGCGGTAGACGCTGGCAAGATTTTAATGGAAAATGGTCCTTATGGGCTTAATATCTCCGCAGACCCTAAAACATCACAGCGACAGTTGTTTACCAGTAATACGCCAGTGACAAAAGAGGTCATGTTGGCCGTAACTTTCAGTAAAGATCTTGCGCTTTTGAACGATGCCAATTGGTGGTGGACATCAGCAACCTACGGTCCACGTTTAAGTTTGGTAAGGCCTTTTATCAATAGTTTTTTGAATGTTGACGGTACTCCTTATACGGATAGACCGAACTTTCAGACTGAGGAATTCTATGAGGAGTGTCAAAATCGCGACTTGCGCTTGGCGCAGTTGATCCGGACGCCAGGATATTCCCGTAATGGACAGCCTGCTCCCCCAAATTTTGCAAGTTTTACCTATACGGGGTATCAACCGATCAAGTATACTTTAGACGATCCCTATTACGACAATGGCGGTTACAATACCAATGCAGTTCCTTTAATGCGTTATGCGGAAATATTATTAAACTATGCTGAAGCGAAACAGGAACTAGGTACTTTCAATGATGCGGATTGGTCGAAAACTATTGGAGCATTACGTTCAAGGGCTGGAATAACAAGTGGAACGAATACACTGCCGACCAAAGTGGATACCTACTTGAAAAATACATTCTTCCCCGAAGTCAATAGTCCCGTGCTTTTAGAAATACGTCGTGAAAGACAGGTGGAATTAGCCCTGGAGGGTTTCCGTTTCAATGATTTGAAGCGATGGAAACTTGGACCGCTTATGGCAAATTTGCCTTGGACGGGAATTTATATCCCTGCTTTAGATAAGCTGATTGATATCGACCACAATGGAACTCCAGATGTCGTGTTCTATGATGGAAGTAAATCAGCTCCTTCGATAACTGTTCCTGCAGGAGTAGCCAAGGTGGCTATAGGGGGCAAAAGTACCAATTTCCAGACAATGACTTCGGACAATCACCTGGAATGGTTTAAAGCTGTGAAGCGTACTTGGGATGACAATAACAAGCAGTACCTTTACCCAATTCCGTCTGCAGCGATTGTGCTAAACGGAAATCTGACACAAAACCCAGGTTGGAGTAAATAGGAATTTAACTTATTAGTCCCCATAAAAGAGGCTCCTTGCATTGCAAGGAGCCTTCTTTTTACTACTAAGGGTGTATTGTTCAGTTTGATGAAAGTTTTTTGGCTTGTTAGCGTCTTTCTTGGTAAACGCCGATTTCGTTTACGACCGCATGACCTTTTTCAGGTTTGATGCTGAAGCGTAATTTTTGTCCCAGTACTTCATCAAAACGGAAGATCTTGATGCGGCCCTGTTGTACCGCTGTAACCGCGATAGGATGCCATTTTCCATCTTTCAGATAGGATAAGTTATACTGTGAAGGATTGTCTTTTCCTTCGGTAATAACAACACTATTGAAAGCTTTACTACGTTCAAAATCCAATTCATACCATACTTCATCTTTGACTGCCGGATTGGAGACCCAGGCACTACCAAAGTTATCGTCGTTGGCAAAATCCATAATGTTCATATCTTCGCTCCAGCTACTGGATGAAGGTACTTGTTTGGCCATATTGTGGTCGACTATTGGTGCCTGGTAATTTGGTAATGAACTGTAGCTGGGTTTATTTTTGTATAATGTACCGATTGTCTTCAGTGCATCAAGCGCATTTTGATCCATCAGACCATCACTATTTGGTGCTACATTGAGCATAAAGTTGCAATACGCGTTGTTGTACGGAATTACAAATTTCTCGACCAATTCATTGACATTTTTAACTGGGGTGTTCGGAAACGATGTTTTCCAGAACCAATTTTGCTGTAAGGGAAGACAGGCCATGGCCGGCAATTTGTTATGCTCCTTGGAGATAAATTGACCCGCGCCTTGTTCGTACGATTTGATATCGGTGTAAAACAACGCATCACCGGGGTATTTTGCCGAATTGAGATCCATCAACAAACATTTTGGTTGGAGTGATTTGACAAGATAATAGATGTCATCGAAAGGAACATCATCGTACGAAATACGCGACCAAGGGGCGTCCCATCCATCAATGACCAAGGCGTCGATTTCTCCGTATTGGGTCAACAATTCCGTCAGCTGATCTTTGATCAATTGGATATGTGCTTTGGTAATGGTATGTGGACGTATGCCCTGATGCATATCCAAAATGGAATAATAAAGCATAACACGCAAACCATTTTTGCGGAAAGCATCCGTAAATTCTTTAACAACATCACGATGTAAAGGCGTGTTCATTACATTATAATCTGTTGTTTTGGTATTCCAGATCGGGAAGCCACTATGGTGCTTGGTGGTTAGGCAACCATAGCTCATATTGGCCGATTTGGCAGCTTTAGCCCATTGATCTGCGTTGAGCTTCGGAGATTTGAACAGTTCAAGTGCGGCATTGGGATCGGACCAGTCTTGTTCCATAAAAGTTGGCATGCCATAATGGATGAACATACCGAATCCAAGATTGACAAAGTCGAGCTGACTCTGTTCGAGGACCTTCTTTGAAAAACCGGATTGTGCCAATAACGTGTTGCCCAGTAAAAGAAAAGATAGGCAGTAAAGTAGTTGCTGTAAAATTTTGGACATAATTTACTAAGTTGTTATGTTGTAAATATAGGTCAAGGTTGTGTTATTTAAGCCTAATGGAAACCTAACGAAAGCCTAATAAAAGCCTAATAGCTATCTTGATTCGACAAATTGATGTTATTTTTAAACCATGAAGAGCACCGGTAAAAATATATATCCCTGGGCATTTGGAACAAGCTTCTTGATCTTGACGGGGTTGATCGGTTTTCTGATCTTCAATACGTATAAGCTTGAGGACAAGAATTATCAGATTGGACAGCTCAACCGGATCCAGAATGCTTATGGAGCTGTTATTATGGATGATAAGATATTCCCTGGGGGAGATGCCATATTCCAGACAACATTGGTACCCTGTTTGCCGAAATGGTGTGAAAAAAAAATAAATAAGTCCGCAGACGCAGACCAGTACGGTGACCATTGTATGAATGGCTTTCTCGATCAGATGCGGAGGCAGCAGTCGTTAGACCGTATTTTTCGTCGGATCGTACATCAGCAAGGGCTCGATACGACACTTGTTTACCTATTCCATTTTGATAAATTGGAAATATATAATGCAAGAGACCGTGCCTGGACGACTTTCTATGCGTTAGCAGCCGATGATCGTGCTGGTCTAATCAGTGGCAAACTCAAGCGCGGAACAAATAATAATAGGGTATTCCAACTGTCTGTTAGTGACAAGAATCCTATTCCTTATCGTTTTACCTATAGCCTGTATGTTGATTATGAAAATAGGGACTGGCGTCTTGTCCAACGGATGATGCCCGTGTTTTTACTCTCCTTAGCTTGTATTGTTGTGATCGTATTATTGAGTTATCGAACCTATCGTAATTGGATCAATCAACGTAAATTGGCGGACCTGAAAACGAGTTTTCTAAATCATATGCGCCATGAATTTAATACGCCACTGACGACAATTTTGATCAGTGCACATAGTTTGATCGATCGTGAAACAGGAAAAGACGATAAGGAGGTGGCACAACTTGGGCGCATCGTAGAAAGGCAAGCGAAACGACTTAAAGCTTATTTTGAACAGGTCATGGGATCTGTGGCATTACAGGAACAAGAGGCTAAAATTGTATCCGTTTCTATTGATCGGCTGACACAGCAAATATTGAAAGAACTTCATTTGCGCTACCGAGGTGAAATTGAAATTCAATATGAACCTTTAGCTGCCGATGTGGAGATGAGTCTTGATGAAGATTATTATTTTTCAATCTTAGATAACCTGGTATCCAATGCGATAAAATTTAACGATAATAGTAAGAAGACGATTCAGTTTAGCTGGGAGCAGCAAGGTCATCATTATAACCTCAAAATAGTGGATAATGGGGTTGGGATCGCCGCTGCAGATCAGGAAGCGATATTTACAGCATTTTATAGAGGGAAACTATCCGCTAATAAACCTGGACTAGGACTGGGGCTTTACTATGTCAAATCTTATTTGGACAGGCTGGGTTGGACGATCCGTGTAGCAGGCGGTAAGTCTGGTTCCGGTACAATTTTTTATATTTACATGAGTAATGTGGCATTCAATGGCAAAAGATAAGATTGACATCCTTTTGATTGAAGACGAACCTGATTTGGGCGAAGTTTTTTCACGTTATTTGCGATACAAAGGCTTTACGGTGCGCTGGGAAAGCACGGCGCAAGATGGCTGGGCGGCTTTTCAGTCCTGTGCCGTTAAATTACTAATTATTGATGTGCAGTTGCCCGATGGTAATGGTTTTGACCTGGCGCAACAAATGATACAATTGAATCCTGGGCAACCTATTTTCTTTTTGACCGCACTTCATGAACGCACATCGCGACTCAGGGGACTTAGTCTGGGTGCTGTTGATTACATTGCGAAACCTTTTGACATGGACGAAATACTGCTCAAGATTCGCAATTTATTGACCGTGGCAAATGCACCCGAAGTGCAGACGAATCCGGAAATCGAACTTGCTATCGGTTGTCTGTTGCTCAACATGGAACGCTATAGTCTGCGTGATGGAATGGGGAGCATACAAAAGCTCACAGTCCGTGAAGCTGAGTTGCTGCGGCATCTGGTCCTTCATAAAAATCTATTGGTCAATAAAAAAGATCTCCTGCTGCAGTTTTGGGGTAATACGGATTTTTTTAACGGTAAAAGCCTGGAGGTTTTTATCTCCCGACTTCGTAAATTGCTGCAGATGGATCGCAAACTTCAGATCGAAAGTATCTATGGAGCGGGTTATATTTTACACGAAAATGAAGGTGTTTAACGACCGGATCTAATTAAAGAAATACTATGCTATACGAAAATATTCTTAAAAATGTGTCCAAGTGCATTGCTTTGACAGCGGAAGAAACCGAACAGTTCACTGGTTTACTGACAGCAAAGAAGGTGCCCAAGAAAACGATGCTATTGGAGGAAGGGGAAATTTGTCAGTTTGAAGGATATCTTCAAAAAGGGTGTGTCCGGATTTATTATCTGGATGAAAATGGTTTTGAAGTAACGCTGGCTTTTGCTGTCGAAGATTGGTGGATTAGTGATATTGCTTCATTTCATTACCATACACCATCCAGTTTATACATGGAAACATTAGAAGACAGTGAGTTTTTGATGTTAACACCAGAGACGAAAGAGAGATTATTAGAGACTGTTCCAAAGTTTGAGCGGGTTTTTCGTATGTTGGTGCAACGTCGGCTCGCTGTTCTGCAAAATAGGCTGATCCATACAATGGCCAAACCAGCCGCCGATCGCTATCTCGAATTTATTGAACTATACCCGACTATTTCCCAAAGGGTACCGCAATACTATATTGCATCCTACTTGGGGGTTTCACCCGAATTTGTCAGTATTATACGTAAGCGGCTTGCTGCAAAGAAATAACAAGCAGTTCGAATGGCTCCATGTTGAAACACGTAGGTGATGACATGGGCCATTCGATTTAGAAAAAAGAAGGATGCTTTCCAAAAAGTGAATGTATTTATGCGTTGAGTTTTTCGGTAGCTTGATTTGAGCTGTGTACCAACTATATTTTGAGCTTTCGGACAACTAGACTTTGCAAAAGGTATGAGATATTTGCTACCTTTAGGCTGGGACTGATTTTAGCTATCGGTACCCATAATCGCAGAGCCGTTTAAAATAAATCGTATTGAGCATGGAAGAGAAAGATTTTGGGAATGCCTTTTTGTATTCCTGTTATGTCGAGAAAGCATTTGGGCACGAACAGTTCATTCCCGAACATGTCGTTTTTTTTCAGCTATCTGGTGAAACACATCTGGACCATCAGAAAGGAAAATTGGTGGCGACAGAAGGGCAGATTGTGGTTGCCCGTAGAAACCAACTGGCCAAAGCTTTTAAATATCCCGCGAAAAATAATATTTACAAATCTGTTTCAGTATTGCTGGGGGCTGATCGGCTGAAGCAATACGCGATGGACCATCACCTCAGTTCGGACAAAAAGTATCAGGGTGAGTCCAATGTTGTACTGGAAAGTAACCTGTTTATAAAAAGTTATTTTGAGTCATTGACCCCCTATGCGGAAGCCATCGACCGAGTGAGCCCGCAGATGGAAAATATCAAGATCTATGAATTGATCACCTTGTTGTTGGAAAGCTATCCACAGTTAAAAGACCTGCTTTTTGACTTTTCGGAGCCGCATAAAATTGATCTCGAGCAGTTTATGGTTAAAAACTATCGGTACAATGTGCCTTTAGAAAACTTTGCCAAACTAACTGGGCGGAGTTTAGCAAGCTTTAAACGTGATTTTGAGAAAATATTCCAGACCTCTCCCCGAAAATGGCTGCAAGAAAGACGTCTTTCTGAGGCTTATTATTTAATTGAAAATAAGCGACAAAAACCTGCAGATTTTTATCTTGATCTGGGTTTTGAAAACCTTTCTCATTTTTATGCTTCTTTCAAGGAGAAGTTTGGCATAACACCAGCGACTATCAATTCCGTTGCTTAACATTATTTCCGCCACCAGTAGCTAGGTGTTAAAGGGGGCTGATCGAGGTCGATGACCTGGCCGATCATGGGGGTAAGCATAGGCTGTTGTTGTCGTATTGCTTCCTTGGAAATACGTTCTAGAGGTTCATTCCAGGCATGATTGGCCAATACAAACTTGGACGAATGAACCGGAAATAGTAAGGAAGCTTTGAGATCATGTGCCGCTTGGACAACCTCCTCCGGCATCATGTGTATGTGTTTCCAACTGAGGTCATATTGGCCATTCTCCAATATAGCCAGGTCAAAAGGGCCCAATTGATTACCTATCTCTTTGAAGTGGTTATCGTAGCCGCTGTCCCCGCCTAAATAGAGCCGCATGGAAGGTGTTTGGAGCGCATAGGATGCCCATAATGTGTTGGCAGTAAATATGCTGCGGCCTGAAAAATGTCTGGCGGGCGCAACTGTTACACTGAAACCATCATCCAAGTTGATTTCGTCCCACCAATCTTTTTCGATGATCTGTTCAGGACGATATCCCCAATATTCAAGATGGGAGCCAACACCAAGACCAACAATGACTTTTCCAACCCGGGGTTGTAGTGCCTTTAACGTCTTATAATCCATGTGATCATAATGGTCATGTGATATAAATAGATAGTCGATCGGCGGTAGAGCAGATACGGTAGAGACATCGGCTCCTTTAAACGCTTTTACACTTCCTGGAATAGGGGAAGCACTGCCACTAAGGACAGGATCGACGAGTATGTTCTTACCATCGAGACGAAGGAAATAAGAGGAGTGACCAAACCAAACAAGCCCATGAGGCTGACTTAACAACTTTTCCCAGTCGATATCCACTGTTGGTATAGTGTATTTGGGACTTGTTTCGTTCGAGCGCTTAAAAAAATAATCGTATAGGGCTACGGTCCAGGGCTGCGTGAGCTGTGGTGTAGGGCTGCTATTCTGGAATTTTCCGTCTTTAAACTGTTTCGATAGCTGTATGCGTTGAAGTCTTTCACCCGAGGGTCTTTTGCCGAATTGTGGATGCATCATATATAGTCCGATAAGAGCGATGAGAACTGCCAGTCCTAAGATTGTTCTTTTCAAAAATAGAAGCCACTTCTTCCTGTTGTTTCTTGTTGCCATCTGCATATTGTATAGCAACAAAGATAAGACTGCTGAGACAGATCTATTTTTGCTGATAGCTCAAATTTATGTGCTGTATGGCTCATTTCGGCGGATTCATCCGATCCACAATATAAAGAAAGTCTTAAAGCCCATAAAAATTCTTCTTTTACGCTCGGGAGTTGGTTGGATTATAGTTGGCTGGATATTTAAAAAAAAGGGGGCTGTCCGATCTTTTTGGACGCCCCCTTTTTTTTACCCTTTGTAAGGTTTTTTAGCGGCTTCGATGAGCTCTTTCATTTCTAATTTAATGTAATCTACATTTGGGGTAGATCCCGTAAGAAAATAACGTATATTTCCTTCCTTATCAATAATAAATTTTGCTGGAATTCCTTTGACTCCAAATTTCGCGGCCATAACTTCTCCGGTTTGTGGATCTTTTTGATCGTCATAGAGCACTTCAAAAGGATAATTATTCTTGGTGATAAAGGATATCACATTTTCCTTATAGTTCTTATCACGCTCCCAGGTATTCATGAATAAGAATTGTACATCCTTATCATCTGCATAAGAGTCCTGTGCTGCCTTCATTCCTGGAAATGAACGGATACATGGCTGACACCAAGTTGCCCAAAAATCCAATACCACAACTTTTCCCTTTAAACTGGCTAGGGATACTTTTTCACCTTTAAGATTGAGTAATTCAAAATTAGGTGCAGGTTTAAAAGTTGCCATTTCTTTGATATGGTTGCGAATGTTTTGCGTTAACTCTATTTTTAAGGATGCATTAAAATTCTCGTAACCTTGAACAGATCCGTTCAATTCAGTATATAATTTCTTAAGATCATTTTCGACCGCAAATTGTCCTTTAGCATATAGCTTGGTGAGAATATTATATGCCTCAAGCTTTCTTCCTGTGCCCATTAAAGATTTGTAGTATACCATCGCTAGACCATCCGCTTGCTCTGGTGCTGCATTTAATGCATTTTCTATATAACCTAGCGCTTCAGTAAATTTTTTCTGTGAAACGAGTATATTGACATAAGCTGACATGGAGCTTGCATATCCCATGGCTGCAAACCGAGCCTTATTGTCTTTTTGATCCTCTGGAAGGGTTAAATAGTAATAACTATCATCCATAGCTGTTTTTAAGAGTGGTGCTGCAGTAGTCGTATCACCTGTCCTCAGGAGGATTTGACCAACAGGGATATATCCATTTCCGCGCCAGAATCGTTCTTTCATTTCTCCTAGATAATATACTGCTTTTTGTGCATTCCCATCGTTCGCGAAACTTTGTGCTAAATTAGCCAATACATAATCATAAGTCAGTGGTTCTTCCTTGAAGTTTTTAACTGGCCATTTTTTGATAAGGTCGTTATACGCTTTTTCTTTTTGTACTGGCGTACTTGCATTGTAAAAAATATCTGTGATAAAGGCATCACGGGTTAGTGATCCTTTTGGATATTTTTTCTTAGCCAGTACTTCTGCAGATGCCTGCAGATCTTCTTTCCCTAAAGAACGCAAAATGTTGATTGTAGTACGGTAGTCTTCTTCCGATTTATAAGTCTTTAATTCGCTCATTAATACATTAGCAAGCGAATCCTTTTGTACCAACGTACCTTTTTCTATAATGGGGAGATACTGTTGGTATTTGTTTTTTGCTGGTTGTTGTGCAAAAGATGCTGTTAGCGAAAACACCAATGCAGCCGTTAAGATTTTTGTTTTCATTTTTTGTCTGTATGATTTTTTAATTCATTAATCTTCGTATCCTGGATTCTGTGTCAGTTTATTGTTGATCAAAATCTGGGCTTGTGGAATAGGATACAAGACATCCGTAGCCTGCCAGTTTGATTTGATTGGAGACAATACAGCGGTAGCACGATCTGTCCGCTTGAGGTCGAGCCAACGATGGCCGAACTCACCGAAAAATTCGTGTAGGCGTTCCGTTTCAATTGCAGATAGTAATTGTGTTTGGTTTAAGCTTGAATTAAGTCCTGCAAGTCCAGCGCGAGAACGGACAGCATCCACATCTGTCCGGGCTTCAGCAAGTTTTCCCAGTTTAGCCCTCGCTTCCGCGCGAATAAGATACTGCTCGGCTAAGCGAAGCATAATATGGTATTCGGAACCTGTTCCCGAGGATATTTTATATTTGGTTATGGCATAATAGATTTTGTTGGAGACCGTTTTTGAACTTGTCCAATTTGTTTTTCTTAAGTCAACCGTCGGAGATGTCTCAAAGCTATTATACACAGCGTCCGGTAGAGTGTAGCCGGGTGTAGCTGTAGCCGCGGTAATATAATTGGAGCCAAATGTCGTTACTCCCGTTTGATTGCCAAGTTGAAGAATAACCTCATTACTTGAGTTTACAAAATTTTTATCTGGTGTCGGCATGCCATAATCAGATGACTGTAATACTTTGGTCGCATAAGATTCTGCATTTTGATAATCCTTTTGGTAGAGATAAACTCTTGCTAATAATGCGCTTGCAGCAGTTTTGTTAGCTCTTCCTCTAGGGCTTGCCGTTGCATCATAGGCCGTCGCCATCTTACTTTCCGCATCTTTTAGATCAGCAATAATCTGATCATATACTTGCTGTGCAGAAGTTCGCGGAAGAATTGCATCTTCAAAAGCGTGGAGGTCATCACGTAATTGCAATGGCACATCACCATAGAGGTTGACGAGATAGAAATAGGTATAAGCCCTAAAAAATTTCGCTTCGCCCAGGAGCTGATCTTTTACACTTGGGGTAAGGCTGGTGGATGCTTCGAGACCCGATATCGCATTGTTTGCATTCTTGATAAGTTGGTAGCAATTTGACCAGAAATTAGCGACATTCCCATTTGTGTTCAGCAGGTTATTGCTGGCGAATTCCGAGGTATTTGCATCAGCCGCATTGTATTGAAGGTCGTCTGCAGCGATTCCTGTATAAAAGGTTGAAGTCCCGGCGAGATTGATGCTTAATGTTGTGGTATACAATCCGCGTATGACACTATTTGCAGAAGCATCTGTGGAGAATGCTTCGCCAGCTACAACTTGTGTCGGTGGAGCGCCCAATTCCACAAATTTTTCGCAGGAGCTGGTCAAAAGAGTTCCACTGGTAATTGCTAATAATAGTATATTTTTATTGATGTTTAATTTCATGATCTCTCGTGTTAAAATTGACAGTTAAATCCAAATACAATCGTCCGCAATGGAGGCAATACCTGGGCAATCGTTCCCGTTCCTAAACCAGATGGACCGCCTTGAACGGTCGTTTCGGTATCCAGGACATATTTGTTCTTGGCCCATGTAAAGAGATTTTGCCCTTGCATAAATACATTACAATTAGACATTTTTAATTTCGAAGTCCAGCTTTTGGGCAGGTTGTAAGATAAATTGACAGACCTCAATTTAATATAGGAAGCATCCCCATAGACAGCATCAGAGCTGGTATATTGATTATAAGAGTTGCTTAATGCAACTCCATCAGCTGAAGATGCCGGTACTGTCGGGATAATTGCTCCCGGGATATTGGTATTGCTGTTATTTGGTGTCCATCTGTCCAACCAGTAATCATTTTGGTTGAGCATAGCACCAGGTCTTGTATTGAGGATTTTAGTTACTCCAAAGCGGTGGTTAAATTGAAAAAATACGCCAAGCTCGAAGCCTTTGTAGGAAAAGGTATTGTTAAATCCGCCATAGAAAGGTGTACCTAAGTTAGCAACGTATCGGTCATCGCCCGTTATAGCCCCATCGCTATTGCGATCTTCGTATAACGCTCTTCCTGTTGCGGGGTCTACACCTTGATAGTGATACAAACGGACCATATTGAGCGGCTCGCCAACTAGAAAGCTACTTGAATAAAATGTGTTTTCAATTCCAGGAAATTCGACAAGTTTGTTTTTATAAAACGTGAAATTAGCAGATGTTTTCCATGTAAAATTTTCATTTGTAATATTGGTGGTGTTCAACTCCAATTCCAAGCCTGTATTTTGGATCAATGCCGGTAGGTTTTCTTTGTAACTGTTGTAGCCCGTTTGAGTACTTAAAACTAAATCAGTTATCTGATCAGAAGAACGATTTCTGAAAAAGTTTCCAGTAAACAAAATTCGATCTTTCAAGAAACCTAGATCTAAAGCAAACTCCAGTTTTTTGGTTGTTTCCCACTTGATATATTCATTTGGAAGTGTTCCAATATTCATGGAAGGATTATTTAGATACGCGGTTGTTGAAGAGTAGAGTGGAAGATAAAGGTAATTTGAAATTTGATCATTACCTGTAGTTCCATAGCTCGCTCTCAATTTACCAAAACTTAAAAACGTTAGATTATCTTGTATAAAATCCTCTTTTCCAAAGACCCATCCTAGCCCTATTGCTCCAAAATTTCCGAATCGGTTTTTAGGTCCAAAACGAGATGAGCCATCTCTTCTAAAAGTTCCATTAAACAAATATTTCTCTTTCCAGTCGTAATTTACTTTTCCGAATAGTGCATTGTATTTGTAATATACGAGGTTATTGCTGGCAGTGAATAATCCTGCGGCACTGAGCGAACCTAAAAGTGCATCGTTTGAATAATTAGAACCATTGGTTGTCTGTGAACGGGATGAATTTTGCTGAAAACTTGTTCCAATTAATGCCGTAAATTTACCTTCGCCGATACTTTTTACATAATCCAATGTCGGTTCAATAATCCAATTTTCGGCCTTTGTATTAGAGAAACTAGAAGAACCAAGCGGGTTGGAAACGGTATTGTTTAAGGAAGTAATTGGCCGTTGATTATTTTGGTTCAACTGTGTGATGGTATAGCCAAAATTTGCTTTTGCTGTCAGCCCAGGTATAATTTTGTAACTCAGATTGGCATTTGAGATCAGATTATTGGTATTACCAAAGTATTTCCGTTCGAGCAAGGCGATTGGGTTGTCAATAAAAGCTGATGACGGTAACCAATAGTATTTTCCATTGTCACCATAGATTGGATAATTGGGGGGCAAATTGTAGAGAGATGTGACATCAGAGGAAGGCATATCCGAATTGTCGTTGGCATAGCTAACTGATAAAGCGGCATTGAATTTTTTGTCAGAAGAGGTGTGATCTAAGTTTAACCGTGAGGTAAAGCGACTGTTTTTGCTGTCTCCATAAAAAACAGTACTCTCGCGTCTATATCCCGAATTAAAGAAAAAACGGGTAGATTCGTTTCCACCAGACATATTCGCTTGAACGTCGGTAATATGTCCTTTGTTTCCAATCAGCATTTTCTGCCAATCTGTCGATTTGTTCTGATCCCATAACATAAGATCTGGAGCGTTATCGGCTGTAGGTGTAACTCCAGCATTAGCAAAAGCCTCTTTTCTTAGCGTGAGATATTGTTCTAGATTCAACATAGGGATAAAGTGGTTGACCTCCGTAAATCCGGTGTTAAAGTTTACACCAATGCGAGTACGACCTGCAGATCCTTTTTTTGTGGTGATCAATACGACACCATTTGCGCCCCGGCTACCATAGATCGCTGTAGCGTCTGCATCTTTCAAGACATCGATACGTTCAATATCAGCTGGATTAATCATGCTGAAGGGACTTAAGCCGCCTGAAGAAGCTGAGATACCAAATGAATTGAGGTTATCCGTTGCAGGTTGTCCGCCGTTAAAATTGGTAAATGGAACTCCATCAACCACGTATAGCGGTATTGAACCTGAGGTTGTTCCACTTAATGACGCCTGATTCCTAATCTGAATCTGAACAGCACTTCCGGGCACACCATTGTTTTGGGCGATCAATACACCGGACATTCTTCCCGATAGTGCGGCAAGGGGATTACTTACAGGTTGAGAGGTAATGTCCTTCGCTGTTATCGAAGCAACTGATCCCGTATTCAATCTACGTGTTGTAGTACCGTAGCCAATAACAACCACTTCTTCTAAGCTTCCTTCTTCCGGTTTCAGTTTAATAGGAGTAGAATTGGCAATAAGCTGCTTCGCAGTGATATCAACCTTCTGATAACCAATAAAAGAAAAAGTAATAATGACATCGTCATTTGGAATACGCAGTCCCCATTGTCCATTGACATCCGTTGCGGTACTCGTTTGCATATTGCGGTATTCTGCTTTTTGCCAGTCCTTTATGATAACAGATACTCCTGCCAAAGGCGTTCCATTTTCATTGACTACTTGGCCCGCAATGTGTTGCTGATCCTGTTTTTTTTCTTTTATAGCGATAATATCATTGTCCAATACTTCCCATGTTAGGTTGCTCCCGGCCAGAGACTGGGAAAGAAGATCTTTTACACTGATTTTCTTTCCAACAATATTGATTGTCGAGTTTGGGAGAGTCGATTTGCTAAAGAACATTTTGTATTTGCTCTTGTCATTGATTGTTTGAAATACATCTTCGAGTTTTCCTCCCTGAACGGAGACATCAATTTTTTCAGTTTGAGAATAGGCGAAGCTCTGTATATGCATGGCGCTAAGACAAATGAGCAGTAAAGCCAATCTCGACTCTTTTCTAAATTTGGGTTTTGTTTTGTTCATGTGAGTTATATAGGTTGATTGTTTTTAGAGTAGTTGTATTTGATTTTTCCCCGTTTTTTTAATTTGAAAGTAATTGACAGTTTGTAATGCTTTTAGGATATTTTCTAGTTGTTCGTTTTCGAATGTTGCTGAATAGCGTTGGTTAGCAACTGCTTTGTTTGTAATTTTAATTTCCACGCCATACATGCGTTCTAGTTTTAAGGCGATATCCAGTAATCTATCATCTTGAATGGTAATCCGATTTAATAACCATTCGGTTTCTAAAGCGGATCCGTCTTTTTCAGAGATGGAAAATGGCTGAATAGCTATTGCCATGGGAGCCGATGCGGTTTTAGTAGTTGTAGATGGGAATTCCTTTTCAACTCCATATACCTTTCTGATCACAAACTTTTCTTTGGGCTTTAATATAAATTTCTGATTGTCAGTTCCTTTTTTCCAAATGGATACTTTGCCACGTACCAAAGCTGTTTGGGCATTATTTTCTTCGGCATAATCGCGCACATTGAAAGCTGTTCCCAGTACGCTAATTTCCATTCTTGGTGTATGAATAAGGAAGGGCTTGGATGGATTTTTGGCGACATCGAAAAATGCTTCCCCAATCAAAGTAACTTCACGTGTGCTGGAATCTTTGAATGAGGCAGGATAGATTATTTTGCTCGAAGCATTAAGTGTAACTTTTGTACCATCTTCTAGAACAATTCGCTGCTGTTGTCCGTTTGTTAGCGTAATTTCTCGATTGTTTGGTTGCGCAATTTTGTAAAGATAAAGAGCTGTAAAAGCGATACAGAGGATAGCTGCAGCTGCTGCAATTCTAGGGAAATTGAATGTTTTCTGATTCCTCCGAGTCAGTTTCTTTATAATTCTGCCATGAATGCGTGCTTTGAGTGCTTTCTGTACATGATCGGGTAGTGTTTTGATTAAATTCGGTCGGGATGAAAATGAATCGAAAAAACGTTCCACGACGTCCATTTCTTCCGAATTGGCTTCGCCTTTTAAGTATTTGTCAATTAGCTTTTCGAGCTCTTGGTTAGGATATTGCATATGATTAGTACAATGTTCACTTAAATAGTGCCCCTAAAAGGAAAAAATGTACTAGTCTAAATTGGTGTTTATTTGTAACTTACTTATTTACAGTTGTATAAAATTATGAGTAGCGTCAAAAAATGTTGGATAACAAGTTTTTTTAATTTTTGAATTGATACTCCGAGGTGATTTTGAACTGTATTTTGGGAAGTTTCTGTCAAATCACTAATTTCTTTTGTGGTAAGTCCATCTAAGTATCTCATTTTAAAGATTTCTTTTCTTTTTTGTGGGAGATGGGCTACCCATTGTTCAATTAAAGATTTTAAATCCTTTTCGGCATACTGATCTCCTTCCAGAATTTCATAACTTCGATAAAGGTGATGATTTTCTTCGATAAGGATATTTCTGCGTTTGTTTTTCTTATAGGTTTCAAAGACTTTGTATTTCATGCATGCAATGAGGTAGGATTTCAGGTTGTGAATCTCTCTACTGGGACAGTGTTCCCAAAGTTCAATAAATACATCCTGAACAATCTCTTCACAGGAAGCTAAATCTTCGAGTCTTTTGTAAGATTCATCTAAAAGTAAAGACCAATATTTATCATACAAAATATTGAAAGCCTCTAAATCGCCTTCTCGGAGCCTAGCTAACAAGCTTGCATCATTATGAGCTGGATCTTTATCGTTTTTCATGATATGATAGTGTGAAGTTGAATTCCTTAGATTGGTAGGGTTGAGGAATGTAACTTTTTTTCAATATTACAGATTTTATTAAATAAGGTCAAGATCTGTAAGTATTTTTTATTTTTTGTGTTTAATCTTTTGAAATTCATTAAACATTTGACATCATCATTTGGGCTGATATTCATAAGAAATTGGTTTTTGAGCCGTAATTAACTCAAAATTAGGTTGAATAAAATTAAAATAGAATTCACTTCTAATTTTTCGAATAAATAGTCAAAAGTACATTTGTTTTTGGATGAGTACTGAAATTTATCTTGTTTTATACTTGCAGAGCCATAAAAAATTCGGTTTTTATTGTCAAGGTTTAATAATATTTTAAATTAATAAAAGACCCCTAATGTTGATTACATTAAATTAGAAATGCGTGAACTGATTGAATTTGCAAAAAAAGAGAAAAAAGGATAGTTGTCAGGATAGCAACAGATTTTGCTAAATCGTATCTTCGAAGGAGAGGATAAACCAGCGAAGCCCCGATATGTACTTTCGGGGCTTCGTTGTATAGGGCTTAGCTGTATAAGTCATCCAAGCAGGTCCCTTAATCCATCTGCTTAATTTGATCAGGATAGGGGATCTGCTGTCCCGTAGCTTTGTAGGTCGGCAACTGAGCCTTCCAAGTCCGGAGCTGATCCGAAAGTAATTTGCTGAGCTCGCTGGTTTTTCCTTTCATTTTTGGGGCAAGGTTGTTGAGTTCACCGATATCTTGCCGCAGGTTGTAAAGTTCAAGCTTCCCATTTTTCATGTCGTAAAGTAACTTATAATCTCCTTGTCTTATTGCCGAGAAAAAGTTGATTCCAGGGCCATCTGGCACTGTCCACTTGTTGGGGATATTCCATACCAATGGACGGCTGTTCCAATTGTCGGACCTATTACCTTCCATTAAGGGCAAAAGATTTTTTCCATCTGGTTTTTCCTGTACGAGCTGATAGCGATCTATTTTGGCTAAACTGAGAATCGTTGGAAAGAGATCTTCGACCATAACAGGGGTAGCATCTGTGCTTGCTGGGTGCTGTTTGGCCTGTTTGATCAACAGAGGAACCCGGATTCCACCTTCGTAAACCGACCCTTTCCCAGCTTTTAATGGTAGGTTCTGTGTATGGCTTGGTCCGGTGCGCATTGGGCTGAGGCTTAGTCCGCCATTGTCGCTAAGGAAAATAATGACGGTGTTATCGTACAGGTTTTTTTCTTTAAGAAATTGAACGATATCACCCATACTTTTGTCATAACCTTCGACCAGTGAAGCATAAGCTGCTTCAGTGGAATCTAAGCCGCGGTCGAGGTATTTTTGTACAAAACGTGGATCGGGTTGGATCGGGACATGCACCGCATAGTTGGAAAAATTAAGAAAAAAAGGCTCCTTACGGCGTATAGGCTCCTCCAGTGCCTTCAGCGCCTCTCGGGTTAAGGCTTCCGTTAAAAATGTGGATGTGCCATGGTATTCCATAAGATCGGGAACTGCCTGATACCCTGCTTTGCCAGGAAGGTTTCCGTAATTCTGCTCGCCATAGTAGTTTTGTGGGTGCCCAGCGGAGTGTCCTGCAATATTGACCATAAAACCCAAATTTAAAGGGCTGGCACCAGGTGTTCCGGCAGATCCCCAATGTGCTTTACCCACATGAATGGTATAGTAACCATTGGCCTTAAGGATGCTTGGAAATGGAGTAGCATATATCGTATGTGGTATATTGGGCACAGGGCTTAGTCCGTTGATATTCCAATCCGGTGGATTCAACAATTCATCTTTGCTATCGGTCGGGGTGTCAGCTTTGGGATGGGTCCAATTGGTGACACGATGATGAGCAGCATTTAAACCGGTCAGAAAGCTCACCCGGGAAGGTGTGCACACTGGTGTTGCATACGCATTGGTAAATTTAATGGCTTCTTTGGCCAATGTTTCCAGATAGGGGGTATGAAACTTTTCGTTGATCGGCGTTTTGACCTTGTAAAATGGTTCGGACATGTCCTGCCAACCGAGGTCGTCCACAAAAAACACGACAATATTGGGGCGTTCTGTT
Source organism: uncultured Sphingobacterium sp. (assembly GCF_964277905.1). NCBI lineage: Bacteria > Pseudomonadati > Bacteroidota > Sphingobacteriia > Sphingobacteriales > Sphingobacteriaceae > Sphingobacterium > uncultured Sphingobacterium sp. The sequence continues at coordinate 115,230 of NZ_CAXYKD010000038.1, forward strand.
GTGGGACCAAGTTGTGCCTTGCTTTGGCTCTGCGCCTGCAGCAATAACCCCATATTTGTAAATAGGGTCGCTAATAGGATAAATTTGCTATTTTTCTTAGAAAGTATCATAAGCATTAAAAGTATGAATAATAGGTTGGCCAATGGCCTTATCTATTGTTAATTTAATTTGTGTACAGCGAATGGGGCCTTTCAATTGAATGATACATTTGTTACCAACGGACGAGCCCGTAAATAGTGTTTGCCATCCCTGCTTTGTTTTCGCAGTAATGTGGAAAGCACGTATACGTTGTCCTTGATCAAGGCTTTCTTCAATCATTAACTGGGTAACAGCTTTCGCCTTTTTAAAGCGAATAAGCTCTTGTTTTGGGTCTAGATCCTTTATAGGACTACCATATTGACGTTTGATCTCACTTCCAAGTTCTTCTAATCGCCGCCGATCTATTTGTGGTACAAGCCCCAAGGTGTCGGGTGTAACTCCTAAGATCAATGTTGCATTTCTGCCGACAGACTTTTGATACATATCCACAAGGTGGTTAAGAGAAAATACCGAATTTTCGTCATTTGGCTCCCAAAACCATTCGTGTCGACCGTTTGCTCCGCGGAGCGGGGCATCAGCCATTGCAGGCATAAAATAGGTTCCATCCGGATCACCGGTTTTTAAGAGTAAGAAATCGTTTGTGGAAATTGCCCTTGGACAACTCTCTCCTGCACCGGTATAAGGAAAAGGAAACATAGACCAGCATGGATAATGTACTGTTCCAGACTCGGAACCGCCCCATCTTGCCTCTGCCAGTTCGTCGTTATGATAGAAAAGGCAATTAGGTTGATATTTTTTTACAATTTGGAGCACATTGGGAGCACCTTTCTCAGGACTGCTGGCTCCACCATCAAACCAAATCTCAAACAGTGGACCGTACCATGTGCATAGCTCCTGTACCATTCCCTCTACCATTTTATTATAGTATTTTTGCCGTTCTATTTGCTGCTGTCCAGTACCGATTGCTTTAAAATCGTGAATACCAAGGTAAGCGTTCCAACGAATCCCTACATAAATACCTGGTTTTATCCCGTGTTTGATACAGGCTTTTATAAAATCACCAACAAGATCTTCTTTCCCGTTTTTCCACCCTAAAGCACTCGTGTTATAGGGATTGACTTTTGAGGGATAAAGGGCAAATCCAGTTTCATGAGTCGCGGTAATGAGTGCGAATTTAGCCCCGGCTAGTTTTGCGCTCAGCACCCATTGTTCGACATCCAGTTGTTGCGGCTGGAAAATGTGTATATCAGGAACAGGAACAATACGATTGTATTGCTGTTGATATGCCTTCCGGTCAAAGACATGCAGATCATAGTGAAAGATGATACCAAATTCGGCTCTCTGCCAAGCAAGCTGCTGTTTATTTGGGAGGGCGACAACTTGGGCATATATGCTTGGACAGGAAAGCCCAAGCATGATAATAAACAGCAATAAATCGTGGTATGGTTTAGTAACCCTCATTTTGCGTTAAATTTGGGTTTGCATCAATTTGTTGGAGCGGGATAGGATAAACGACCTGGTATTCTTTGGCTGCATAACCTCGCTCTTTGGCTGACTGGATAAATTTTCCATGTCGAATCAAGTCTTCGCGACGCAATCCTTCAGAAAAGAACTCTCGCCCACGTTCCGCCAGTAGAAAATCACGCAACAATAATTTGTTACTATAGTCTGCTAATTTGAGCAAAGTTGTATTAGCACGTTGACGAACCTGATTGATGAGGTCGATACTCTCTTGATTAGGACCATTTAGCTCATTAAGTGCTTCAGCACGACTTAAAAGAACATCGGCATAACGTATGTAGACAATATCGTTACCCATATTTTCGCCCACACCGTTTGGATCTGGCCAGTATTTGAAGCTTCGTACATCATTGAGGGCTTTACCATTGTTATCCTCGAGCAACTCCACATTTTTACCAGAGATATCAGTATAGTTTCGTATGAGAAGTTCACGTCTTTTATCGTTCGATTCAAAGGTTTTGTAAAATGCACTATAGGTACGGAATTGTGCACCAAAATTGACCCAGTTGGTGAGAATAGGGTAGTTTGGCGGGAAAGCATGTGCCATGTAGTTATTTTGATAGCCTGCCTGCGCGATACAAGGTGCCCTAAAGATGTATTCTTTATTGCTTTCACCTTCAATGGCAAAAAGCCGTGGATAATTACTATACAGTTCATATTGATGAAGGTCTATAATTTCCTGAGTGACATCGATCAGCTTTTTCCAATTTTTTTCTTTGAGATAAATCTTCATTAAATACCCAAGAGCGGCACCTTTTGTTGCCCTGCCTATTGGACTTTCTGTAAGCGGTAAATATTGTTTGGCAAATTCAAGATCACTGATGATATAGTTGACAAAGACATCTCGGTCGGCTCTTTTGGCATTTTTTCCAATTTCTTCGATCTCTTGCGGACTAGCGCCGGCAGGGATGTCAATCAGGGGGGTAGGGCCGAATAAATTATAGAGGAAATAATAAGATGATGAACGGATAAACTTGGCTTCGGCTTGTATTTTGTTGAGTTTGGCCGGGTCTAAGCCGTTGAGCTGATTGGATAGAATGATAACCGAATTTGCACTGGCAATGGCTTTATACATTTTCTCCCAGAATGAATTTAAAAAACTATTATTGACAGACCAATTAAACTGGATAAATGGAGCGGCATCTTTTTCGAGGCCACCACCCGTTTCAAAGGCAATATCTGTGTTGAACTCATTCATCATATAGGTATAGTTACGATGATCATAAGCAATAATACGGGATTGCGCATAAGCTCCTGTAAGCAGTGCATCAATGCCAGTCTCATCGGCCAAGAATTTGTTGGGGTCGTATTCTGTATATACTTCTTCTTTCAAAAATGAATTGCAGCCTATCGTCGATAGGGAAAGCAATAGTATGATGAGATATTTAAGTTTTAATGTTGTCATGTTAGTCGAATTTAGAGTGTAAGGTTTAATCCCAATCGAATCGTGCGTGCTAAGGGGTAGCTATTGTAGCTCACTTTGGAAACGGTATTGGTTCCTGTCGCACTTGCGTCAGGATCATAACCTTTATATTTGGTCCAAGTTGCCAAATTCTCTAGTGCCAGAAATATATTGACGCGATTGACTGATTTTCCATTCTTCAATACTTCGTAGTTTAAATTGATATTTTTGAGTCTTAAAAACGATGCATCTCTTACCGTCATTGAATTGATAATATAGTCGCCACCATAGGCTGTAGGGTTTACGCCGCTCGGATATTGATTAGTTGGGTTTTCTGGTGTCCACCTATTCAGGTAGTATTCGGATAACCTGTTGCGGTATTCGTTGGTAGGATAGAGGGTTTCGGTGATATTGGCGTCTAACATACTAATTCCGCCCACGTATTGAAGTAGGAAGTCCAGTGAAACATTTTTATACTTGAACGTATTGGAAAGGCTCAGATTGATGGAAGGAAAAGGTTTTCCTAAAATGGTTCGATCTTTTAAGTCTATTTTCCCATCTCGGTTCTGATCTTTAAAGCGAATATGCCCCGGCTTTGCTTCAGGTTGTGCTGAATTTTTTATCTCCGCATCGTTCTGAAATATTCCCTCCGTCTCATACCCATAGAAAGATAACATGGGTTGACCCCGTTCTACAAGTTGGTAGTTGGAGATAAAACTGGCAATAGATCCCGTAATAAGTTGTGGAATAAAATCTGGTAGTTCTTTGACTTCATTTTTTAGTAAGGCCAAATTAAATAGACTGTTCCATTGCCATTGATCACGAATAATATTTTTGCTGTTTAACTGAAAATCAATACCACGGTTTTCAACATTTCCAAAATTGACCATGTAGTTGCTAAAGCCCACCACTGAAGAAATGGGTTTACTGAATAGTTGATCCTTAGTGTTACGTTTGTAAGCGTCGACAGACCCCGTAATTCGCCCACGCAGAAGCTCAAAATCTAATCCTAGATTTATTTCTTCCGTAGATTCCCACCGTAGATTTTTATTAGGTAGTCTCGCAGGGACAACACCCTGATAAATCTTATCACCAAAGACAGCATTTCCCGACGCGACCAAGGTGTTGATTGTTTGGTAATTGTCTATTCCTTGGTTTCCTAATCGTCCATATCCAAATCTCAGTTTAAGCGTGGTACCATTTTCTTTCAAATGGGAAAGAAAATCTTCATCCGTTAATTTCCAGGCAAAAGCTCCGGACGGAAAAAATGCAAACTTGTTTTCTTCCGAAAAGCGCGATGTACCATCTGAACGCAAAGAGGCTGTAATAAAATAACGATCGTTAAAATTATAATTGATACGGCCTAATACACCATTGAGTCTGTTGCGGCTTTTACTAGAACTTACATTGTCGCCTTTATCACCATCTCCACTCTGTAAAAGGTTGTAAGAAGTGACGTCAGATAAAAATTTCATTGAACTGGCTCCCACGCCTTCACTTTGAAACTCTTCAAATGTTGTTCCCAATAAGAAAGCCAATTGATGTTTTCCAATTTTTTTATTGTAGTTGAGTAAAAACTCGCCCAACCATTGGTGGCCACTTGACGCATTTTTTGAACCCAATCCGCTATTGGCAAGACCGTTTATGGTCGATCGGTCCGTATAACTGGAGTTCATCATGTTGGCGGTACTTCCGCCAACACGTAATGTTGCTGTAAAATCGGTAAAAGGTTTAATTTCTGCGGTAATCAATCCATAAAATGTATTGGAGATATTTCTATTCTCCTTACCATTGATTAGGGCCAGTGGATTGTCTAAAGCGATAAAATTATTAAGGTAGTATCGACCATGTTCATTGACGTATGCCGGTAGCGTGGGGTCAAATTGCAATGCGCTATTGAGCGGGCCCGCGGCTTCATTCACTCCATTGGATGTATAGATTGCTTGCTGGTTACCACGGGTATAATTTCCGTTTATATTGAATTTTATATAATCCTTTGGTCGAAATTCCAGATTTGTTCTGAAATTAATTTTAGCGTAGCCCGAGTTTTTTACTAGACCATCTTGGTTGAAATAATTTAGAGCGGTATAGAAATTACTCTTATCCCCACCGCCGGAAAAGCTAAGTTGATGATTCTGTACGACCGCATTTTTTCTAAATATTTCATTCTGCCAATTGGTTCCTTCTCCCATGTTGTTGATCTGGTCTTCCGTAAAAATGGCGTCTTTGTTTGCGTCTTTTCGGATAGCATTCAGAACTTGCATGTACTGCTTTCCGTTAAGGACATCCAATTTTTTTGATACATTTTGAAACCCGATATAACTATCATATTTCGCTATAGCTGTGCCAGATTTTCCTTTTTTTGTTGTAATAAGCACTACACCGCTAGCCGCACGAGTACCATAAATAGCAGCTGCTGAGGCATCTTTTAAGATGTCTATTGATTCGATGTCATCCGGACTTAAACTACTAGGGTCGATACCAGGTAGCCCATCTACCACAATCAGAGCATCATTACTACTGTTAATGGAACCTGCACCCCTGACCTGTATTTTGGTTCCTGCCCCAGGTGCCGAATTGGTTTGACTGATGGTTACACCTGGTGCCTTACCATTGATCAACTGAAGGGCGTTGATATTGGATCCTTGTGTGAAATCCTTAGCTTGAACGGCAGAAATTGAACCTGTGAGGTCTGATTTTTTTTGAACACCATAGCCCACAACAACGACTTCCTCCATTTCATTGATTTGAGGCTCTAAAGTGATGACGAGCTGTTGGGACCGTTGGAAAGATATTGTTTTCTCTTTAAATCCAATAAAATTAATGCGAAGCTCACCACTGGGCGGAGTCTTGGCAAATTGAAAATCACCATGTTCGTCTGTTGCCACAGATTGTTCGGTACCGACGAGCAGAATAGTGGCTCCGGCAATAGGCTTTCCAGTATTGTCTTTTAATTTGCCCCGAAGATCCTGTTGAAATGTGTTGTCTTTTCCAGCTGTGGTTGAAGCAGAAGCATTGGGATGGATCAAAATTGCATTATTACGCACGCTATAGGTCAATTGCTGATCGGCGAGTAATATACGTAGTGCTTCGGCTAAAGGCTTGTTGGTAATGCTGAGATTCATTTTTTTGTCTTCATCAATTTGTTGAGAATTGTAAAGAAAGTCTGTGCCACTCTGTTTTCTAATCTTTGTTAAAATAGATTTGAAGCTTTCCCCTTTCACATGTAGCGAAATGTTTTGTCCATAACTATTTGCACTGACATGGAACGTGGCTATTACTAGAAACAGGATAATCAGTTTCATAAAAATCATAGTTTTTACGATAATCCTGGTCGTAGGATATCGAAATGAATAAGAAGTTTTATACATTTGAACTGGATAAATTGATTAATAATTTTCGTTTTGTTGGTCGTTATCTAACTGCGGGAGTGTTGGAGCACTTCCGTTTTTTTATTTAAAGTTTATTTATTGGTTACATAAATGCCTCCTTCTTTTATGTTGAATCTCAGGTTGGAAACTTCCTCTAGATTTTTGAGTAGATCACTTAGATCATTGGTGCGTCGATAGGTTCCTGAAAATCTATCCTCGCTTTGTGAGTTGATCTTAATAAATTTAACATCATACCAGTCTCTAATTTGTTCGGTTAATTGATAAATATCCACATTCTCGAATTTAAAATAACCTTGCTGCCATGCCAGGATATCCGTTGTATCTATTTCGGTTTTTTTAGGTGTTGCAGTTTCTCCGTATGCTTGCTGCCCAGGAGAAAGGTGGATCACAGTCTTTGGACTACTAACCTTTACTTTCCCTTCCAGTAATGAAATCCTTTCTATACTATTTGGGTAACTTTGGATATTAAAATGTGTTCCCAGCACCTTGGTAGTATAATGTAAACCTTGTACAGAGAAGGGCTGTCGATCGAGATGAGTGACCTCAAAATACCCTTCGCCGACTAATTGTACCTGACGTTCCATTTCATTAAAGCTTCTCGGAAACGTAATCTGTGAATTGCTATTGATCCATACTTTTGAACCGTCAGGTAGAACAAGTGCTTGTGTTTGCCCTTTTTGGGTTTGAATAGTCAATTTCGTGTTGTTGGCTAAAACATGTTTGTCGTCTTGTCGAAAAACAAGAGTGCCCGCTGAATCCTTGACAATCCCATAGGTTTTGAAATCGGATTGCTTCAATGGGATGTTGTTGCCGTTAGTATTGTTGCTGGCATAAATAAGACCGCTATGTTTTTTCAGAAAGATTTGATTTACTGTAGTGTCGTGTTGAGGGGTCTCATCCTTATTTTTGTCGGTAAGCGTAAATAAAAGTGCTGCAAGAGAAATTATACCAATGAAAATGGCTGCATAAGGAAGGAAGGTTTTCCAACGGCTATTTTTTATGGCACCGGTCTGATACGGGGTATCTTGAACTAAATGCGCGTGGATATTGGACCAAATCTTGTCTTTTTTATTTTTTTCTAGCGAGACTTCCTTGGAATATTTGAGGTAAAATTTGTCAAATTTAGCCAAAAGATCGGCACTAGGATTAGTGGTCAGTAGAACTATTAATTGTCGCTCCTGTTCTGGACTAAGCTTATTTTCTAGATAGTCTTTGACTAAGTTTTCAAACTCAGAATTGGTCATCATGATATTGGTCTTTATTATAAGAACAATATTGAGTTAGGCTAAGGACTAGTCGATGAAAAAAAAAGTAAAAAATAATAGGGGATAGATGATCGAAGAATCTCCTGGAGTACCCTTGAGTTCTTCTTTGATAAATTTTAAAGAAGACACCAAATGATTTTTTACGGTATTTGTCGAAATGGATAACTGTTGCGCTATTTCCTGATGTGATAGTCCCTCGAATCGACTCATACGAAATACGAGTTGCTGTTTTTTGGGTAGCTTTTGAACCAATTGTTCCAGTGCTTCGTTCACTTCTTTTTCCGCCAAAGGGTCTTGTTCAAAAATGCAATCATGAGATCCTTCGGAGCATAGGGGTTCGAAGAGGCTATGGTATCTTTTAAGCTGTTTGAGCCTATTGAAGCATTTATTTCGACTGATTACATAGATAAATGTTCGAATATTGCTGTCTATATCTATTTTTTCTCTTGAGTCCCAGAGCTGGAGAAAAGTATCCTGTACAATTTCTTCTGCAATGTGCTCATCCTTTAAAATATGAAGCGCAAATTGGTAAACCATTTGCGCATATTTATCATAAAGTACCCTTAGGGCAATTTGATTACCCCGAGATAATTTGTGCAATATGGCAATGTTGTCTTTCAAATGCTGTTCTAAATGTTGTGTATAGCGTGCCTAGATAACCCGACTATTACACCTGGTTAGATGTTTGCTTTATTGAACGTAAGCTATTCTTTACGAAATTCGGCTGTTACGAACTTCGCGAAGAATATACTAAGATAGTAAAATCTCTATTGATCCAAGGTTTGTAAATCACTTTGTTTGCCATTTACCGTATTGTTTGAAATACTGCTATTTGCGACACGTTCAAAAAATAAGGGCTTTTTATTCCAATGAAAAGCAGGATATTCCTTATTGGTCTTGATTTGGTTGTTGCGAAATACTAATCCATTGACTGATTTAGCATAAAGAATAGGCTTATCGAAGGTTTCAAAGCGGTTGCCTTCGATGACGATATGGCTATGGAAGTATTTCTGCTGATTTTTTAAATCCGGAATTTCTGGATAGATCGATATAATCGCATTGGTAAATTGGAACATATTGGTCAAGGCATTGATAAAAGTATTGTTCCGGATGCGAATATCGTGGCAGCTGCCAGTTTCATACCAACCATTGGCATCGCCACACAGGAGAATAGCTGTACCTGAAGTATGATCAAAGAGGTTGTTTTCTACCAGGGTCTTTTTGGGTGTACTGAATAAAGCACCTCGTGCTCTATTGTGGCGTATGGTATTGCCACTAAATAGTACACGTGGCGTCCACGTGAGGTTTTCGATGCCAATATCCATTTTTGTTGGGTCAATAGCTGGGTCCAAAGCATTACTTAAAGTAATCTTGAATTCGCGGATTGGGTCTGAGGCTTTCTCGCGTAAAACGCTAATGGATTGGATCTTATTTTTCTGGTCCCAGAGTTCCATTGTACTGGATCGGATAAATTGGACTGTATCCCCCTGGTAGCCCCAGTCAAATCCGTAGGATTGATCGTGCATATAACGACCGATCAATGTTTTGTCATCTAGTCGTTTGGTGATCTTCAGGTAGGTGCCATGGATATTGATGGCATCATCCATCATATTTTCATAAAGTCCATTCTTCGATACAATAACACCCTTGCAACCCGAAAAATGTGTTGCGTCGGCCTGAGCCGTAAAATAACGCGGATCCTGATCGCTGCGAAGTGCAATTCGGAAACCTTCCAATGTGATGTTGTCCGTTAATTGAGCTAACAAACCCATGCCTTCGGCGTAATGGACGGCGATATTTTCAAGCCGTATATTTTTTCCTTTATGGACAAATATGCCCGGATTGGGACGAAATCCAGCGCGCATGGCAACGACGGTACCCGGTATAAGCTTGCTGTTCTTCCATTGCTGCGCTTGAATGATACCTGGAGAGAGCTCCTTCACTTTGGTTGTGCCCACGAGAATATCGCTTGTATTATAGACAATGCGTTTGGTCTTTTCTTCAAAGGCAATCCCCGATGTCGGTCTCAGTTGCCAGCCTTCACCGGTATTGTAAAATATACTGTCTTTGATCGTATAGGTTACCCAAGGTGCAGTTTGATAAGTAATTGTACCGTTGATTGTATCGTTTTGTAAAATCTTGACCTGGCAGATCTGGGGACGCTCAAAATCGATGTGGATATTTTTCAAAGTGAGGTTTTTATTTTCAATCAATGCAATTGGTAACATGCGGCCATGATAGATAAAGTCTGATCCTTGTCCATCAATTGTGATATTGTCGCAATTTTCAAATGCCATACCTACGGTCTTGGGGTTGTCCTGATCGTGATTGGAGATGTAATATTCGCGGATTAGTGCCCCTTCTGGATGAAAGTCATAACGTCCCTTTTTGAATTTTAAAATAATAGGTTCTTTCTTGCCAGTCTTGCTGAAGATGGATTGAATAGCTTTATTGACCAATGCAGTACTATTGTTGCCCATGTTGGGAACAACACCATAGGTGGAAAGATCGATAATCTTCGTTGCGGACTGCGCAAGGCAGTTAAAATACATGAATGGTAGGAGAAGGATAAGCAAATAAGGTTTTAGGATGTTCATGATGTCCTGCTATTGATAAATTGGTTTATATCGCACAATTTCCCTATGGGATTTGGCTTGTCGAATATAGGGATAATCGCCCAACATCCAAATTAAGTCGTGAAGCGTAGCGTTTTTTTTACGCATGTGAAAACATGGTTTTACTCATAAATGGAAGCAAAATTCACGATGAAGAAGAAATTTGGTGCTAAGCAAAAGATCACTACACCCACAGAGGTAATAGTTGCAGAAATTTTAGATTTCTATTTAAAATTTTATATTTTTGAGATCAGGCTTAATCTAAATTGTGAAGAAAAAATCAAGACATCTTTTTCTGGTTTTCTGGTTTGTACTGATCTGTCAGATTGGATCGGCGCAATATGGGTTAGAATTTGCCAGCCACAACATGGAAGCCGATAAGCGGACTAGCCTGCAGATCGGTGCCAAGGAATCGATTTCTTTTCAACATAAACTGTCTGTTTCGTTCGATCTTTCCTTTTTGCCACTCCAACAGGATTATTTTGGTTATATCTTTCGACTGATTACGGATGATGGTGTCAATATCGATTTGATATACGATCGGCGGCTTGATCAGGACAAACATTTTAAATTGGTAGTGGGGGAGGACTTTACCCCGGTATCTTTCAATATCACAGCCTTACAGTTGTATTATAATTGGACGCCAATGCGCCTCGAGCTCGATATGGATAAAAAGGAGCTTTATTTTCAGGTTGGAACGGCCCGGTATTCCTATCGGCTCAATAAACAGTTTGCGCCTCAGTTTAAGCTCGTTTTTGGCGCAAATATGATGAAAAACTTCCAAACGATGGATGTTCCCCCCATGCGCTTAAAGGATATTCGAATTGCTGATAATGGTAAACTTAAATACTATTGGCCATTGGATGAGTCTTCAGGGACCAAGGGTTTAGATGAACAAAAAAAGAGCACAGCGGAAATCGGTAATCCGATCTGGATCAAACGGCAACGTAGTGAATGGAAAACACAGTCTTCTTTTACACTGGAAGGACAAGCTAGTGTGGCCTTTGACAAAAATGAAGAAACACTGTTTTTTGTTGGAAATAAGCGTTTAATGATCAGTAAAATTGGTGGTAGTGACTTACGTTCGCAGGAATATGCGGATGGCAAGCTTTTGCTTGTTAATGGTAGCCAATCGCTTTTTGATCCGATCAAAAAGAACGTCCTGAATATCTCCATCGACCAAAAAATCGTTGCTGCTTATGATTCCACCAGTCGAACATGGAATAAACAATTTGATTTTCCTGCTGTAGGCACAAACTATTGGCTGTTCAACAAATATTTTAATTCGTCCGACACGAGTATCTATATGATCGGGGGCTATGGACATTTTAAATACAAAGCGGGCGTATTGCGTTATCATCTGCCCACACAATCTTGGGATAGCATTCCTTTTACAGGTGATGAAATTTTTCCGCATTATCTTGCGGGAATGGGGCAGGGAAAAGATGGTGTATACCTGGCCGGTGGTTATGGCAGTTCCACAGGAGATCAAATGTTGAATCCCCGCATTTCAAATGATTTTCTTAAGCTTGATTTTAAAAACCGCAAGTCTCTAAAAGTTTACGAATTTTCATCTGCATTCGCCGATATGGTATGGGCCAATAGTTTGGTCGTTGAAGATAGTAGTGGACTGTTTTATGGATTGATTTTTCCGAACAATAAATTCAAAACACATTTACAACTGGTGGCAGGCAGCCTCAAAGGTACACAATACCAGTTTCTGGGAAGCAGCATACCCTTCGATTTTCATGACATCCGTTCTTTTGCCGATCTCTATTATGCGCCGAAATCTAAGTCCTTCGTTGCAGTTACCTTGTTTTATGATGACAAGACCGATCTGACTAAGGCAACGATTTATACTTTGCTGGCCCCCCCTTTACCGTCTGAACAGGGTATAATGCCTTTGGCTAAGCCTGCGCTGCTTAAATACAGCCTTTATGCCCTCGCTATAATGGGATTATCGCTCTTGATCTGGTGGTATCGAAAAAGAAGCAAGCAAAAAAAACAAACGATTTCCGTCATAGAAACCGATAAAATAGGAGAGCCGCACCTACAAGCAGCTCCCTTGAAGGAGACTGAACAAGATAAGAGCGGGCAATTGGTAGATCTTCCGCAACCCAAGAAAGTGGCCAAGGGATTTGAAACCCGACATGGCGCCGGAATCTACCTTTTCGGCGGCGACTTACAGATTGTGGATCTTGCTGGAAAAGAAATCACAAAGAAGTTTTCGCCATTGCTTAAAGAAATGCTGCTGATTTTTATTCTCTATACCGTACGATGGGAGCGGGGAATTAGCTCAGAGAAGTTGACTGAGCTATTTTGGTCCGATAAGAGCCAGTCCAGTGCGCGTAATAATCGATCAGTGAACATCGCTAAGCTCAATAGTTTACTCGAGCAATTGGGTGATTTTAGGGTGACCAAAAAAAGTGGTTACTGGTGCATTGAGCCAATGGATACAGTATATATCGATTACCTCCGCTTCAGCAGGATGGTATCCAATAAAAAATATTTTACAGAAACTGAAATTAGAGAATTACTCGATATAATTGACAAAGGTGGCTTCCTTTTCGAAGTGGACTATGAGTGGCTCGATAATTTTAAAAGTGAAATGTCTATTCTGGTGCTCACAACTTTGGGCAATTTTATTGAAAATCTGAATGTGCAGGATAATGCTGAACTGATTATTGAGATCTGCAATAAGATATTCTATTTTGATGAAATCAATGAGGAGGCGATGGTTCATAAATGTCGTTCCTTGTTACAGCTGGGCTATCACAGCCTAGCCTTACAGTGCTATGAGAATTTCTGTCAGATCTACGCTCGTTTATATGGTGAAGCTTACCCCAAAAGTTTTAAAGACTGTCTAGATTAAGAAAAAATATTTAAAATTTTAATGTATTGATATACAGTTGTTAATATTGTTTTTGGATACCTGTTAATCTTCTGTTAATCTTCTATTATACCCCTCGCCAATATATTCGTTTTCATACTTAATAACCAATCAAATGAAAGCGAAAAATTATCTTCAGCTCTTCCCTAGGGAATAGCGGTAATGGACTGTTTGTAGCAAACAGGTCCTCCCTAAATACATAAACCTAATACATAATTCAATAACCAATTTAAAACAATACATGAAAACAAACTTCATTTTTAATGAAAGGCCACTGCCGTGGAACAAGCTCCGTCGTTACCCTTGGCAGTGGGCATTGTCCTCGCTGCTGCTATTGTCTCCAATGGCAACCATCGCGCAGCAACAGCAGATCGAAGGTAAAGTGCAGACTTCAAAGGATAAGCCGATCGCTGGGGCTTCCATTACAGACCTCCGTACCGGGCAGACAACATCGTCTGATGGTCAGGGACGCTTCAAGATTAGCGCATCGCCGGGAGATAAACTCGTGATCACTTTTGTCGGTTACCGCAAGACTGAAATGATCGTTGGGCAACAACGCCTCATGGATGTGTTGCTCAACGAAGATAATACAAGCTTGGAAGAGGTCGTGGTTGTGGGGTATGGCACGCAGAAAAAGGCTTCGTTAACAGGGGCGATATCATCGGTGAACAATAAAGAAATCACAGTAACAAAAAATGAAAATGTGGTCAATATGTTAGCCGGTAAGATGCCCGGTGTCCGTATCAGCCAACAGTCGAGCCAACCGGGATCATTTGAATCAAATATCGACATCCGCGGAATGGGTGAGCCCCTGATTGTGGTTGACGGAATCCCCCGTGATAAAGATTATCTGTCACGCATGGATGCCAATGAAATCGAAAGTGTATCCGTATTAAAGGATGCTTCAGCAGCTGTTTACGGTGTGCGCTCGGCGAATGGTGTTCTTTTGGTGACCACACGCCGGGGAAGCAATGAAGATGGAAACTTTGAAATAAACTATTCCTATAATCGGGCCTGGCAAAAGTTTCTTTATGTTCCCAATACGGTGGATGCCCTTGCCTATATGCAGCTTAAAAATGAACAGATAGGTCGCGATTTTAATAGTAATTATCCGGCGAAGATGCCTAATATTTTTGGACCGGCAGATTTTGAAGCGTATCAGAACGGCACAAAAAAGACATCCAATTATGTCGATGCGGCATTTGACAAAGTATCACCACAATATCAGCACAATCTTTCCATCAACGGTGGCGGCAAGAAAGTTAATTATTTCTTCAACCTGGGCCATATGGATCAGATGGGCGCTTACAAAAGCAAGAGCCTCAATTATAATCGCTGGAATTTCCGCTCCAACATCGATGCGCAGATCACAGATCGTCTGAAAGCATCTTTGGATGTGGGCGGGTATGCCGATGAGACCAACCAACCACGTACGGATATCTGGGCCGTCTACAAACAGGCCTGGAGACAAAGACCTATTGTGCCGATCTATGTCAACGACAATCCCCTTTATCCGAATTTTGAGATGATCGATAACGAAAATCCGGTCGTGGTAACGGACTCCAAACAGACTGGCTATCGTAAATTTTTACGTAAGCAATTCAACGGTATCATCTCTTTAGACTATAAAGTACCCTTTGTGGAAGGCTTAAATGCGAAGGCAACCTATAATTATGATTTCAAGTACAGTGACAATACGGATTTCAAAAAGTCCTATTTTTTATATAGCTATACACCACCTGTCTATGATGGTAACGGCCAGATTATAACCCCTGAAAAGTATAATGCACATGAGAAAAATGCTCCTACGACCGTGAGGCGGAGTTCCTATCCGGATACGCATTCTCTGATGCAGTTCTCGTTGAATTATAACCGTCGTTTTGCCGAAAAACACCAGGTCTCCGGTTTGTTGCTTTTCGTCGAAGAATATAACAAATGGGATAGCTTCTATGCACAGCGGGAGATCATGGTCAATTCGGAATATCTATTTGCTGGAGAGGACAAGAACCAATTGGCAAATATGGAAGGTATTGGCGAACGTACAGCACGAGGTTTGGTCGGTAAGTTCAATTACGATTACTTAGGTAAATACATTGCCGAATTTAGTTTTCGTTATGATGGCTCATCTAAATTTCCAAAAGAATCACGCTGGGGATTTTTCCCGGCAGCCTCGGTGGGTTGGCGTATCAGCGAGGAAGGGTTTATTAAAAACAACTACAATTTTATCAATAACTTAAAAATAAGGGCATCCTATGGTAAGCTCGGGGATGACCGTTCGGCAGGTAATTACCCTTCAACCATCGTTGGTTATGCACTGGAACCCAATGAAACGGGGTGGATCTTTGGTGGAAACCTCGTGAATGGGGCCCTGCCTACAGCAATTCCCAACCCTAATCTCACCTGGTATACTTCCAAAACTGCTGACCTGGGTTTAGACATGGATCTATGGAACGGCAAGCTGGGCTTGACTTTTGATTATTTTAACCGTAATCGCTCAGGCCTTCTGGCGACAAGCCTTGACTTGATCCCTGGTACTGTTGGTGCCAACCTACCGCAGGAAAATCTGGAAAGCGATCGCACGTTCGGCTATGAGCTCTCTTTGACACATCGCAATAAGATCAATGATTTCAATTATTTTATTAATGCGCAGGTCTCTTCTACCAAGAGTCAATTTGTAAACCGCGTAGAATCAAAAGCGGGTAATTCGTACGACAACTGGCGTAACCGCTATTCTAATCGTAATAAGGATATCTGGTGGGGCAAGGAGTACGCCGGACAGTTTGGATCGTATGAACAGATTTATAACCACCCAACATTGGTAAGCAGCGGCACATTGCCTGGTGATTATTACTATCAGGACTGGAACGGCGATGGAGTGATCAACGATGCCGACAATCATCCTATTGCAACGTACAATATGCCTTTGATCAACTATGGTTTTACCTTAGGAGGATCGTGGCGTGGTCTGGATCTAACGATGAATTTTCAGGGTGCTGCAAAAGTGTATGTACAGTATAGTGAGGTACTGGCAGGACCACTGCAGTTTGACGGTGGTGCTTTGACGCAGTTTTTGGATCGCTGGAGACCAGTTGATGCTGGTGCCGATCTATTTAACCCAAGCACACAATGGTTTGCTGGATATTATCCTTCTACTGGCTCTGCCATGGCCGAAGGAACCCGGGCGGTTCAAAATGCCTCCTATCTGCGTCTGAAAACCTTAGAACTGGGTTATTCTCTCCCGCAACAATGGTTGAAGACATTAAAAATAAAGAATCTAAGGATCTATGCGAGTGCTTATAACCTGTTGACATGGACGGGTCTCAAATATACCGATCCCGAGCACCCAGGGTCTGCCGGAGGTTCTTCATCGGGTGATATTGATGTGTACAAATATCCCATCAATAAAACCTACAACATTGGAGCATCCATTAAATTTTAATCTCAAAACGAACAAAACATGAAAAAATCAATCGCTATAGCAATTATTGGCCTTTTTCTGTGCTCGGGCATGCAATCCTGTAAAAAAATGGATCTGGATCCACTAGGGGTATTGGGTGAAGATGCGCTTTTTGGAAATGAAGCTGGAGCACGTAAATATGTCGCTGGAATGTACAGCTATCTGCCCATAGAAGACTTTGTATATCATCCTGAAAGAGGATTTAGATGGGACAATTATTGGCAAAATTCGGAAACGCTTGCGGCCATGAGTGGCGAGATGACCGGACAATTTTGGGGGGTAGCTGGGGCACAGGGCTTTGGTTACTGGCCATATGATCGCATCCGGAATGTCAATACCCTGATTGCAGGCCTGCCTAAATACAAAGCCAATTATACCGAGCAGGGGTACAACCAGATCTTTGGGGAAGCCCATTTCCTACGGGCTTTCTATTATTTTGCTTTGGTTAAGCGCTACGGTGGGGTACCTATTATAAAAGACGTGCAGGATCCAACAGCTGATAAAGAACAGCTCTTGGTTAGCAGAAATAAAGAATCTGAGGTTTATCATTTTATCAATGAAGACTTGCAGGCGGCTATTTCAATGATGTCTGGAAGCAGCGAACGTGGCCGCGCCAACAAATATGTGGCAGCAGCTCTACTTTCCCGCGCCATGTTGTATGCCGGTAGTATTGCTAAATATAGTTCGTATAGCAATCTCTCTGGCGATGCCACAGACAAGCAGTTGGTAGGTATCAAAAAGGAAGAAGCGGAATGGTTCTTCAAACAGGCTTATGATGCTGCAACAACCGTGCTGGCAGGACCGTACAGTCTGTACAATAAAAATGCACAGGATAAGGAACTCAACTACGTAAATTTGTTTTTGGACTTAGACAGCCCTGAGGATATTCTGATCAAGGAGTATAGTCTGACCGCACCGCACAACAACCGTCTCAAACATAGCTATGACGCTACACACTTACCCAATCCGACCTTTTCGAGTGACAATGAGTCTGCGGCATACCCCGTATTGAATGTCGTGGAGTTATTCGGTGAACTTCCAATCACTGATGCCGGTGGAAAACCAGTACGCTATACGGACCGTAAACAGCTGTATGCCGATTTGGAACCTCGTCAGCGGGCCACATTTTACTTCTCGGGAATGGAATTGCGCGAAGGCGCCGAAAGACGGAGTTTTGATATTCAGCGTGGACTCTACAAAACCTTTCCCGGTAAGGCTGCTGATGCACAGATGGGCGCGGGTACTGCGGCGATAAATAGCGAGTCAAATCGAATCTTGGCTGGCCCCAAAAATAGCCTGTTTGATTACAATGGTACGAAGATCAACATAACAGGCGAGCATGGCATGTGGAAAGATGGACATGCCAACAATACCCGAACTGGATTTTACATCCGTAAATACATTAACTATAAAATGTCTACCAAGGATGTGAAGTTATATAACAGTACACAACCCTGGAAGGTCTTTAGGCTCGCTGAGATACTTTTGAATAAGGCAGAAGCTGCTTATGAACTTGGCCTGATCAAAAATGATGAAGCACTTAAACAGGAAGCATTTCAATACATCGCGCAGATCCGTAATCGTGCTGGTGCCAAGCCTTATCTCTTTACAGCTGCTTCGGCAAACCTCTCCGGTAAATATGGTTATCCCTTGGATGGAAATCTGCAATTTATACGTGAGGAGCGCGAACGTGAACTTTGCTTTGAAAACCACCATTGGTGGGATATGCGGAGATGGCGCATTGCAGATGTGGAGCTCAATAACTTTGTACCCAATTCGCTGATGCCTTACCTTGTATTGGATGAACTGAAATATGCTCCGGGCGGCGAACGGATCAACTCCTTTATTTTTATTCGCGAAAAGGAACCTTGGAACAAGACGTTCAACTTTGAAAAGAAATGGTATTATGAACCTATTCCGGGTGGAGAACTGAACAAAAACCCTAATCTATATCCACAGAACCCTATTTACTAACCGAGCGGAAATGAGAACGATATATTTATTTACAGCATTGACAGGCTTGTTATTTTTAAATGCCTGTTCGAAAACAGATAATTACGATGGCCCGAATGCGAGTATGAAAGGACAGGTCATTGATAAGGTAACGAATAAACCCTTCCTGACCGGACAGGGCGAATTTAGCATCCGTTTGCTAGAAACCAGTTGGAGCGACAATCCCGCACCGCAGGATATCGCCGTCAAGCAGGACGGATCGTATAACCATACAAAACTCTTTCAGGCAACGTATACCCTCCAGCCCTATGGTGGCGCATTTTGGCCAGCACAGAAGATCGAAGGTTACCAACTGGGGGCTAATGCAGAGCAAAACTTTGAGGTGACCCCCTACCTACAGATCAAAAACGTGAAGTGGACCTTAAAAGCCGAAAATAAACTGGAAATCTCCTGTACGCTTGCCGCACCTATTACGGGTGGATTGCCGCAAGTGATTGAGGTTCGCCCATTCCTGAGTCTGACACCATACTGTGGGGCTGGCAACCGTATTGATGCGTATTATAAGGATGAATATCGCGCTTTGATCAATCAAAACTGGGAAAATATTGGCAATATGCAGACCGGAGAAGGAAAGGAAACTTACACGATCAAGGATATTCCATTGAAATCAGGGTACACCTATTATGTACGGATGGGTGCAAAAGTGCGCGACACCTACGAAAAATTCAATTATTCGGAAGTGGAGGTTATTAAAGTACCTTAAGTAAAGAATCTAAACAATAAGCGGGACTTGGTGCCCGCTACTACTACTCAATACTAAATAATTATTCGGATGAAACAATTTATTAAAGCAGGTTCCAGATGCCTATTGGGCATGACATTATTTTTTGCCACACACTTGCAGGCGCAAGATAATCCATTTATCAAACATATGTATACCGCAGACCCTTCGGCACGGGTATGGGCCGATGGCCGCCTGTATGTGTACGCTTCACATGATATTGCTCCACCTCAAGGTTGCGATCTGATGGATCAGTACCATGTGTTTTCGACGGCGGATATGAAAACATGGACCGATCATGGCGAAATATTACGCGCCTCACAAGTCCCATGGGGTAGAAAAGAAGGTGGATTTATGTGGGCTCCGGATTGTGTCTATAAAAATGGTACTTATTATTTTTATTTTCCACACCCAAGTGGTACGGAGTGGAATAAGACCTGGAAAATTGGTGTAGCTACGAGTAAATCACCAGCAAAAGATTTTGTGGTACAGGGCTATGTAAAAGGTGCCGAAGCACTTATTGATCCACATATCTTTATCGATGATAATGGACAGGCCTATTTTTATCAGGGGGGCGGTGGTGTCTGTAAAGCAGGTAAGCTCAAAGACAATATGATGGAGATTGATGGTGAATTGCAAAAGATGGAAGGTTTGGAAGATTTTCACGAAGCTTCATGGGTACACAAGTATAATGGAAAATATTATCTGTCCTATTCTGACAATCACGATGAGAACTGGAAAGATGGAGTAAAAGGAGATAACCGTATGCGCTATGCGGTAAGTGATAGTCCAATGGGACCATGGAAATCAATGGGCATCTATATGGATCCGACGAATAGCTATACAAACCATGGCTCCATTGTCAAGTTTAAAGGTAAATGGTACGCTTTCTACCATAACAGTGAATTGTCACAAAAAAATGGCGAATTCAACGATTGGCTTCGTTCCATCTGCGTAGACCGCTTGGAGTACAATAAGGATGGCAGTATCAAGAAGGTAAAGCAGACTGGCTTATTGACAGGTCCCAAATAATCGATGGACACGAAGACGATATGTTGCCAAAAAAAATTAACTTTAGGGGCGGAACAACTGTTTCGCCCTTAAACCATCGAACACTTAATTGTTTAAAATGCTAACGAAGAATATCAAACGTAAAACCAATACATTGTTACGCACAATATGTTGCTGTTCTCTTCTTTCGGTCAGTATGCTAAAAGGTTTTTCCCAAGCTAAAATGACGAAAGATTATGTTGACTATGTCAATCCTTATATGGGAAACATCAGCCATTTATTGGTGCCAACCTACCCAACGGTCCACTTGCCAAACAGCCTTTTGCGCGTTTACCCTGAGCGGGGAGACTATACGTCAGACCGTCTGTTTGGTCTGCCGCTTATCGTTACCAGCCATCGTGGAAAATCGGCTTTCAATCTTAGTCCCATGGTGAAATTGCCAGGCAGTTTGAAACCGGTACAACTGTATAGTTACGATCAGGAGGAAATGCATCCGTATGCCTATTCGGTGCTATTGGATCAAGAGAATATTCAGGTAGACTATGCGCTGTCGCATCAGTCGGGGATGTATACCTTTACGTTTCCGACAACTTCGACAAAATACCTTCAGTTCAACTCACAGGAAGGGAAACTTCAATGGGACGGACAGGGACTTTCAGGTACACAGGATATTGGTAATGGTACGCACGTGTATATTTATGCGATTCCCGAATCCAAGCCAGTTGCGGTGAAGCGACTGCAAGGCCAACAACTGGAAAATGCAACAGAAACTGCAGGTAAGAATTCGTGTATGGTATTGGAGTTTAATCAGGCAGGGACTAGCTTGCGCATGAAATATGGTGTTTCATTTATCGATGTCGCACAAGCAAAAGCCAATTTAAAACGTGAAATCAGCGACTTTGATCAAAAGAAGCTAGCTGAAAAAGGCCGTAAAATATGGAACGACGCTTTAGGTAAAATAGCTGTGGAAGGCGACAATGAGTCCAATAAACATGTGTTTTATACCTCCTTATACCGCACCTACGAAAGGCCAGTCAATATTTCTGAGGATGGACGTTATTATAGTGCGTTCGACGGTAAGGTACATCAGGACGAGGGCAAACCTTTTTTTACCGATGACTGGATCTGGGACTCCTACCGTGCACATCATCCATTGCGGGTACTGTTAGATCCTGGCACAGAATCCTTGATCCTCAATTCTTTTGTCCGGATGTCTGAACAAATGGAGCAGCCTTGGTTGCCTACTTTCCCTGAGATTACCGGTGATAGTAGACGGATGAATTCCAATCATGGTGTAGCAACTTTGTTGGATGCTTACCGCAAAGGAGTGCGTAATTTTGATATCAAGAAAGCCTATCTGGCAGCAAAAGGTGCGATTACAGAAAAGACACTAGCTCCTTGGTCGGGTAAAGCCGCGGGGAAATTAGACGAGTTTTTTAAGGAGAAAGGCTATATTCCAGCATTATATCCAGGTGAAAAAGAAACGATACCAGAGGTAAACGGTTTTGAACGGAGACAACCGGTCGCTGTAACCTTGGGTACCTCTTACGACTTATGGTGCTTGGCACAGCTTGCTCAAGAATTGGGTATTCAGGCTGATTATGATCTCTTTATGAAGCAATCTTTCAATTATCGAAATCTTTTCAACGAACAGACCAAATTTTTCCATCCCAAAGATGACAAAGGAAATTTCATCATGCCTTTTGATTATGTGTTTTCTGGCGGACAAGGAGCACGGGAGTATTATGGTGAAAACAATGCCTGGATCTATCGCTGGGATGTACAACACAACATTCCGGATCTGATCAAATTGATGGGGGGAAATGAATTGTTTGTCAAGTACCTCGATGAGATGTTTCAGCAGCCTTTGGGTCGGTCGAAATTTGATTTTTATGCACAGCTTCCAGATCATACAGGTAATGTTGGACAATTTTCCATGGCGAACGAGCCGGCTTTGCATATTCCTTATCTCTACAATTACGCCGGACAACCTTGGATGACACAGAAACGGATACATAAACTGATCGGTGAGTGGTTTAGAAACGATCTTATGGGGGTACCGGGTGATGAAGACGGTGGCGGGATGTCTGCTTTTGTGGTCTTTTCCCAAATGGGCTTCTATCCTGTAACACCAGGTTTGACTTCCTACAGCATCGGATCTCCATTTTTTCAGAAAGTGAGCATACAGCTTCCTAATGGCAAGTCTTTTGTAATTATCGGCAAGAATGCATCTGCAAAAAACAAATACATTCAATCGGCGAAATTAAACGGGCAGCCGCTGAACGTTCCACAGCTGACCCATGCCGATGTGCTGAAAGGTGGCACATTGGAATTTGTGATGGGGGATAGAGCAAATCGAAATTGGGGAAAGGGAAACTAACAAAGCTTGCTTACCGGCATGTGTATGTCAGAAAGTAAAAAAGGTAAAAAGCGCTGTTGATCATCGATCAACAGCGCTTTTGTTTATGGATAGCTTTGTCCTATTGTCTATACGCGGTAGGATATTCGCCTTGCTTTAAATCGAATAACCAAAACTTTGATAAGCAGCTCAAATATGGATGCTCCCTTATTGAAACATATCGGGGGTAATCAAGACTGCTGTACCTTTTGTTCCATTCCGTTCGATCTGTTTACCTGCATAGCTGATACAGACCGGACCATTACTGCTGGGTAGGATTTCGGCTTTCTTAAGCTTACCGTTTTCCCACTGTATATTCACCGTACGATTTCCTCTTGCTTTAAGTCCGGTTACGCTTCCCTGATCCATGTTGTGGCTTAGAGCGGGTAGCAGCTCGATGAGGTAATTGTTGTTTTTGTCCCTGACCTGACTTTGCAGCAGCATTTCGGCAATGGCTGCGGTCGCGCCAAAGTTCCCGTCAATTTGGAAAGGTGGGTGATTATCGAACAGATTGGGCAGTGTCTTGTCACTGATCAGGTTATACAATAAGCGGTAGGCATGTTCTCCGTCATGCAATCTATTCCACATATTGATTTTCCAGGCTAGACTCCAACCTGTACCATGATCGCCCCGACTTAATAGCGTCTTTTTTGCAGCTTCGGCTAGTTCGGGCGTATTAACGATTGAAATCTGGTTGCTCGGATGCAAACCAAATAAATGTGAGGTATGCCTATGATTTACCTCTGTTTCTTTATAATCTTCGATCCATTCCATAATGCGGCCTGTTTCTTTGCTGATTTGTGTTGGAATAAGTTTGGTTAAGGCAGCTTGACAGCGTTGTCTGAAATCAGGATCGCAATCTAAGAGCTTTGTGGCTTCAACACAATTTTGTAGGAGGTCGCGGATAATCTGTGTATCCATGGTGGCACCGTAGGTAAAACTGGAAACTTCACCCGATGGTAGGATAAAACTATTCTCAGGGGAATGTGAAGGGTTGGTGGTCCAATAACCGGAAAATGATTTACCTTGGGGGATTTTGACCATAAAATCTAAAATAAATTCAGCCGCTCCTTTCATAATAGGATAAGCCTGGACTTTTAAAAATTCTCGGTCGCCAGTATAGTTATAATGTTCCCAGGGGTGCTGCGCCATCCAGGCCGATCCCATGGGCCAAATGCCCTGTACGCCATCGGCTGGAGCTGTGTAGCCCCAGGCGTCGGTGAGATGATGTACCACCCAGCCTTTAGCTCCATAGAGCTTGCTTGCGGTACGCTCACCAAAAGGAATTAATGCCTTCGTCAGGTCAAATAGGGGCTTATGCAATTCAGAAAGATTGGTTACCTCGGCAGGCCAATAGTTCATTTGCAAATTAATATTGGTATGAAAATCAGCATTCCAAGGTGGATCCATCTGCCAAGCCCATAAGCCCTGCAAATTTGCCGGCATATGTCCTGGACGTGAACTGCTGATTAAAAGGTAACGACCAAACTGAAAGAATTTGTTGACTAAGGTATTAGGTACCTTTTGCAATTCTTTTGTCAACCGAATGAGTGAATCGGTGGGTAGTTTTGCGAGTTTATCTTGTTCCGGATCTGGAAGATTCAACTTGACCCGATTAAAATACTGTTGGTAATCTTCTATATGAGCTTGTTTTAACTGTTGATAATGCTGTTTGTTCAGGCTACTGATTACCTTGCGGCAGCTTGCAAGTGGATCAATATCCACCGGGGTTTGTGGATAGGCGATATGCTTCAATCCGGGATAATCCGTAGCAGCGGTGACGATGATGGTAATCTCATCTGCTCCGGTAATCGCTATGCGGCCGTCGGCATTGATAAGTTTACCGCCTTTAAGGATTACTTTTGCAATTGCGGCAAATTTTGTTCCGCGCTCATGGGCATGAGCAGATTGGCCAATCTGACCCTGAAGTAGCAATTGTTTGGGATCTGTCGGATCAGCCGTGCAACTGAAATCTTGGGCTCTTTTCCAGGTGAAGTTTAGATCGAGTGCCTGTTTCTTGTTTGCTGTATAATGGATGACCATCGCGTTGGCAGGTGCTGAAATGAATGACTCGCGAAAGAACTTGACGCCATTATACACGTAGCTTGTTTGTTGCAATGCACGCTCAAGATCAAGCGAGCGCATATACTGTTCAGCTTTAAGATGGAGCATATCAAACCATAGTTCGCCTAGCGACTGATAGGGTTTGATGTTTTTGGGTAAGCCCATCAAAGTTGTGTCTGCAAGGTCGATTGCTTCTTTATTTTTACCTTCAAAAAGAAGTTGTTGTATGCGGGGCAGATACATTTTCCCCTTGGGATTATTGGGATCCTGCGGATGACCGGCCCAAAGCGTACTTTCGTTCAGTTGGATGCGTTCATCGGCGACACCACCAAAAAACATAGCACCGAGCTGACCGTTACCGAGCGGTAGCGCTTCCTCCCAAACTCCTGCGGGGCGTGCATAGCATAACGTTAAAGGGCCTGCGGAAAGACTTGCTGCCGACTGAATCTGTGTGCGGTCTGTCCAGAATTGCGTGATCTTATGTTGCCGCTGACTAGCTGGGGCATCTATTATTTTAGTGGACTGCTGTGCCTTAATTGTTGTGTTGCCCATCAGTAGCAGTGCGCAGTATAGGAGCGTTTTTATTTTCATCTTTTAGTTTCTTTTCGGTTGTTTTACGGGGACTGAGGTTTTGGTTTTTAGGTATTTGCTTGCCTGTCCGGTTAACCAAAGATAATGATCATTTGGAAGATTATCTTCAATACCGACAAATGAACCTGTTCCATTAAGTGGGACATCTTTTTGATGCAGTGTCTTGAATATGGCGGTACCTTCGTCGACTTCATCAAACATGGCGATGTAGAGCATTTGGGCACCAATTGAGAGGTTATACTGTAATTGTTTCCATAAGAAATTTCCGGAATCACGTGGGACAAAGGCACGTGAACTCCCAGTCATGTTCGTCCAGGAGAATCCAGGGAAGCAAAGTGGAGCATAATCGATTTGATGTTGTTTGCACCAGTCCATATCATCTTTGATCAGGGATTTGAACTGATCGAATCCGGCCTGATTATATCGACCAACAAACCAAGGCATAATGATATCTGATTTTTTGATGAGTTCATGCAAAAATGGATCGGATTCAGTATCCTGGCGTAATTCACGCCAATAAGTCGGTACGCCAAGAAGCACGCTATAGCCGTTTTGTTTGAGGTAATTGACAATACGTTCGGCTGTTTTGAGGTTATATTTGCGACCGTCGTTAAATCCGATACCCCAAACGGCAATCAGTGGTTTGCCATGATGAAAAAGATAGGTTTTGGCGCGATCACGCTTTTTGAGGTTCCATTCTTTTTCAAGGGCGGCTACATCGTCCATTAAGATTTTGTCGTCACCATCTTTAATGCCACTAAGGTCGTACATGACGCAGATTGCGCGGTCAAATTCATTGGCTGAACGAATAGCCGAAGTCAAGACTGTATTGAAGTGGTTGTGACCACTGGGGTTAGCGATCTCACCCACGAATCGTTGCATAAATACGCCATCGATTCCGTATTGTTGCATCCATTTAAAATGAAGGTTGACGGAAGAATAATCATGTGCGCTATAGAGTTTAGCGGGCTTTCCCTCTTTTGTCATAAAAGGACTGTCATAGGTTATTTGATAGGCGCTGACGTCGGGCCAAAAATCGATATTTGTAGAACCGGGTTGGAATCCGTTTTTTCCACGGTAATGGTACCATCCGCGGTCTGCACCATCCGTAGGACTATTGAACCAGCCTTGGTAGCCGGCCATAACAAGGCCGCTATACGAGTCGTATTGTTTTTGTGCGAATAGTAAGCCTACCGAAAAAAGTAGACAGATGCCAAGAAGATGGAATTTGAGCGTTTTAGCTATCATATCGATTTATAATTAAGTTATGCCGTTAAATATCGATTAACCCAATTAATAGTCCATTAATAAAGTATTAATAAGCCTTGAATAGATAATTTTACCGCAGTTGAATATAAAGATTAACCGCCTTTTTATTGTCATGCTATATTTCTAATTTTTTTTGTGTAATTTTTTATGGAAAAAGAAAAAATGATCATCATATATTAAAATACGTCCTACTTTAGCGTGATACGCAGTAGATAGATCAATTATGAATTATATAAACTGAGATAAATGAGAAGTGTTCTATGCGCACTTGCGGTAACGATTATCTTAATCTTATCGTTTAATAAACTTGTTTATGATGATATGCCCGTAACCAACGCTACGATAGTATTGAACGAAGTAAATCGTCATAAACAAGACGTCAAAAGTATCTTAATGACCGATAGTAATTTTTCGGATTTAAGTTTTTTTGATGCTATGCTAAAAAACAATAGAATCCTGATGTTGGGAGAAATGATGCACAATGATGGCGAAACTTTTAAAGCGAAAGCCAGGATCATCCGTTATCTCCACGAACATCTGGATTATGATGTTGTTTTATATGAGGCAGGGCAGTATGATATGTGGATGATGAATGCACAGATGGATACCCTGATGGATAAGTCGCAGGAAAAAACGATCGGTGGTACTGGACTATTTGACTTCTGGTGGCAAAATCAGGAAAATCAGCCCCTCTTAACGTATTATAAAAAAACAAAATCAACAGAGCGTCCAATGATCCTCGGCGGATTTGATATCCAATTTTCAGGCAGGGGCTTATCAAATCTACGCGTAAAATTATTGGAGGATTTCCTGCTTAAAAATGGGATAGATTCAACCAAATATCCGTTATTGAAAAAAAATAGCAACAGGTTGGAGTATCTAACTTATGAACCTTTTGCCAGTAAACGGCTCAATGCGAACGAAAAAAAACAGTTCCTGGCAGAACTGGATGAGTTGAACCGCAGGATCCTCAGCGGCGTAAAAGACTCGGAGCATCTGATCTATAGCCGATATCTGTCTGATATGAGGCACAACTTTGACAAATCTTGGCGCTATAAAACTGGGTCGATGCAGAGCATGCATTTTAGAGATTCACTGATGGCGGAAAATCTAACCTATCAGATCGATTCGCTTTACGCCGGCAAAAAGATTATCGTCTGGTGTGCCAATATTCATAGCTTTTCTGCGCCATACAATAAAGATTATCGGCCCCTCGGGACTTATCTAAAGCGTAAATACGGTGCTCAAGCGTATAGTCTGGATTTTACTTCCTATGGACGATATGATAAAACTGGCCGTGTTGTCGATAGAGTGGGTAAGTTGGCCGTGGAAAATGTATTTCATGCCACTAAATCACCCTATTTCTTTTTGGATCTTCGTCAGTTGCCCAACAATAGCATGTTAAAACAACGTTTTAGTTCAGTCATTAATCAGGGGATTGATGAAGAAAGAAAATGGCACGAGTTTATCGATGGCATTTTCTATATCGATATCAATAAAGATCCAATTTACCGCTAACAGCATGGAAAGTATCTTAACACAACAACTTAGCTTTAAAATAGGCG
Organism: uncultured Sphingobacterium sp.; assembly: GCF_964277905.1. Taxonomy (NCBI): domain Bacteria; kingdom Pseudomonadati; phylum Bacteroidota; class Sphingobacteriia; order Sphingobacteriales; family Sphingobacteriaceae; genus Sphingobacterium; species uncultured Sphingobacterium sp. The sequence goes on from NZ_CAXYKD010000038.1 coordinate 143,443, forward strand.
CAAAAACAATCTTGGATAATATTAGCCTACAAGTCCCAGACAGGAGTATTTATGGATATCTCGGCCGAAACGGGGCGGGAAAATCCACAACAATCAAATTGCTTTTAGGTCTTTTGGAGGATCAGGCAGATACGATTTTTATTCAGGGAAATAGTCTAAAGGCACATCCGACAGGTGTTTATGCCAATGTTGGAAACTTGATTGAGGCCCCATGCTATTATACGAAATTGACCGTTTTTGAAAATTTAAAGTACTTGGATATCATCCACAAAAAAGGCAACAAACGCATTGATGAAGTATTGGAAATGGTAGATCTTCATCGGGAAAAGAAGAAAAAAGCCAGTGCCCTGTCCATGGGGATGAAACAGCGGCTGGGAATAGCGATGGCGATTTTTCATGATCCGCAATTGCTTATCCTGGACGAACCATTAAATGGTCTCGATCCACAGGGAATTGTCGAAATGCGCAATTTATTTTGTCATCTCAACGAACAGGGAAAAACGATCTTTCTTTCGAGTCATATTTTGAGTGAGCTTGAAAAAATAGCGACACACATTGGTATCATTGAAGGTGGGAAAATGATTTTCCAGGGAACCAAACAGGAGCTGCTGGGACAGGTTGACCGAGAAGTGTACCTACGTACAGCCAGTCCCGAAGCAACAGCTTCGGTTTTAAGAAATAGCGGTTTTTCTGGTGTTAAAATCGAAGGGGAAAACGTTGCCGTCACTATCGGCGATGATCTGCAATTTGATTTTATGATCAAATCTTTGGTCGAAAAGCAGATTGATATTTATGGATTGGAATCCCGTAGTGCTGATCTTGAACAAATTTTTATAAACCTTATCACTCGTGTCAATGACTAATACATACTATACTGCTTTCTTGTCGGAAAAGTACAAACTCTTGCGTAATAGGGAAATTTTTGGGGTACTTATCGTTCCTATGGTGCTCGTTTTTGCGATTGCCGGTTATATTATTTATGATGTTATGGATTCAGGAGGGGCAATGGCGGTTCCTAACCCTTGGAAACTTCTGCTTGGCCGATATGTTTTTCAGTTTTTTTACCTGCTCTATCCCATCCTGGTCGCTTTATTCGTCTATGCCTGTTGTGATGTCGAGTATAAGAATAACAATTATAAAATACTCTTTACCCTACCCATCAGTAAATCGAATATTTTCTTTTCCAAAGCCGTCTTTATCCTGTTGACCTTACTGTTTTCAATACTCTTTGCTTACGCTGCATTTCTGATCAGTGGTTATCTGCTCAGCCTGATTTACCCCGTACTGGGGTTTCAGAATTATGATTTTAGGGTCGTAATCTTTTATACGTTTTTGAAACTTTTTATTACGCTCTCAGCTATCGCTATGATTCAGCTTGCCCTGAGCCTATTGTTCAGAAGTTTTATCTACCCAATTGGAGTAGGCATGTTTATGTTGGTCTTTTCCGTGCTTGTCGCACAGAAAAGTTTTTCGGATTTTATCCCTTATACAGGTGCCTATAATGCGGTAATGAATATCATGTCCGAGAATGATTCCTTTGCACGACTAGACTATAGCAACATGCTGATGCTCGTCATATTTCTATTGATCAGTTTTTACTTATTCAAGCGGAAAGGACAGTTTTAATTTGTAGGCACACCTGATCGGCTATTTTTTATCAAGTTCTTTTTTATAAGTACTCGGAGACTGGCCATATTTCTTTTTAAAGGCCGAAGCGAAATAGGATGCGGAGGAAAAACCGACACTGCTAAATATCTCGTTGATGTTTAGTCCTTCAGCCATAAGGCTTTTGGCTTTCTTTAATCTTCGCTCGATAATGTATTCATTGACGCTGCAGTCAAGTAACTGTTTGACTTTACGGTAGAGCTGCACGCGGGAGAGATGAAGCTCGTTGGCAATGCCATCGACACTCAATCGCGGGTCTGATAATTTGGATTCGACAATCGCGGAAAAATTGTTCAGAAAACGTCTATCGTTATCATTGACCTGCTCAGCTTGAGCGTTATCAAACTGTTCCACATTGCTGCTGTATTTTTCTTTAAGCTGATGGCGTGACTGTAGGATGTTTGAAATCCGTGTCCGCAGTAATTCGGCATTGAAAGGTTTAGTAATGTAGTCATCGGCCATCAATTTACTTCCTTCGAGCATCGTATCTTCATTGGCGAGTGCACTCAATAAGATGACGGGAATATGTGCGGTCTGATAAAATGCTTTGATGTCCTTTAGAATATCCAGACCGCTACCATCAGGAAGCATAATATCCGTAATGACTAGATCTGGAAAATGGGTCTTCAACATTCCATTGGCTTGTTGCACATCTTTTGCCAGGAAAAGATTATAATCCCTTTCTAAGAGGGAGCGGAGATAATCTCTGATTTCATCATTATCTTCTACGACCATAATACTTTTTGATTTGTTGGATCGAAAAGAAAGATTGTTGTCTACCATCTTTCGTGTGGCGTCCAATATGTCGTCTTGTTGAAACAGTGGTTTTTCTCCTTTGTCGAAATCGGCCAGTTCAGCGGGCTCGTAGTGACTATTTCCAATTGGCATACGTAGGGTGAATATCGACCCATGGCCGGGTTTGCTACTCACAGTGATTTGGCCATGATGCAGTTCGATGATCTGTTTGGTGTAGGCGAGGCCGATTCCGGAGCCATTACGACTACTGGCGCCCTGATAAAAAGGATCAAAAATATGCTCAATATCACTTGGGGCAATCCCCAGGCCATTATCTAATACACGTAGATAGAAATAGTCTTTGAAATTGTTTTCTTCCAATATAATTTCAATTCTGCCACTTGCCGCCGTATGTTTGATCGCGTTGGACAATAAATTGGATAAGACCTGTTCCATGAGGTATTCGTCCATCCAAACCTCTTTCAAGCTTGTTTTGTTGACATAACTGACGGAGATCCTGTTTTTCTTAACCAAGGGTTTGAAACTACCTATTACCTGCTGAATAAATGGGTCAATGTAAACAATGGCCGCATGCAGCTTAATCTTCGATTTACTGATGCGATGGATATCAATGAGGTCGCTGACCAAACGTTGTAGTTTTTTTGCATTCCGTTTGATGCGCGACAACTGTTCTCTGACCTCTTCGGTAAGATCTTTTCGTAATTCAAGGTCCTCGATAGGCGCGATGATAAGGGTCAGCGGGGTTTTAAATTCATGCGAGATATTGGTGAAGAAATTATTTTTGATTTCTGCCGCTTGCTGAATTTGACTGTTCATTTCGACGATCTGTTTTTGTTGCGCAAGGATCTCGCTATTCTGGATTTCCAGATGTTTGTTCTTTTCCCAGTTGCTCCTGATCACGATAATAGAAATTCCCCCAAAGACAACAGCTAGCACCAAGCTAACGACCAATACATTAAGAACGGACTTTTGACTTTGGTAAATCTTATTCTGTTCCGTAATGAACTCCTGTCTTTTGTCAATATCGAGCTGCTGTTGTTTTATTTTATCCGACTGCAGGGCAAGCAACTCCGCGTTGGTTTTATCGATGACAGAGGTTGCGAGTATATTCTCGCGGCGGTAGTTTTGATGGTTGATGATAGCCAAGGCCGTTCGAATGGCTTCGGCCCCGCCAGTGGGGTAGAGTATGGAAGCAAACATTTTGCCCTGTATGATCTTTTCAAGGCCATTTCCGGGACCAGGAAGAGCATCAACACCAATTATCTTAATGTCCTTTTTGATCTGCGCTTCGTCCAATGCTTTTTTTACCCCCATGGCCATCTGATCATTGAATGTAAAGATGATATCACTCTGGCTCATGACGTTTATATGCTTACGCATTTCCAGATAGGCTTTATTTTTCTCCCAGCCGCCGTGAATGACGCCGCTCACCCGAACCGCTGTGGCATCTCCAATTTGCTGGATAAAGCCTTTTTCACGCTCTATTGAAGCCGAGGTGCCCGATAGCCCTGTGACTAATCCGACCGAACCCTTTCCTTGTAAAATTGTACGGCTATATTGACCGGCCAGTTTCCCGATGGCGAGATTGTCGGCGCCCACATAAGCATTATATTGGCCGGAGGACGTCTTACGGTCTGTTACGATGACAGGTATATTGCGTTGGAATACAGAATCCACAATTGGCGTGAGTGGCTCGGCCTCATTTGGGGATACAATCAGAAGATCGATATCCTGTTTGACTAATTCGCGAATTTGATTGATCTGTACATTATTGTCGCCATGTGCGTCGCGATAAAGAAAGTCAATATCGGGATTGAAGGAAAGTTCCCTTTTCATTTCCTCGAGCATCGTTTGTCGCCAGGCATCGTTTCCGATACACTGCGAAAATGCGATGACCTGCTTTTTCTTCCGGACCATTGGTTGACAGCCACAAAAAAGAAGCAAGGTCAATATGCCACTAAAAATGAAATATTTTCCCATGATTTTTCCCCTTAAATATCCGAATATACATTATTTAGATTTTTTTGGGTAACAGTGGTTGTGTTAGTGTATGTTTTACACTAAAATAGGAGCCTTCAAAAATGTATCATTTTCTAAATTTTCTGTTTAAAAAGTGAAAGTTTTGAAAAGTAAATTGAATGTAAGTGTTAGATTTTTAGTGTTTTAGTGTTTTTGGGAAAATGTTACATAAATAAATGTTTTTGCGAAGTCCAAATTTAAGTTAAGATGAAGCACGTGTTAAATTTGGATTAATCAATTATAGATCATCACATGAACAAAAACACGGTATTAGCTTGGTCCTTTGTAGTGGCTTTAGGCGGATTTTTATTTGGATTTGATACAGCGGTTATTTCGGGAGCAGAAAAGGCCGTTCAGGAGCACTGGCATTTAAGTGAGTTTCAGCATGGACTGACAATGGCCATCGCCTTGATAGGGACAGTTGTCGGCGCAGCATTAGGTGCACTGCCTTCCGATAAATTAGGCCGTAAAAATACCTTATTTGCTGTTGCAGCCCTTTACTTTATTTCAGCGATTGGTAGTGCACTGGCGAATGACTGGACGATATTTATTTTATTCCGCTTTTTGGGTGGCATAGGAGTTGGTGTCTCTTCGGTAACGGCACCAATCTATATATCAGAAATCTCCCCGGCAGCATCGCGGGGTAAGTTGGTAGGGCTTTTTCAATTCAACGTTGTATTAGGTATTTTGATAGCCTATTTGTCCAATTATTTTATCGGTCAGGTTGGCGAAGAGTCCTGGCGCTGGATGCTGGGGGTACAGTGCTTTCCGTCGTTGTTATTCTTCTGTTTGATCTTCCTCATTCCGGAAAGTCCGAGATGGTTGCTGCTGCACGGGGGGAATTTGGCCGAGGCAACACGGATTATGAAAAAAATTAATTCGGATGGTTACGAGCTGGAGATTTCAAAAATTCAGGAGTCCAAAAACAAGTCCGAAGGAGAAGGCAAACTCTTCGTTCGCGAAAATGCCAAACCTATTTTATTGGCCTTTTGTTTTGCGCTGTTCAATCAAGTTTCAGGTATCAACGCGATTATATATTATGCGCCCCGTGTATTTGAAATGGCTGGTTTAGGCTCACAGAGTTCACTGCTTTCGACAGTAGGTATAGGGGTTGTCAATTTTATTTTTACGTTGCTGGCGATCAATTTCATCGATAAGGTGGGCAGAAGAAAATTAATGTTGGTGGGCTCGATCGGGCTGATTGTTTCATTAGCACTCGTTTCCCATGCTTTTTATACCAACCAAACGACGGGGTTTGCGATCACAATCTATCTGATGAGTTTCATTGCCTTTTTCGCATTCTCGCAAGGTGCGGTGATTTGGGTGTTTATTTCGGAAATTTTTCCGAACGACGTACGTGCCAAAGGGCAGACATTTGGTAGCTTGACACATTGGGTGATGGCGGCGATTATCACTTTTTGTTTTCCAGCCTTGACAGAAATGCTCGGCGGCGGCGGTACCTTTTTGATCTTTGCCCTATTTATGGTGCTGCAGCTTGTTTATGTGCTTAAGTTTATGCCGGAGACAAAAGGGAAATCATTGGAAGATCTTGGGCATACCATCAATCTGCATTAGTCTTTAGCTAGACTAGGCTAATAGGTGTCGGAGTAGCTATGACGCGACTGGCGCCTATCTAAAGTTATTTAATCAAAGACAATGTGATAACATGTTGTGTGTATCTATTGTCAACATTGAATTTAAAGGGAAATATAATAATCAATTTGTTACTTGGTTTTTGGTGCTCGGCCGAAGCTTCGTATAAAAAGGAGAAAATATGAAAAACGGAGATAAATCAATACAGGGTATTTGTTTTGGCGAGGTTCTTTGGGACAATCTTCCTACAGGTAAAAAATTAGGCGGTGCGCCTTTGAATGTGGCTTATCACCTCAATAAATTGGGGGTTACGACGCGTATGCTAACGCGCATAGGGCGTGACGATAATGGTTACGAGTTGCGTAACGTATGTGAAGATCTGGGTATCCCGACCGATTTCTTCCAGTACGATGACCTGTTACCAACTTCAACAGTAGAGGTTTCGATCGATGCAAAACGCGACGTGCATTACGATATCGTTTATCCTGTAGCTTGGGATAGAATAGCGGTGGACAATGTTGTTCTTGAGGCAGTTGCAGCGGTGGATTTTTTGGTGTATGGTAGTCTGGCCTGTCGGGATGAGGTAAGTTTTCAAAGCTTGCTATTACTGCTGGAAAAAGCCCGCTTCCGGGTGATGGATGTCAACCTGCGTACACCTTATTTTGGTCCGGAAAAAATACATAAACTGTTGGGATACGCTGATTTTGTGAAAATGAATGCCGAGGAACTGCATGTTATTTCCGACTGGAATGGCGCAACGGATGCCTATACCGATCAGCAGCGTGTGGACTTGATCATGGAGCGTTTTGCAATTCAGGAGGCAATAGTAACCTATGGTGCAGATGGTGCGGTATATCATTATAAAAAAGACAATATCAGTTATCATTTTCCAGCCTTGAAAGTTCAGGTAGAAGATACCATCGGAAGTGGTGATTCTTTTTTGGCGGCTTTCCTGACCAAAAGGTTTCAGATGCAGGAAGGTGTTCAGCTGGAGGAAGTACTGGAATTTGCGGCCACCTTAAGTGGATTTGTGACACAGAGCCGGGGGGCTTGTCCTGAATATAACGATGAGGTCATCAATCGATTCCAATGGTTGCATCCGATCTTCAATGGAGCTCAGAAGCAACAGTAGGTAAACTGCTTCTTTACGAAGCAGTTTACCCGCTATCATAATCAAATAATCAATCTAAATCATTAACCATTTACTTATAACCAATTATGTTTACAAGACAGAAAGCAATGCTGCTCCCGTCTTTGGCACTTTTTTCTGTTGTCGCATTTGCGCAACAGACTGAAATCCGGGGAAGAATTACGGATAGTGGGACAGCAGCACCTATAGTAGGGGCATCTTTAGTGGTGAAGGGAACCACAATAGCCACCAAGACAAATGAAAAGGGAGAATTTGTCCTTCAGACTTCGGGCAATCAGGGTACATTGGAAATAAGCTATGTCGGCTATGCCTCCCAGACGATTGCTGTAGCAGGAAGAAAGTTCCTCGATATTCAGCTTGCACCTACCGAAAAAGGGCTCGATGAAGTGGTCGTTACAGGATATCAAACAGAACGTAAGAAGGATTTGACAGGTGCAGTGAGTGTTGTTAATGTTGCTGAGATGATGAAAGCTCCGGAAAATAACCCGATGAAAGCACTGCAAGGAAGAGTAGCTGGTATGACCGTAACTTCGGATGGTAGTCCAAGTGGAGCGGCAACAGTGCGTATGCGCGGAATCAGTTCCATCAACAGTAGTCAGGATCCCTTGTATGTCATTGATGGAACCCCCACACAGGGAGGAATGCATGAACTCAATTCGAATGATATCGAAAGTATTCAGGTTTTAAAGGACGCTTCTTCGGCGAGTATCTATGGCTCGCGCGCAGCGAATGGTGTTATTGTCATCACGACAAAAAAAGGAAAGATGGGTGCCCCTAAACTTACAGTAGACGCCTATGCCACCAGTACGCATTTTAATAATCGCATGAAAGTGCTGGATGCCCAACAATATGGTCGTGCATTGTGGCAGGCCACCATCAATAATGGCGGAAACCCCAACGGAAATAATATTGGTTATCAGTTTGAATGGAATAACGACGCAAATGGCGTACCTCAGCTCAATACTGTTTTTGTTTCCAAGTATATCGACCGTGAACATACCATGTACGCTTCCGATACCGATTGGTTTAAGGAAGTTTCAAAACCGGGATTGCAACAATCTTACAATGCGACATTAAGCTCCGGGACAGAAAAATCCAGTTCCTTTTTCTCCTTAGGTTATTTGCACAATAATGGGACACTCCGTTACACGGATTTCCAGCGGATATCTGCCCGGATGAATGCCGATTATAAATTGTTTGATGGACGCTTGGTGGTGGGCGAGAATTTTACGGTAAACAATACCGGTGAAGTGCAGGTACCGGGCGATGTGCTTGACCTTTCGTTAAAAGCATTGCCCATTATTCCTGTCCATACAGTAGATGGAATAGGATGGGGTGGACCAGCATTGGGAATGAACGACCGCCATAATCCCATGCGTGTACTTTATGATAACCGGAACAATAAATATAATTATTGGCGGTTGTTTGGAAATGCCTATGCGGATCTACAGCTTATAAAAGGTCTGCATGTCCGCACCAGTTACGGTTTGGACTATAGTAATTTTTACAAACGTAATTTGGAAGTATCCTATCGTTCGGGATTTATGAATAGCAGCCGGAGTGGGGTTAATATGGAACAGTCCCATGGAATGAAGTGGACTTGGTCCAATACGGCGACATATCGGAAACAGATTGATAAACATACCTTAGATGTGCTTGCCGGTATGGAAATGAACCGTCAGAATGATATCAATTTTAATGCCTATACTGCCGGAGATGGCGCCTTTGCCATAGAGACACCTGAGTATATGTGGCCAGGTGTGAGTACGGGCACAGCGGCAGTAGGCGGTGGCTCTACGGGATTCTCGCTGTTATCCTATTTTGGAAAGGCCAATTATTCCTATGATGACCGCTATCTAGCTTCCTTCACCGTGCGGCACGATGGTTCTTCCCGCTTCGGTAAAAATAACCGCTTTGCAACTTTCCCGGCGGTAACAGCGGGGTGGCGGATTTCGTCCGAGCGTTTTATGGCAAGTACGAAAAACTATATTTCGGACCTCAAGCTGCGTGTTGGATGGGGGCAGACAGGTAACCAAGGTATAGGTAATCTGGCTACCTATGCGCTTTTCGTTCCCGAATATGGTGTTGCTGATCCGACATGGAACATCGTGGATGGCACAGCATACGATCTCTCAGGCGCAGGAACGGGAAAATTACCGTCGGGATATCGCAAAATCCAAACAGAAAACAATGACCTGAAATGGGAAACCACAACGCAGACGAATATCGGTTTGGACTTTTCATTGTTTAATCAAAGTCTCTATGGTTCGATTGACTGGTATGTCAAAGCAACCAAAGATATGTTGATCAATCCAGCCTATATCGGTGTGGTCGGAGAGGGTGGTTACCGTTGGGCGAATGGTGCCTCCATGGAAAATAAAGGTTTGGACCTATCGGCTGGATATCGCAATAAAACATCGTTTGGACTGGATTATGATGTGATGGCTGTGTTCTCTACCTATAAAAACAAGGTGACACATTTGCCCGAAGCGGTAGAAAACTCCTATGGAGGTCGTCAGGGAGATAATATTATCGGCCGGCCGCTGGGATCATTCTATGGCTATGTCACCGACGGTATTTTTCAGAATCAGGACGAAGTGGATGCGCACGTCAATCAGACCGGTAAGGGGATAGGGCGTTTACGTTACGTCAACGTCTATGATGCGGACAAACAGATTACGGATATGGACCGTACCTGGATCGGTAGTCCACATCCTGATTTTTCCTATAGTCTCAATATTGTGCTGAAATATAAAGGGTTTGACCTGTCGGCATACTTTCAGGGGGTACAGGGGATAGATGTCGAAAACTGGCTGAAAAAACAAACAGACTTCTGGAGTGTGGATGACGTCAATTCCAACAAAGGCCTGCGGTTGCTGAATGCATGGACACCACAAAATCCAACGTCCACGATTCCGGCCTTACAAACGACAAACAGCAATGACGAGGGCCGCCTGTCAAATTACTTTATCGAGAATGGATCTTATATGAAACTCCGGAATCTGTCTCTGGGCTATACCTTGCCAACAGCAACAGCCTCACGCCTGCGTATGAGCCGGCTAAGGATCTATGTCACCGGTCAGAACCTATTTACCGTTAAGTCAAAGAATTTTACAGGTGTAGATCCTGAAAATGTAGGCTGGGGGTATCCAATTCCAACGACCTGGACAGCTGGGGTAAATATTGGATTTTAAAAAGGTGAGAAATAAGGCTATACACTTATAAATAATTTATACGGATGAAAAAAATAACCACTAAAATAGCGATACTTATGGTTCTTGCTGGACTACTTCCAGGATGTACCAAATTTTTGGATCAAACACCCAATGGTGTGCTGAGCTCCGATCAGGTTAAAGAGCCAGAACGATTATTGACAGCGACCTATGCCGCTTTGGGCAATGATCATTATGATGTCCCTTTTAGCTTATGGCCCTATGGTACGGTTCGGTCGGACGATGCATATAAAGGCGGATCGGGACCACAGGATATCCAGACCTTTCATTTTCTTGAGGTCTCAAATAACATTACAACCAATTTCGCGGAGTTGGATAAATTGTGGTTTCAATTGTACGTTGCAATTTCGCGTGCCAATACAACAATCAAGACCATACAGGAAATGGACAATTTCGACGGGAAGGAAGAAAAACTGGGTGAAGCACGCTTTCTTCGGGGGCATTTTTACTTTATGCTCAAGATCCTTTTCAAATATGTGCCTTATATCGATGAAAATGTACCGGTAGACAGCTATGAAACCGTATCGAATAGAGCCCTAAGCAACGATGCATTATGGCAAAAGATTGTAGCGGATTTTCAATATGCGGTAGATCATCTTCCTGCTGTGCAAACGGAGGTCGGTCGGGCCAATCGTATCGCCGCTGCGGCTTATCTCGCCAAAGCTTACCTGTATAAGGGATACCGTCAGGACAATGCCGAACGTAATATGGTGACGGGTATCGATGCGGGAGATTTGGAAAAGGTTGTACAAAATACGGATATTGTGCTTTCATCGAACCATACGCTGGAAACCGACTTTGCATTTAACTTCTTGCCGGGCAAGTATGAAAATGGGACAGAAGCGCTGTTTTCAGTTCAGTTTTCAAAAGATGACGGGACAAAATTTGGGCGTGTTAATTTTTCTGATGTACTATCTGTACCTATGGGGCTGGGCTGTTGTGATTTCAATAAACCGAGTCAAAGCCTTGTCAATGCGTTTCGCACAACGGGTAAAGGTCTACCACTGGATAATTATAATGCGTTGAATAGCTTTAATACCTCCGAGAAGTACGATCCGAGGTTATTCCATACAGTTGCAATTCCGGGCTTACCTTACAAGTATAGTAGCAAAAGAACATACGAAGAAAGCTGGAATCGTAATCCGGCGGAGTATGCCGTTTACGCCTCGTTAAAAGAAAATGTTGATCCCGACTGTGATTGTTTCGTCCCCATGGTACCCTTCTATGCGAATACAAAGAATCGAATTGTATTGCGCTTTGCCGATGTGCTGTTGATGCGGGCAGAGGCGCTTATCGAGCTGCATCGTTCGATTGAAGCACTGCCATTGATCAATCAAGTGCGTACGCGCGCAAAAAATAGCACCTCACTTACGGGATATGCAAATGATAAAACGCTGATCGAAACGTACAAAAATGGAGATAATATTGTATGGACCGAAGAAAATGCCCGGAAGGCGTTACGTTGGGAAAGACGCTTGGAGCTTGCAATGGAAAATGGAAGATTCTTTGATCTGGTACGTTGGGGAATTGCAGACCAGGCCATGAATGCCTATTATGATGTAGAAAAGTCACGTCGATCTTATTATTCCTCGGCACATTTTACAGCAGATAGGAATGAATATCTGCCGATTCCCGAAGCACAGATCAGATTAAGTAAGTATCTGTACAAACAAAATCCAGGCTATTAAACAGGCATTTATTGTTGAACGATTAGCATAACCAATTATTCCAATGAACACATTAAACAATTATATAAAAGTAGGGATTGCCATCCTGCTTATCGGGCTTCTCGCTGCCTGCAAGCGTGATGCGGATAGTACACTCAATTTGAGTGCAGATGTAGATGTACTTTCTTTCAAGGTCGGCAATACCATTGGGAAAGTAGATCAGGCAAAAGGTACCATTCTTGTTATGGTTCCTGAAGGTACAGATCTTTCGGCGGTGGCTCCGACAATTGAATTGCCCAGTAATGCAAAGGTTTCTCCAGCTTCAGGCATCGCCCAGAATTTTTCATTTTCTGGCACAACACCGATTACTTACCGCGTTTTTAATGGTAATCTATTTAATACCTACCAGGTAACCGTCAAAGAAATCAAAGCAGAAATAACGGCATTCCGCATCGGAGAAAAAGCAGGGATCATTGATCAGAAAAATAAAAGCATTAAAATTTACCTACCCCTGGGGACAGACCTAAAGAATCTATCACCTGCGATAGAATTTACAGCCGGAGCAAGCATAACGCCCAATCAGAGTGGGCCCGTAGATTTAAGTTCCCCCATAAAATACAGCCTTGCGTATATGGGGCAGACTTTCCAATACACGGTAACTGCCCTATTGGGTACAGAACCCAAACAAATCTTTATGATTTATAATGGCGAAACCAGCGTTCCACATTTCGACGGGTTAGGGGTGAGTACGGTAGATTCACCTTATCCCAATCCGAAAACCACTGGAATTAATGCAACACCCTTCTGTGCGTCTTTTGTACGGGACAATAAAACTGGTGAAGGATGGCACGGTGGAGCGCTCTGGAATGCAAATAAAGTGACGATCAATCCGGCAGAATACGGGCGTTTCTCGATGATGGTATTGAAAGATGTAGCTGGTGATGTGCAATTGGAAATTCAATCGGATGGCGAACAGAATAAAGATTGGTTGCGTGCCAATTATTCGAAAGATCATGTCGGTGAGTGGCAAGAATTGGTTTTTCAGATTCCTGCCGGAAGAAAGGCTATCATTAACAATATACTGGTAATGCCACATGAGCATCCTAATGGACAGCCCGTGGCATTTCCTACCCAACGGATGTACTGGGACGAATTGAAGGCATTACCTAAAGAGTAATCGAATACAAACAAAACAAGTTATTATAAAAGCAAAAATGATAGCTAATCAGGGATTAATAGAAAGATTTAGATCATGAGACCAAAGATATATTTGCTTCCGACAGTATTCTTGCTAAGCTTGTTGACAAGTTGCAAGAATGGGGACGAGAGTTCGATAGGGCTGGATAGGCCCAAGGAAATACTGCCTGTGGATAGTTCTACGGCATGTATTTCGGGGCAGGAGGCGGGCCCCTATCAAAGGTTTTACAGACCCCAGCAGGGGTTTGTGGGCGATCCCATGCCTTACTACAATGCCAACGATAACAAGTTCTACTTGTTTTATCTGTATGAAAATGCCAACAGGCATCCGATTTATAGTACGCGGACAAATGATTACGGTACATTTGAGGGCTATACCGAAGTCTTGTCGTCGGGTGCCGTGGGGAGTCAGGATGAATGGATCGGAACAGGAAGTTTTATTAAAAAAGGAACATTGTATTACTGTTTCTATACGGGGCATAACAATGTTTTTACGCCTGCGGAAAAGATTATGTTGGCTACGTCAACTGATTTAATGAATTGGACCAAGCAACCAGCAATGGCGCTGCAGGCTGCAGCGGGCTATGATCAAAATAATTTTCGTGATCCACAGGTTTATTGGGATGAAGGCCGCAATGCCTACGTCATGCTAGTCACGACACGAAAAGACGGAAAAGGAACGCTGGCACGTTATCAGTCGACAGATTTAAGCAGTTGGTCTATGATTGAACCGCTCGCTGCGACCACAGGGACAGTAGAGAAATATGGAATCGAAACAGATGCAGAACTATTGGAATGCCCGGATCTATTTAAAATGGGCAATAAATGGTATCTCTTGTTTTCGCGGATCAACCGGGATGAACATCGTAAGACATTTTATCGTGTTGCGGATTCTCCGGATGGCCCCTGGATGATCTGTCGGGATGCCGAAGGACATCATGAAACCTTCGACGGACGCTATCTCTATGCGGGCAAAACGGCTAGCGACGGTACGACACGTTATCTTTCGGGATGGTGTTCAACCGGGCAAACAGTAAATAATAACAACGAACTGCCCTGGGCTGGAAATTTAATTTCACACCAGTTGGTTCAGGGAGCTTCAGGACGTTTATATCCTAAAATTCCGGAAGCCCTAAACAGTAAATTCAATAAGGAAGTCGCCTTTGAAAAACTGAGCAATGTTGGTCAAGTTTCCGAATCGAATAAAACCTATAGTTTGACGGCGCAATCGGGCGGAAGAAGTTATGCACAATTTAACCGGAATACTTCATCTGTTAAAATGACAATGACCATTGATGCTTCTCAATCCAGCAAATTTGGTTTTTCATTTGGTGCATGTAATGATCCGACCGAAGTGTATAGCATTGCTTTTGATCTGACTTCATCCAATCGTTGGAACATGCCAGCACTATTTATGAACAAGGAGGCACGCGATGGCGGCGGAAACAAAACAGAACTCAATTTTACGCCACTTACAGTACCGACCAATCGGATTTTTAACGTGAAAATTATTATTGAAAAATCGATTGGTATCGTATATGTGAATGATCGTGTTGCTTTTACCAACCGGATCTATAAAATGGATCAAAACCCTTGGACTATTTTCGCGGATCAAGGAACAGTAAAAGTGAATGGGTTGAAAATCGAAAAATCTTCCTGACAATTGAGACGATATTTGCCTATTGAAGCGAACAATAACCTAATTAGAAATGTAAACAAAAGAAAAATGATAAGATTAAAGAAATACGGTGTTTTAATGCTCCTGCTAGGTGTTTTTGGTACAAGTCTGGCACAGACGGGACAGCATAAACAAGGGGATCCCGAAGAGAAGTATCGCCCACTTTACCATTTTACCCCACAGCAGGGCTGGATGAACGATCCCAATGGACTGGTTTATCTGAACGGTAATTATCATCTTTTTTTTCAACATAATCCCGAAAAACCCGTTTGGGGGCCTATGCATTGGGGCCATGCGATCAGTAAAGATTTAATCCATTGGGACGAGCAGAAGATCGCATTGTACCCCGATAGTTTGGGGACTATTTTCTCTGGTAGTGCTGTAATCGATAAAGATAACACGGCAGGTTTTGGAAAAGGTGCTATGGTCGCCATTTTTACTCATCACAATCATCAGGAAGAGGATCGAAAAACAGGATTGCATCAAAATCAAAGTTTGGCTTATAGTTTGGACAAGGGCCTTACCTGGACAAAGTATACAGGCAATCCGGTATTGCCAAACCCTGGTATATGGGATTTCAGAGATCCAAAGGTGATGTGGCATGTGCATAGCCAACGTTGGATTATGACCTTGGCTACAAAAGATTGTATTACTTTCTATTCTTCCAAAGATTTGAAAACGTGGCAGAAGGAAAGTGAGTTTGGCAAAGAGGTGGGTGCCCATGGCGGTGTCTGGGAATGCCCTGATCTTATCCCCATGGATTACAAAGGAGCTACAAAATGGGTTTTGCTGGTGAGCATCAATCCAGGTGGACCCAACGGTGGCTCGGTGACACAATATTTTGTGGGTGACTTTGATGGGCATCAGTTCCGAACAGCAGATACTAAAATAAAGTGGTTGGATTGGGGACCCGATAACTATGCTGGCGTAACCTGGAGTAACCTAGGGGATAGGCACCTGATGATTGGCTGGATGAGCAACTGGCAATATGCCAATGTGGTTCCTACCACAAAATGGCGTTCCTCCTCAACCATACCCCGTGTTTTATCTTTAGGAAAAGTTGGACAGTCGTTCTACGTCGCGAGTACTGTGCCCAAAGAAATTGAAACTGCATTTCGACCACTAAAAAAATACCATGGCGGTGGAACGAAGGAAGTTTCATTCGAGCAACATCTCCCACAAGCGTATCGTTTGGACCTCAAAGATTTGAAGCAGCAGGCTTTTAAAGTCATCTTATCGAATGAATATGGCGACGAATTGGTTATTGGTTATCGTGAAGACCAAAATGCCTATTATATCGATCGTTCTAAGTCCGGTGAAGTGTCTTTTAATGGAGAATTTCCAAAGACAGCTTTGGCACAAAGGCTGCTAAATAAGGGTGCACTTTCTTTCAGTTTGTATGTTGATGTGAGCTCTGTGGAACTTTTTGCAGACGAGGGGCTAACGGTAATGACCAGTTTATTTTTTCCGAACAAGCCGATAACCAAGCTGCGTATCGTGGGAGATAAAAAGTTGGAGTTTCAGGAAATCGGTATTTCTGCATTTAAGAGATAAGAGCTGGATTTTTGCCATTAAAGCGATCCTTGATAAGACAAGGATCGCTTTATGCTTCGCTACTTTGTCTTATTTTCGAGATTCAAGTGTGCTGGCATTAGCGTGGGGAAAGTCCACGCAAAATGATTTTTTTTGTAAACTATTGGACGGTACATTGAAAGATACGGATCAAATTTCGATGTATGATAAATATCCTTCATGGCCTCAAAGAGATTGGAGGGCCAAACTCCTGCTGTCCGGTCCAGGATGTCAACGTCCGGATTTTTAAACCAAGGCCATTCAGTTGGATGTTGATTGTAATAATATAAATAGTCAAGGGCCTGCGTGACCGATTTTCCGTCCTTCGTGGCGGTAAATAGGTTTTCTCCGGTGGCATTGTGTATGCACCACATGGAGGCTGTCAATGGTGCTAATGAAAAGTAGGTGTACCATAAACCTTTCTCACCCCGTTTTACTTCCTCGATAAGATGACCATCAGCTGCGATCTTTTCAAAGAGATCAGCCTTGATTAAGGCTATTGTAAAAGAAAGCTCTTTTTGGTCATCAAGAAAGTTTGCCGAAAGTAGATTCGCAAACCTCGCCCAATCCGCAATATTATTGGATTTTTCGCGTAAGAAATGTGTCGCTTTTTGAAAGACATCGATGGTCCAGACCTTAAAATGATCATGATCTTTCTTCGCCCAAAGGGGATCGTTTTTAAGTAATTCGGCAGCAATCATCAATCCGGCTCCCGCATAAGAAAGCACAACTGGTCCGTCAAACTGACTGTATTTTTTATTGATTGTGGCCCAGGAGTTAATGAAATATAAGGCCTTGGATGCATATTTTTGCTCCCCGTTTAAGGTATAAACCAAGGCCGTACAATAGGCAGCAAAAGCATCCGCATAGAGCTTTTTTGCCATAGCACGTTGGCCTTCTTTATCGCTGTAAAAGCCGGGTACACTAAAATCTTCAACAGCATGATGGTCAGTCAATAAAAGAGAATCGGCCAGCCTAATCAACTGCGTGTATGCAGTATATACAGGTTCGGATTTTTTGTTGATTTGCGATTTCACATAATTGACCTGGGTAACTGGGTGCATTAAGGATTGCCCATGACCATGTGAAGGCCAAATAAATAGGCCGACTATAGACAAGGTCAATCCTATTTTTAAAAATTGAGTGGTTTGGGCCTGTAAGCCAAAAAATAGATATATGAAATTTTGCATGGTTCTAAATGGATACGTTTATCGATTGGTTTGATCGCTATGGGGGGATTAGCTACTGCAAATTAAGAAAAAAATAACATAAGTTAACTGGTGTTCAGAAATTTCATTTGAATTATTGCAGCGAAGTAATTAACTTCATGCCTAGAATAATCAATTATGGACATCAATCAAAATCTGCCTGAGAAGGAACTCTTGTGCCAACTCCATCATGGAGATATGCAGGCTTTTGATATCTTGTACCATCGTTATAGCCAGATTATCTATGCCAATATCCTTAAGTTTCTGAAAAATGAAACTAGTGCCGAAGATTTACTTCAGGATGTTTTTCTGCGTATCTGGGAAAATAGGTCAAAAATAGATCCTGAACAATCTTTTGCAGCATTTCTTTTTACCTGTTCGCGTAACATCACATTTAATTTCAAACGACGCCTGAAATTGGAGATGGAATCTGAAGTCCAGCTCGCCTATGGCGCATTGGAATCTGAAAATACCATTGATAAGGTGCTCGATTCCAAGGAGGCCATGGTCTTGGTAGAAGACTTGTTGAGCAGATTGCCCACACAACGCCAAAAAATATTTAGGTTATCTAAGCTTGAAGGTAAGAGCTATAAGGAGATTGCCGAAGAAATGGATATTTCTATTGCTACTGTTCGCGACCATATTGTTAAAGCAAATAAATTTATCCGACATGGTGCATTGCAGGATAATGGCTTCTCGGCCCTACTAATGATTCTGCTTCTGCATGCTGCAAATTAATTTTTTTTTCTAGAGCAGACCTTTATGCTACGAAGTGTGTATTTACTATTAAAAATACAGCTCAGTGGAGACCAATAAATCTAAAATAGACCAATTACTTCAAAAATATAAAGAAGGGAACTGCTCGCTTGAAGAGATCGAATGGCTACAGCATGCGCTTTCTGCTACCGACATCGGGGATCAGGATGCCATCGATCAGGCTATAGTCACTAGTTTACTCCAGCCTTCTGCTGCAGGGAAAATGAGTGAATCCAGGCAAAAAATAGTGCTCGGAAATATCAAAAAGCAAATTCAGCAAGGCACAGAGGAGCGCGATAAACCTAAGTTTTCAATCGTTTGGCCCTATTGGGCTGCGGCGGCTTGCCTATTGCTCTTTATTTTTACAATGCTATTCTGGCAGCAACAGACGAGTCCTGTTCAGGCAGACATTAACCTCGTGAGGATGCAAGATACAACGGGTGGTGTTGTAAAGCCTGGTGGAAACAGTGCTACCCTTCGTTTAGCGAACGGCACACTTTTAGAACTCGATAAACAGGCATCGGGGATTGTGATGGGAGAAAGTATTACCTACGAAAATGGAAAGTCTATCGCTGCTGCGGCATTAGATAAACAGGGGATGGCGGCAGATCCAAGTAAGGTTGTATTGGAGTTAGCCACTCCGCTAGGGGGGATATACCAGATTACTTTACCCGATGGCACAAAAGTATGGCTCAATGCGGGCTCTTCGCTAAAATATCCGATGAGCTTTGCAAAAAATGAACGAAGAGTTAGTTTGGAAGGCGAGGCCTTTTTTGAAGTGACGAAAGATAGCGCACGACCTTTCAAAGTGCTGAGTAAAGGACAGGAAATTGAGGTGCTCGGGACTGCCTTTAACGTCAATGCTTATCCCGATAATACCGTGATTAAAACGACTTTAGTTAATGGGAAGGTTAAATTATCGAACGATAAACGATATTCAAAAGCAATATTCCTGCTACCAGGTCAGCAATCGACCAATTCCAATAACGGAAAAATACACCTCGCAAATGTGGATACAGCACCCTTTACCGCCTGGAAAGAAGGTTTGTTTTATTTTGACGAAACACCGCTTTCGGATGCACTGCAGCAGATTGGTCGCTGGTATAATGTCGAAGTGAAGTATAAGGGCGAGGTACCGCAAACACATTTCTACGGTCGTATAAAACGAAGCAAGCCACTTCGCGAGGTACTTGACGTATTGGAAGAAGGTGGGTTGCGTTTTGAGCTGAGCAAAAGCGATGAAAAGAATATCCTATATGTTAGACCGTTGTAATTAAAACCCTAAATAAAGATGAAAAAAGAAATGATCATGGATTCCACTTAATCCGGAAAAGGGTATAAGCAAAACAAAAAGGGCAGTGCTGGGGGGCACTGCCTTGAATTGGATGCATATACTTACAAGTGTTGCCCAAAGGCAAATTTTTGATAACCATTTATAAATAACATACAAACCGTACAAACATATGATTTTTTATCCATTTGTTAGGCTACACCCGTGGAGTTTAACTTTACGAAGTATACTGATTATGAAATTGATCGTACTCATTTCTTTACTGACCGCGATGCAGCTGTTTGCAGAGGGAAATGCGCAGACCATAAACTTAACCGCTAAGCACGTTACCTTAAATCAGGTGATGCGTGATATCCAAAAACAGAGTGGTGTTAATTTTTTCTTAACTGGCAAGTCATTGGCTCAGGCACGTTTGTCAGTCAATATACAGCATGCCAAATTGGAAGATGCATTAAATGCTATCGTAGCACCTTTGGATCTGGAGTGGATCAAAAAAGATGAGGTGATCGTGATAAAACCCAAAAGAAATCCGCCAAATACCGAACGCAAAGAAGTCCAGCAGCGGAGCATTGCTGGTAAAGTCGTTAATGGTAAAGGACAAGCCCTGGTAGGAACCACCATTACAGTGAAGGGAGCTAATATTTCCACGGTCACGGACCAGGATGGAAGGTTTACAATTCAGTTACCAACGCCAAATGGCACTTTGGTATTTTCAAACATAGGCTATCAACGTTTGGAAAAAAGTGTCACTGGAAATGATGAATTAACCATTGTACTTCAGGAGGAGGTAAGTGGTCTGGATGAGGTGGTCGTCGTAGGGTATGGAAGCCAGAAACGCGCAAATGTAATTGGTGCCGTATCAACCGTGAACGGCAGTTCGGTAGAGAATAGGTCAACCTCCACACTTAGCCCTTCATTGGCTGGACTCGCGGCGGGCGTTAACGTACAGGCCACAACCGGAAAACCAGGTGCAGACGGTGCTAGTATACTGATTCGTGGAAAAGGAACTTTAAACAATACGTCTCCCTTGGTTGTGATCGATGGTATTGTCGGATCTATGGATGCCGTTAATCCCAATGATGTGGAGTCAATTTCGATTTTAAAAGATGCGGCAACAGCAGCGATCTATGGATCCTTGGGGTCGAATGGCGTTATCTTAATTACGACAAAAAAGGGAGCCAAGGGAAAAAATAATGTGTCTTATACGGGCATGGTTTCGCTGTTGCGCCCCAATAATGTACCCGAATTTATTACCGATTACGCACAACATATGCGCCTTGTTAATGAAGGCTTCAAAAATTTAGGGCAAGCGGCTGTTTATACCGATGCAACAATCAACCTCTGGGAAGAAGCGAAGAAAAATCCAACAGGGTTAACAGAATTTGGTATTCCCAATGAAGTCGCTTATCCAAATACCAATTGGGGCGATGTGCTTTTTGGACAACGCAAACTTTTACAAAATCACAATCTTTCTCTAAATGGTGGCAGTGAGCATACGCAATACCTCTTTTCAGTGGGCTATTTCAACAATCCGGGGACGATGCCCGAAACTGGAGCAGACAAGATACGTCTGCGTATTAACTTACAGTCTAAAGTTGCCAAGTTTTTAACTGTGGGTACCCAGACCTTTGGCGATATGCAGAATTTGAGTGTCGCCGATGTGGTCACAGCATATTCTTACCTGACCCAAACCGTGCCAGGAGTTTATCCTTTCTACAACGGGGTCTATGGTTTCCCGGCTGCGGCCGAAGAATCGGCTACTGCAAACAATGCCCTGGCTTTTCTAAATGGGATGGGTGGAAAGAACCAGGTCAATCGATTCAATACCACAATATTTGCGAAGTTAAATCTCATGAAAGGCTTGGAGTTTGAATCAAGGGTAAATTATAACCATGCCTATACCGAGACGAATTCTCATCAGGTGCCTTATGAGAAATGGAATTTTGCAACCAACAAATTAAGTACGGCGGCGCTATCTGCGGGACAAATAACTACCCAGTATGGGTTAACCAAGAGCTACAATGTGATCGTTGATAATGTATTACGTTATTCAGGATCTTTTGGTAAACACGATGTGGGCGGCATCTTGGGGTATAATGAACAGTATTTTAACCAATATAATATCGGAGCGGCCAAACTTGGGCTTGTGCATCCAGACCTGACAACATTTAATTCGGCGACGACAATGAGTTCCATTACGGGTGATGAGCTTGACTACGGGTTGCGGTCCTTTTTTGGTCGCGCAAATTATGCTTACGCTAATAAATACCTTGCGGAAGCGGTGGTACGGTACGATGGATCATCTCGATTTGGAACCGCCAAACGCTGGGGGCTCTTTCCGGCATTCTCTGCGGGATGGCGTATTTCGGAAGAATCTTTTATGAGTCCACTCAAAGCTTTTGTGAATGACTTGCGAATAAGGGCCTCGTGGGGGAAAACCGGAAATAATGCCTCTCCGGGTAATTACGATCATCTTCCCTCGTATGGTACGGTAAACTATTCATTCAATAATCAGGCTGTTCGTGGTTTGGCACAGACTAAACTAGGAAACGATCTTTTACACTGGGAAACGACCACAACAACAAATGTAGGTTTTACAGCCACGGCATTGAAAAATAAATTAACGGTCGAATTTGATGCCTACCGTGCTTATACCGATGGAATCCTATATGTTCCGACCATTCCGGCGACAACTGGAACTGCTACTGCAGCAACCATGAATATAGCCGAAGTTAGCAAGCGGGGGATTGAATTGACGCTGGGATACCAAGATAAAATTAACGGTTTTAACTATGGAATATCGGCCAACTTCGCCTATAATACCAATCGGGTAGAAAAATATAAAGGAGCATTGTCGGAGGGCTATGTAACGGATGCGGCAGGTAATCGTGTTTACCAGTCCAATATCGGTATGGTTTCCAACGGTGTCAACCAGCGTATTTTAGAAGGGCACGAAATCAATGAATTTTACTTGTACAATGTATACCGAGGTTCGGGAAGCCATTTTTTAGCGGATGGTTCTGTCGATAAAAATGGAGGGCCGCGCGACGGTATGATCCGGACGGAACAGGATATAGAATGGTTGAAGGCTATGGTCGCTGCTGGCTATTCATTTCAGCCTGCCGATGGCATAGACCCTACCAAGATATGGTATGGTGACTTGATCTATTCGGATATGAACGATGATGGTATCTACGGGAACGTCTATGATCAAAAGTTTATGGGCAAAAGAGAAACTCCAGCATTCAATTACGGCCTCAGTATCAATATGGCCTATAAAGGATTTGATGCATCCATGATTTGGTCCGCTTCTTCAGGTATGTCGTATTACTGGAATGAACTCTATCTCAATTCATCCATCGTTGCGCAGGGAAAATCGGTACCGGCATTGGTCGCAAATGACCATTACTATTATAATGCCGCAAATCCTTCCGATCCCAACAACCGGATAGCTGGTTATTATCCACGCTTAAAAGGAGTGACAGATGCACAGAATGGACGTACCAGTGATTATTATTTGTATAACGCTTCTTTTGTGAAACTACGTAACCTACAATTGGGTTATTCGCTTCCAGAAAGCTTGGCAAACCGTCTATCAATTGCAAAATTACGGATCTATTTAGCGGGTGAAAACTTGCTGACATTTACGAAATATCCTGGTTTGGATCCTGAGATAGGTTCGACAACAAATTACCCTTCAATGCGGCAATATTCACTGGGTTTGAATCTTACTTTTTAATTCGAATGACAATGAAAATGATGAAAAAAATAATAGCAATTGTATTGCTAACAAGTATATTGGGTTGCAAAAAAGATCTTTTGGATACCTCCCCATATTCATCGGTCTCCACGGCAACGATGTGGACAACCGACAATTTAACTGATTTAGGGATTGCGGGGATCTATAGTTCCTTTCGACTCTTAATGGGGCATAGCGGACTGATCTCACCTTATGAACTTTATCAGTTTGACCGTTTCTCCTATACTGGGCAGGCACGTTTTGATGAACCCTTATTGACAGGTACCATCACCGCCGGTGATCCATTATTTGTGAATGTTTGGAAGATTCAATATGAAGGTATTCAACGAGCAAACGATGCCTTAAAGAATATTCCCCTAAAGTCACCTTCTACAGCAGAAAAGAAAGCGAAATATATTGCGGAAGCTAAATTTCTACGTGCTTACTTTTATTTTCGGCTCAATCAGCTTTACAAAGGTGTAACCATCTACCTTGAGCCGTTTACTGCAGCCGAAGCCGTCAAAGGACGTAGTTCGGAAGATGATGTCTGGAATCAAATCCTAGCTGATTTGAACGATTGTATCGCAGAAACTAATTTTCCAGATCGTTATCCTGCGGGGAATGCGAATTATGGCCATGCAACAAAGGCGGCAGCTTATGCCTTACGGGGTAAAGTTTATCTTTATCGAAAAGATTGGACAAAAGCTTCGGCAGATTTTCAAAAAGTAAAAGATGCTGGCCACTCACTCTTCGGAGATTATAAAGCTTTGTTTAAAGAAGCTAATGAACAGTGTCCTGAGATGATTTTTTCTATTCAGCATCGGAGTGAATCAGGCTATGGAAATAATATGCAATTGTTTTGTGGCTGGCCCTCGGTCTATTCGCGTGGCTGGAATTATTACATGCCTTCACCACATTTGGTCGATCTCTATGAAAATAACGATGGTTCTAAGTTTGAATGGGATAAAATTATTCCAGGATACAGCAGTTTAACCGAAAATGAAAGGGAGGTGTTTTTTCTGCGCAACAATCTCACGGAGGCCGAGAAAGCTGCTGCAACGTTGAGAGGTGCAAAGATGAGTCTTTACCTACCGCAAGGCAATGAGGAGCGTATAAAAAAAGCCTATGAAAATCGTGATCCCCGTTTGCAGGCCAATGTCGTGACGCCTTATTCGACTTTTAGGGGTGCCTATAATTTTACGAATGTTGAAAGTCTTCAATTTATGCGCTGGCCATTTCGCGGGCAGGCACAGGTAGACGGCGATATTCAGAGCGATACACAGATCAATTTCTTCTATTTCTATCGAAAATTTGTCGCTGAAGGAGTCAATGAGATTGTGGATCGCAATTATGGTCCTATCGATTTTCCGATTTTCCGCTATGCTGATATTTTATTGATGTGGGCCGAGGCCTTGAATGAAGAGGGCAAACTAAATGAAGCTATAGCAAAAGTTAACGAAGTTCGTCAGCGTGCAGGTGTAGCACTTTTAAATGCTAATGCTTCAACTGCCGTCGGTGGGAAGGAAGACTTACGCCTGCGTATTCGTAATGAACGTCGGGTTGAGTTCCCGAATGAGGGAATCAATTACTTTGACGAATTGCGCTGGGGAACCTGGAAAGAGAAGGTGTTTCAAGCAGGCAATGGACGTAAGCAGGTTTGGGGGACAAATGTTGGGAATTATAGCTATAAGGGTGACTTTTTGAACGTATGGCCTATCCCGACCTCAGAAATACAGATGAACGTAAACCTGGTGCAGAACCCAGGTTGGATCGATTAGTTTTATGGATATAAAATGAACCTAAACATGATTTTTTTTAGATATAGCCTATACATTATTTATTTTTTGAGCCTTTTTTATCCTTTTTTTCTATGGGCGGATACAAGTGATATGGTAAAAAAAGGATTTGATTTGGCCGAGCGACAGTACGCTTTGTTGTATGAAGATCATAGCGATCTGCGTAAGTATCCACGATCGGCTGATCCAAAGGGGAAAACAACTTTTACTGATATCCGGGACTGGACGGGTGGTTTTTGGCCAGGCTGCCTTTGGTATGTCTTTGAGTATACCGGCGAGGATCAATGGCGGGACGCTGCACTAAAATGGACGAATTCATTACGCCAAAATCAATATAATACGCAGCACCATGATATTGGTTTCGTGATGAACTGCAGTTATGGAAATGCCTATCGGTTAACTGGTGATACTACATTCAAATCAATTTTAATCCAGAGCGCCAAATCGTTATTGACACGTTTCAATCCGAAGGTTGGTGCAATTAAGTCTTGGGATACATTTTCCTCTTGGGATGGTAAACATACGTATGAATTCCCTGTCATTATCGACAACATGATGAATTTGGAACTTCTTTTTTTAGCTTCCAAATTATCTGGGGATTCTGTTTATCGTAATGCCGCTATTCGACATGCAGAAACGACGCTGAAAAATCAATATCGCGCAGATTACAGTTCTTATCATGTGGTTACCTATGACCCCAATACCGGTGCTGTATTGAGCCGGGAAACGGCACAGGGGTTTTCGGACAATTCCGCTTGGGCTAGAGGGCAAGCCTGGGGATTGTATGGATTTGTTGTGATGTACCGTGAAACGAAGGATCCTAAGTTTTTACAGGCTGCACTAAAAATGGCAGAGTTTTATATAAAGCATCCGCGTCTGCCTCAAGATAAGGTGCCACAATGGGACTTCGATGTAAATCAAGCTGGATTTGTCCCAAACTGGAATTATCGTAAAGCAGATTTTGAGACTATTCCGCGGGATGCATCGGCGGCGGCGGTCACTGCTTCGGCATTGTTGGAGTTGGTTGACTACATGGGAACTGGGCAACAGCAGGAATATTTGGATGTCGCCGAAACGATGTTGCGTTCATTGGGGTCACCGCAGTACTCCAGTGAGGTCGGAGCAAATGGTTTGTTTGTGCTGAAGCATAGTGTGGGCAGTATTCCGCATAAAGGGGAGATTGACGTCCCCCTCGTCTATGCAGATTATTATTATTTAGAAGCATTGATGCGCTGGAATAAGCGAAACTATCAGCGTGCACAATTGATGAACGAATGGCAGGAGATGAATAGACAGAAGGCAAAAGCATTAAAAGATTTTCAGCGGCAGAAATTTGGTCTATTTATCCATTGGGGACTGTATGCTATTCCAGCTGGGATGTGGAATGGGCAAAAAATGGAAGATTTGGGTAGTCCGAGTGTTGCTGAATGGATTCAACTGGTGGCAAAAATTCCACGGTCTACCTATGCCAAATTAGCGGATCAATTCTCCCCGCAATCTTTTGATGCCGATAAAATCGTTAAAATGGCCAAGGCTGCAGGGATGAAGTATCTTGTTGTGACGAGTAAACATCACGACGGATTTGCCCTATATGGTTCAACGGTTAGTTCATTCAATAGCAAGCAGGCCACGCCCTTTAAACGCGACATCATTCAGGAACTTTATGATGCTTGTCTTCGGCATAAACTCGATTTTGGTATCTATTATTCACAGAATATCGACTGGCGGGATGGTAGCGACGCGCAATATGCGGTAACGAAGGCACAACATGATCTTGTTCATGCCAAAACCGATGCTTTCGGTGCCAATCTTTGGGATCCCAGTGAAAATTCTTTCGCTTCGTATCTCAACGAAAAAGCAATTCCTCAGGTAAAGGAAATTTTGACACGGTTTAAACAGCTGAAATATATCTGGTTTGATATGCCAGGACTGATGACTGCAGAACAGAGCTTTCGATTCTATAAAACCGTGTATGATTGTAATCCACGTGTTATTGTCTCCGAGCGAATTGGCAATGGTATGGGCGATTATGCCATTCCTGGGGATAATCGGATTCCTGACTCTTCTGAGCGTTTTACCAGACCTTGGGAAGCCATTGGAACATTCAACCATTCCTGGGGCTATAAATCTTATGACCACGATTGGAAAAATGTGGATGAATTAAGGTATTGGCTCCTTGAAATTGTCAGTAAAGGAGGAAATTATATGCTTAATATTGGTCCAGATGCACAAGGAAATGTAGCCACACCGGTAAAGAAAAATCTTGCTATCTTAGGGAAATGGTTGCGGCGCAATGCCGAAGCGGTTTATGGGACATCACCCTGGACCATTGCGCATGAGGGACCAACAACAGTTCGGATAACAGATACCGAGCAACGGGAAAGGGAAGGATTTAAAGTATCATTTACAGCCTTGGATTTTTGGTTTACACAGAAGAATGATTTTGTATATGCGATGGCTCTTGTAGTACCCAAAGATGGAATCGTCAACGTACAGTCCCTGAACCAAAATAAGGCTAAAGTGAAATCAGTGGAAATTTTAGGGGTTGGTCGGATCGATTTCCATCAGGATAACCATGGATTGCAATTGAAATTACCCAAGAAGATACAAAACAGCAGCTTGGGCTATGCGCTAAAAATAAAACTAAAACTAAGCTAATCCAGCTATTAGCTTTATCAATTATAACGATGTTGAATCTATTATTAAATACAAAAAAAATGCGCTTTTTGTCATTATTGCTGTGCTTAAGTTTATGGTATTTGCAAGCGGTTGGGCAGAAAAAAGCTGATAGTTTTGGCTGGAGCGATGGACAAAAAGTACTTTTTTTAGGCAATAGTATTACTTATGCGGGGCAATATGTCGCCATGACCGAAAGCCTATTCCTGAGCAGTCACCCGAAAAGGAAACCTCAGTTTATTAATTCGGGGTTACCAAGTGAGACTGTTTCTGGACTCAGTGAACCGAATCATGCCGATGGAAAATTCCCACGCCCCTGTCTATTTGACCGACTGGACAATGTGCTTGATAAAATCAAACCTGAGGTGGTTTTTGTTTGTTACGGTATGAATGACGGCATTTACCTCCCTTTTGATGCTATCCGTTTTGAAGCCTATAAAAATGGAATTATCCGTCTGCACAAACGTTTGGTCGATCAGGGCGTCAAACGCATCCTATGGATGACACCTCCAGTGCATGATGATTCGCAGCTTCGGCTCAATGGCTACAATAACGTATTGGATCGTTATGCCGAATGGCTTATCGGCTATGCCAAAATGCAGTCCTGGGAAATTATAGACCTGCATTTTCCCATGCGTCGCTACTTGGAAGCTAGGATCGAGAAAGACGCTCAGTTTAAGCTGGCTGCAGATGGGGTGCACCCTGGAGAGCTGGGACATTGGCTAATGGCAAAGGAAATTCTACAGCACCTGATGCCTGATTTCCCTATTGAAAGTACATGGGATGACAATTTGCGCAGTCAACCAAAACTTCGCCAGTTATATACGCTTGTTTTGAAAAGGCAGACGATGATGAAAGACGCATGGCTAACCTATACAGGTCATAAACGACCTGGACTATCCAAGGGAATTCCAATAGAAGATACGAGCAAAGCATATGATGCTATTCAAGATGAAATTCAAGCGTTGGGTTTCTGATCGGTGCTAGCTTGTAATCCGAATAAATGAACTTTTATGTATAAATCTATATCATGATGAAAATCAATTTTTTTAAGTGGAAGTGTGCAGCAGCAGTGGGAATGTTGCTGTGCATGACCGATGTTGCTATTTCACAGACCAAATCACCACCTTATGAAGGTGTTGCCGGTTGGCAGGAGACGCAAGATAAACGCATGGAATGGTTTAAAGAGGCCCGTTTTGGGCTATTTATCCATTGGGGATTATACAGTGCAGCAGGTGGTTCTTTTGAAGGGAAACAATATCCACAGCATTATGCCGAATGGATACAAACCTGGGGGAAAATTCCCAGTAAGCAGTATGCTGAAGTACTGAAACCAAAATTTACTTTAGGTTCTTTTGATCCACAATCCTGGGCACGCCTTGCGAAAAAAACTGGAATGAAGTATATGGTGCTGACTTCCCGACACCATGAAGGCTTTAGCCTGTTCAATAGCCAACAGCCTTATGCCTTGAAAAATGATGTTACGGGTACGGCAAATTTATCGCCGAAGGGAAGAGATCTTTACCGCGAAATTATGGATGCTTTCCGTCAGGAGGGAATGAAAGTAGGAGCTTATTATTCGCTCCTGGATTGGCAACATCCCGATTCTTATGAGGCCTTTCAGCTGAACCCGAATGTGGATAAGCATCAACCAGATCATGAACGTTACAAAGCTTATCTCTATGGCCAAATTAAAGAACTTGCACAAAATTACGGGCGGCTGGACATGCTGTGGCCCGATTTCAGCAGCAAACAGCAGGAGGGAGAAGCCTGGGGCACAAAGCATATCTTGACAGATCTGATCAAATGGCAGCCCAATATTATTATCAATAATCGATTTTGGAACGGACTCGAAAATAAGAACGGAGATATCGGAACTCCCGAAAAGTATATTCCACCAACAGGTTTGCCGGGCATGTACTGGGAGGTAAGCCATACTATGAATGAAAGTTATGGCTATAGCGCCCATGATCAAAATTGGAAAAGTTTTCCCAAGATCATGCAATTATTTGTGGAAACGGTGAGTAAAGGGGGCAATTTCCTGTTAAATGTCGGACCCGATGGTGACGGAGCCATTCCTGAACCTGCGGTGCGGATTATGGAGCAAATCGGAGAATGGATGAAGGTCAATGGCGAATCTATTTACGGTACCACCGCGAGCCCTTTCCAAGCCTTGGATTGGGGGTATTGTACCCAAAAAAATGGGAAGCTGTACCTGCATGTTTTTGATCGTCCGGCCGATGGAAAAATAAATCTGCCCATCAAAAATAAAGTGACGGCTGTCTACGCTCTAGCTTCACCTAAAATGAAGTTAAAATCCACTTTAGAAAATGGAAGACCAGCAATTCCTGTCGATATCTTCGACAGTAAGAAAGGACCGAAGGTTATTGTGGTCGAAATCCAGGGAAAACCAATTGTTGAGGAAAGCCTCACCCAAACACAGGCAGATGGACGTATCGTGATGAACGCAAATAATGCAAAATTACAGGAAGGAAAGGGATTAAAAATTATTGGTGCACATACCCATGATCCCAATCGCCCGAACGCCATTGGTCAATGGAAAGACCTTGCGGATAAAGTTTTTTGGGATATCAAAATTCAAAAACCAGGGAAGTATCGTGTGCTCGTCAATTATCTGGCGAATAGCAAGCAGCACGGAAAGATTGTGCTCTCGATGCTCGGACAGCAGCTCCCGTGGACATTCGTAGCTGAAAAAGAAGCTAAATTTAAGGAGGTGGCTATGGGGACCATTGAGGTATCCCAGCAAGTAATTGGTGAGCCTAGTACGAAGGTGATATTGCAGGCTACAGCCATCGAAGGCGATACTTTGCCCGAGATTGCTTCGATTACTTTGGTGCCGATTCAAGAATAAACTTTTATAAGAAGAACTGAACAAATCATCCATACATAAACCATTTTGCCGTCAAGGACTGAAGAAGTACCAATAAAGACGAGCAGAAAAATAAACTATCCATAAAGAATGAAAAGAAGAGAATTTATAGCCAAGGGAATTGTATCCTCTTTGGCTTTTACAATTGTCCCGCGCGTTGTGTTGGGAGGCAATGGATTTCTTGCGCCAAGTGATCGTATCAATCTTGGATTTATTGGTGTCGGAAAACAATCCTATACCTTGATGAATGGCCTCAATCACTGCAAGGAAATTGCAAGTCTGGCTGCCTGTGATGTAGACCGTAATAAGTTGGCCGCATTTATTGCTGCGACAACGAAAAAACAAACGGAATTGTCAAAAGCACAGACCGAGATCAAGGCCTATCATCATTATCGGGAACTATTGGATCGGAAAGATATTGATGCTGTTGTCATTGCTACGCCCGATCATTGGCATGCGCAGATTGCAGTTGATGCGGCTAAAGCTGGCAAAGATATTTATTGTGAGAAACCCCTTGCATTGACCATTGCCGAAGGTCGTGCCATGGTTGATGCAACCCGAAAATATAAACGTGTATTTCAGACGGGCAGCATGCAGCGTTCTTCCTATAATTTTAGACAGGCAGCAGAACTGGTTCTCAATGGCTATATCGGCAAAATCAAGGAAATCAATGTTTCTGTGGGCGAACCGGTCAAACAATGTGATCTTCCCTCCATGCCAGCCCCCGATTATCTCGATTGGGATATGTGGGTAGGACCTTCACCATATCGGGGTTATAATCCGATATTAAGCCCACCTTTGGAAGACGATAAATGGGCCTGGTGGCGTGGTTACCGTGATTTTGGTGGCGGTTATATCACCGATTGGGGTGCACATATGTTTGACATCGTACAATGGGCCTTGGGCATGGATGAATCGGGCCCTGTTCAGTTTAATCCACCCAAGGAAGCCAATAGCAATAGTGGACTCTCGTTTAGCTATGCCAATGGCGTTCGGGTAAACCATGTGCAGTGGGGAGTACATAATGCGATCCAATTTATTGGTGAAAAGGGTAAGATTGAAGTAAGCCGGGAATTTATCCGCTCGAACCCGGAAAATTTGGCGAATCTTAAACTGACATCTTCTGATCGTCGTTTGTATTATAGTGATAATCACTATCAGGACTGGGTTGATGCGATTAAAAAAAGAAGTAAGCCTATCTGTGATGTTGAAATAGGTCACCGGACGAGCTCAGTGTGCAATGCCATCAATATTGCGTATGAACTTCAAAAGGATTTAAAATGGAATCCACAAAAAGAACAGTTCGACAATGACTATGCTAATCTCATGCGCAGTCGCCCTTATCGCGGGGAATGGGATTTTAGAAAGTTCTAGTAAAGAAATTGGGTGATTAATTATAAACAGGCTTAGCAAAATACGCTAAGCCTGTTAAGCACCTGCTCACAATTTTTTGATCAAATAGTGGGGAAAGATTCGTACCTGCTTCGTACCTGCTTCGTACCTTATTCGGATGGGCTACAGATATTGTACAGGTGCTGAACAGATATTGATCGGACCCTGAACAGGAATTACTTGTTCAACTTTCGATCAAGAGCCGTAGCAAGACTCTCCACATCCGAAGGTGGTACGAACACAATACGAAGACAACCCGAAGACAGCATTAGCGCTGTAGACACAAAAGGCCATATAAAACAAGTTTTTCTGTTAACGGAAAACGGATGAAAGCAAGCATATTGGAATGATCATTTACACGATTTGATCACTAGATCGCTTTTCTTATCGGGAGATAAAAAAAACATGGCCCGCTGATTTAAAACAAAAAGGACAAAAAGAAAATTTGCTATTCTGGATAGATAATTGCTTTATTTGTATCCAACAATTATTACATTCGAACAGCAAAGGGAATCTTGATATGTCGCAATTAACAATAGTAGATCTGGCCAAAAAGCTCGGCTTGTCAAAATCGACCGTTTCCCGTGCATTTCGGGATAATGTGGACATTAATCCAACGACAAAAGCTCGGATTCTGGCTATGGCCGAAGAAATCGGTTTTTCACCAAATGTTTATGCTAGTAGTCTAAAGGCAAATAAAAGTCTGACCATTGCGATTATTATTCCCGAATTTGGCAATAAGTTTTTCTCGCAGGCCATCAAAGGAATTGAGGCTGTGGCGCGTTCCAAGGGCTATCATACCTTAATTTATGTGACGGATCATCAGGTGCAAAATGAAGCCTCAATCGTACGTTCACTAGCCAACGGACGGGTGGATGGCGTTATCATTTCGGCTTCGGGTGAGGGTAAAGACCATTCGCATTTACAACTTTTGGCAGAGCGCGGTATTCCGGTCATGTTTTTTGACCGTGCATACGACGATTGGAGGGGGGGGTATATTACGGGTAATGACTTTGATTCAGCTTACCTGGCAACCAAGCACCTGATCGATAATGCCTGTAAACGGATCGCTTACCTCGCGATTAATCCGAATGTCTCCATCGGTAAGGTGCGTAAAGATGGCTACGAAAAGGCGCTGCAGGAAGTGGGGATTCCGATCAGACCAGCGCTTATTTTGGATACGGTCAACGATGCTGATCAGAATATGAAAGATATTGCCGACTTGATCGAGCAAGAGAAACCCGATGCCATATTTGCCTCGGTAGAACGTCTTGCTATTTCGAGTATACGAGTCGCCAAGCAGCTCGCAATTCGTATTCCTGAAGATCTTAAAATCATTTGTTTTTCTTGTTTGGATATCGCCGATCTGATTGACCCGGCACTGAGCGTAGTGAAACAACCAGCCTATGAAATGGGGCAATTAGTAACAAAATACCTATTGGATAAGATGGAAGACCCCGAAAATAGTAAATTTGCTAATTCGGTTTATCTTGATTCCCAGCTTATTTTTCAAAAATCTAGCCTGAAATAAGAAAAAAAATATTTGTTTTTTGTAATCCCATTATTTAGCTTTGATTACTTTCGGGAACATTCCCGGAGGTATTTAAATAATCAATTTGTATAAAATATTGGATAGGGAAATCCAGCAAATCGCCACAAGCGATTTCTTTTTACCTTGATTTCGGGAACGTTCCCAATTTCAGATTCCAAGTAAAGCTAATTATCGATGGGGAAGCATATCTCTCGTTTAATAGGGTATCTCTGGGTGATTGTCCTATTATCATGTGCAAATAAGAAAGATATCGTGGATGTCGAGCAACCTCCTGTTATTGAACAGCAGGGATCTGGTTTGCTCAATCTTTCCGCCCCATTTATCTATTGGGATCAGGAAATTACCTTGCAATTTGATCTTTCGAAAGGAAATGCGGCTTTAAAAGGTAGCACTACGGACCTGTACCTACACGCCGGATTGATTCCTGTCAATGGGGGCAGCTGGCAACATGTAGCAACAGATTGGTCAAAGAATGACAATGCCTATAAACTTAAATTTGTTTCTGCTGGTCTATATTCATTCACATTTACCCCCTCCAAATTTTTTAACCTGACTAATGGTGGAGAATTTGGTCAGATGGCACTTTTAGTCCGCAATGGTGATGGGTCGCTGGTCCAACGAAACAAAAATAATTCAGATCTATTTCTTCCTCTTGTAACGAGCGATACACAGGCCATTCGTTTTGTTTCGCCTACGCTGCAACCCACAGATCCAATTACCCTGGAGCAGATGTACACCGTTGGAGATAATCTGAGGCTAAAAGTACAGGCAACGCAGTCCGGAAAAATCAGTATCTGGGACAATGGTTTATTGCTTGCTGAATCTTCTGCTGGACTGTCATTAGAAAAATCGCTCAGCCTACAGAGCAATGGTCTGCACGAGCTTGAAGCACGTCTTGAGGCCGGGGGCAAAATATATTTCAGTAAAGCACAGTTATTTGTGCAATCAAAACCTACCATCGCTGCACTGCCGATAGGCATCAATCCAAACGGAACAACCATAAACAGGGAAAAACGAGAGGTCAGTTTTGCGCTCACAGCACCATTAAAAACGAGTGTTTATGTCTTGGGCGATTTTAATAACTATAAAGCGTTACCAGCCTATGCGATGAGCCAGACACCGGATGGAAAAACCTGGTGGGTTACCGTATCGAATCTGGATTTCTCTAAAAAACAGACTTATCAGTTTTTGGTGGACGGTCAACTGAATATCGCCGACCCCTATGCTGAGCTGATTCTTGATCCGCAAAACGACGCGGCACTCGGACTGACCGCGGCGGCTGTGCCCGCTTATCCCGCTGCTGCGCAAGGAGTAGTTGGCGTATTGGATCTCCCAGCCAAGTCCTACTCATGGAAAACCACGCTATTTAATAAACCAGCTCAAGGTGATTTAGTTATTTACGAACTCTTGGTCCGTGATTTTGTTAAACAGCATCAATATACCACATTGAAAGACTCTTTGTCTTATTTAAAAAGACTGGGTGTAAATGCGGTCGAGCTTATGCCAGTACAGGAATCGGAGGGGAATTCGACCTGGGGTTATAATCCTTCTTTCCACCGCGCTTTGGATAAATATTATGGCTTAAAAAACGACTTGAAAGCATACGTTGATGCGTGTCATGAAAATGGTATTGCCGTGATTTTGGATGTTGTTTTTAATCATGCTTTTGGTCAATCCCCGCTAGTACAGCTTTATTTTGAGCGGGGCAACGTCGCTGGCAATAGCCCTTGGTTCAATACGGTTGCTAAGCATCCGTTCAATGTTGGCTTCGACTTTAACCATGAAAGTAGTTATACACAGACTTTTGTCAAGGATGTTTTGACCTATTGGATGCAGGAGTACAAGATTGATGGGTTCCGATTTGACTTGTCTAAAGGGTTTACACAGAAAAATTCGGGTACCTCAGAAAGTGATCTGAGTGCATGGAATGCTTACGATGCGTCGCGTGTGGCTATCTTGAAGCAATACCAGCAGCATATTCGCAGCATCGATCCCTCGTGTTATATTATTCTCGAACATCTTGGTGGAGATCAGGAAGAGGCCGAACTTGCGCAATCGGGGATGTTGCTATGGAACAACATGAATGGGGTCTTCAATGAGGCGGCAATGGGCTGGAATGCCAACAACGGCTCGGATTTAGGCAGATTATTCCCTTCGAGCCACGGCATGACACAACCTTCGTTTGTGTCTTATATGGAAAGCCATGATGAACAGCGGTTGCTGTTCAAATGCCTGAATTACGGCAATTCATCAGGTACCTATAACATCAAGAACCTCAGCACCGCATTAAAACGTATGGAACAGGCCGCCGTGTTTTTATTGGCTTCGCCCGGACCTAAGATGATCTGGCAGTTTGGTGAATACGGCTATGATGTGTCTATCGATGAAAATGGGCGCACAGGCGAAAAACCATTGTTGTGGAGCTATCTACAACAAGATGATCGCAAAAAGCTCTTTGAGACCTATGCCAAA
This sequence comes from uncultured Sphingobacterium sp., assembly GCF_964277905.1. Taxonomy (NCBI): domain Bacteria; kingdom Pseudomonadati; phylum Bacteroidota; class Sphingobacteriia; order Sphingobacteriales; family Sphingobacteriaceae; genus Sphingobacterium; species uncultured Sphingobacterium sp. Next base: position 179,745 of record NZ_CAXYKD010000038.1, read on the forward strand.
CTCACACGTTTCAAAACCCAAAATAGCATTTTCCAAAACGGGACGATTATCACATCGGCTATGAAAGATGCCGTTAAATATTTTGTTCTCGAAAAGGAGGGACAACAAGTAGGGGTACTTGGCAATTTTGGGGTAGAAAGTGTGGACTTTGCCTTGCCGGCAGCGTTGCAGGGGCAGTGGGTCGATAATTTTACGGGAAAAGAGCTCAATTGGTCAGGCCAGTCAAAATTGAGTCTCCTCCCTGGGCAGTACCAATTGATAAGCAAAACAAAACTAAATAAATAAACAGTTATTTTATGAACAAACAGCTATCACGTCCATTTTGGGCTCTGAGCATGCTACTCGGTGTAAGTGCTTCGGCATTTGCGCAACAGGCAACGCTAAAAGGGCGAGTAATGGACCAGAAGGGGAGTTCCTTGGTCGGTGCTACACTGCGCTTCGAGGACATTCAAAAATCACTGTCTACCAATGCGAATGGGGATTTTAGCTTGGATAGACTACAAACAGGGAAATTACGTCTGAAAGTAAGTATGGTCGGATACGCGACCCTGGATACCTTGATCCAGGTCAACGATGGACAGCATCCGTTAAACCTTTACCTTAAATCCAATACCAGTGCACTGGAAGAGGTTGCGGTGATTGGTTATGGTACACAAAAGAAAAGTGACCTGACGGGTTCAATCAGCACAGTATCTGCAAAAGATTTTCAAAAAGGACAGATCTCCTCGCCGGAGCAACTCATTATGGGGAAAGTTCCAGGCGTACAGATTACAACAAGTGGAGGGCAGCCGGGTGCAGGAAGCACCATCCGTATCCGTACCGGAGCTTCATTGAACGCCAGTAACGATCCGTTAATTGTCGTAGATGGAATTCCATTGGCAGGTGGTTCTGTATCTGGGGTAGCTAACCCATTAAGTTTGATTAACCCAAATGATATCGAGACATTTACAATCTTGAAAGATGCCAATGCAACAGCCATCTATGGTTCGCGGGCGTCGAATGGGGTTATTTTGATCACGACAAAAAAAGGCAGTCGCTCAGGAACACAAATCAACTTCTCTACACAGAATTCATTGGCTACCGTAGCCAATAAAGTAAAGTTGCTCAACGCCGATCAAATCCGCGATTATGTCAATACAAATGGTAGTGATGCCATGAAAAAGTTGTTAGGAACAGCAAATACCGACTGGCAGGATGTGATTTATGGCAATGCATTTACAACGGATAATAACGTTAATATTGCTTCCAAAGCGGGCAATATGCCTTACCGTATCTCTGCGGGCTATATGAACCAGGATGGGGTATTGAAAAATGATAACTTAAAACGAACTACTGCTGCATTGGCATTAACGCCAAAATTTCTGGATAACCATCTTTCATTGGATGTCAATGTCCGTGGTACCTGGTCAAAATCGAAATTTGCGACACAAGACGCAATCGGAGCAGCCATTCAGTTCGACCCGACCCAACCTGTCTATGTGGATGATAAAAATAGTTTTGGCGGATATTATGAATGGATTCAAGGGGGGAAACCTAATCCCAATGCACCACGAAATCCTTTAGCCTTGTTGGATTTACGCAAAGATAATGGTGATGTGTTTAGAAGTATCGGAAATGCAAAGGTGGATTATAGTTTTCATTTCCTGCCGGAGCTGCATGCCAACTTAAACGTTGGATACGATCTGGCGCGTTCGAAAGGGAACACATTTACACCAGCGATAGCTGCACGTAATTTTAATGAAGGGGGTGAAAGAACCCAATATAAAACCGATATCAACAATAAAACGCTGGAGTTTTATTTAAAGTATGATAAGGAATTACCTACAATCAAAAGTACGATAGACGCGACATTAGGCTATGGCTACTATAAAAATAGTAGTAAGGTTTATAATTTTAACCGTACAAATGCGGAAGGTGATAAGATCCTAAATGAACCTACTCGGCCTTTTGATAAACCCGAAAATCTGTTGATCTCTTATTATGGTCGTCTGATTTATACCTATGACAACCGGTATGTTCTGTCGGGAACTTTGCGGTCGGATGGTTCTTCCCGTTTTAGTCCTGATAACCGTTGGGGATATTTTCCTTCTGTCGGATTTACCTGGCGCGCCAAAAATGAAGGCTTTTTAAAGGATATAGCTGCAGTATCCGAACTGAAGCTCCGTCTAAGTTATGGAAAAACCGGACAGCAAGATGGCATCGCCAACTATTCTTATTTGCCTAACTATACCATCAGCGGCAACGAGTCGATGTATCGCTTTGGTGATGAATACTACTATTTAAATTCACCTGTGGCCTACGATAAAGACATTCGTTGGGAAAATACAACAACCTATAATGCCGGCGTTGATTTTGGCTTTAACAACAATCGGGTCTATGGTAGCGTGGATTATTATTCGAAAAAGACCAAAGACCTACTCAGCACGATTCCCGTTCCTGTAGGCTCTAACTTTAGCAATTTCCTGTTGACCAACGTGGGTAACATGGAAAACCAGGGGCTGGAGTTTAATGTACACTTCGTCCCGCTAAAAACGGATAATTCGACCTTGGACATCGGTTTTAACCTAACTTATAATAAGAGTAAAGTAACCAATCTGACACAGAGTGATGATCCAAACTTTATTGTAGAGACCGGTGGTATCCGTGGTGGTACAGGCGGAAATATACAGGCGCATAAGGTTAATTTCATGCCAAACAGTTTCAATGTTTTCCAACAGGTATATGATGAACAGGGGCATCCTGTCGAAGGTGTCTATGTTGACCGTAATGGAGATGGCGTTATCAGCGATAACGATCGCTATCTGTATAAATCACCGTTACCGAAATATCTTTTGGGTTTTACAGCGGCATATAGCTACAAAAAATGGTCGGCAACAACGGTATTGCGCGCAAATCTGGATAATTATGTCTACGACAATGTTTCCTCTAATTTGGGAAGCGGGGCAAATATCAACGATCAGGCCGTTTTGGTGATCAATAATGCACCCGTGGATTTTTTTAATACCAATTTTCTGCTCAAACAGCTAAGAAGTGATTACTACATCAAGAACGCTTCTTTTTTAAAAATGGATAATGTCAACCTGAGTTATAACCTTGGAAAATTTATCCGGAATAGTAACGCTTCAATGTCGATTTCTGCAACTGTACAAAATGTATTTACGATCACCAATTATAAAGGTGTTGACCCCGAGATATCGAACGGTATAGACGATCGCTTTTATCCGAGGCCAAGGACTTATGTATTGGGTGTAAATGTGAGTTTTTAAACGATATAACAATGAAAAAATTAAATAAATATATAGGTGTATGCTTGCTGGCTATAGCACTGAGCAGCTGCCATAAGGATTTGGATCTAAAACCGACCAACGACGTAACTGCAGATGTAGCCTACAAAGATTTTAAAGGCTATACCTCATCTTTCGCAAGATTATATGGATCATTGACCTTAACCAGTACATCGGGGCCGAATAACTCTGATCTGGGAGGATTGGATGCCGGTACATCGGATTTTTTACGCCTCTTTTGGAACGCACAGGAACTTACGACCGATGAGGCCGCCTGTGCCTGGCTCAATGATTCGGGGATTAGCGGACTGGATTACCTTGATTTTGACGATAGCAATCCCATGCTCCGTGGTCTTTATACCCGCTGTGTCTATAGTGCCACACTTGTCAATGAATTTTTAAGAGAAAGTACAGATGCTAAATTGGCCGAACGCGGTATTTCTGATGCTGATAAAAAAGAAATCGCTTATTATCGTGCCGAAGCAAGATTCTTACGTGCTTATAATTATTGGGTGCTGCTTGATTTGTTTGGAAATCCACCATTTGTAACCGAAGAAACTCCTGTCGGAAAAGTATCGCCGCCTCAGATCAAACGACCTGAACTTTTTGCTTATGTAGAGAAAGAGCTGTTGGAAGTTGCAGGCCAGCTAAAAGGTGCCAAACAGAATGTATATGGTCGTGTAGATCAAGTTGCGGCATGGGGGCTGTTAGCTCGTTTATACCTCAACGCAGAAGTTTACCTGGGTGCCGGTAATAAGAAATATACCGAAGCGATTACATATGCAGAAAAAGTACTGAACTCGGGCTATAGTTTGGGGACAAATTATCGGGAGCTCTTTTACGCGGATAATGATGTGAACAATCCCGAATTTATTTTTTATCTGCCTTATGATGGAACCAAAACACAGAGCAAGGGTGGTACAACTTATCTGATCAATGCAGCTATTGACGCAACCATGGATCCCACTTCTTTCGGTGTACCCGGCGGCGGTTGGGCCGGAAATAGGACACGTGACAATATCGCAACGATTTTCGGTGACTACACCGGAGCAACGGACAGGAGGGCAATGTTTCACTTAAATACAAGCGTGAAAATTGAGGATATCGCTGTCTATAAGCAAGGGCTGGCGGTGACCAAATTCCGCAATGTGAACAAGGACGGAAAAACTGCTCCTCCGGCAGCTGAAGGTTTCGTTGCTTCGGTGGATTTCCCGTTGATCCGTTTGGCAGAGATGAACTTGATCTATGCTGAGGCGACATTGCGTGGCGGCTCTGGCGGCAGCTTGGCCAAAGCACTGGACTATGTCAATAAACTGCGTGTACGTGCCTATGGAAACAACAGTGGGAACTTAACGAATCTCTCTTTGGATGATATTCTCAATGAGCGTGTGAAAGAATTATACTGGGAAGGATTTAGACGTTCGGATTTAATCCGCTATGGCAAATTTACGGGTGATAATTACCTCTGGCCTTTTAAAGGTGGCGTGCTTGCAGGTCAGGCAGTTGCCGGGTATAGGACGCTGTTCCCACTTCCTGCTTCGGATATTATTGCGAACTCCAATCTTGTACAGAATCCAGGCTATAATTAATCAGCATGGGACGGGAAGAGCTTACTCGAATGGATAAGGAATCTATATATACTTATAGCGTTTTGATGCGGTGAGTCTCTTCCGGTCAATGTAGCCTTACCTGTAATAAGACAATTGTTGACAGATGAAACCGGGCAATATCTATTGTTCGACGCATTGGCGAATGGTCAGTTACCCGGGCTTTCATCAGCTATTGAAAACAAAAATTAAACAGATGAAAATTAGACACTATATCGGAATCATGCTGCTATTTATAGTGGCGTTCCAAAGTTGTAAAAAAGACGAGACGCGCGCTATATTGGCTAGCGGGGAGAGCATAAAGCCAGCAACTTTAAGCCTCGATAAAACGAATGTAACCTTGTCAAAAGATAACGCAAAGGATACGGTACTGCACCTCAATATGATTCAGCCTGACTTTGGTTTTCAGGCCGCAGTAACCAACGTTCTGCAGTTTGCACTTAAAGGAGACAATTTTAAAACAGTAAAAGAAGTTGTCATTCCCAACGGCCGGACAAGCCTTGGATTTACAGGTTATGAATTGAACAGCTATTTACTTTCTCTTGGTGTTCCGACGGGAACGGCTTCGGACTTTGATGTACGCCTCAAGTCGAGTATCAATACTAAAATTACGGTGGTGTTTTCTGCGTTAGCCAGTCTTAAAGCAATCCCTTTTGCTTCGACCAGCTATTTGTATGTTCCGGGAGCTTATCAGGGATGGGATCCGGCTACTGCTGAATCAATAGTCTCCCCGACAAGCAACGGCATCTATACGGGCATTATCTCCTTTCCGGAAGCGAATTCGGAATTTAAGATAACGACAGAGCGCAATTGGGCAAATTCCTATGGACAGACTGCAGATGGTAAACTCGCTTTTAATGGCGGTGGAAATATAAAAGCTCTCCGTGCAGGAAATCTGGAAATAGAAGTCAATACGACGGCAAATACCATTTCATTTAAAGATCACAATTGGGGCATTATTGGTAGCGCCACGCCAAAGGGCTGGGATGCCGATACGGATATGAAATTCGACAATGCTAATCAGGTATGGAAGCTCACAGTAAGCTTGACTGCAGGCGAGATCAAATTCCGTAAAAACCACGATTGGGGAACGAATTTCGGCGGAGCTAACGGCAGTCTGATTGCCGGCGGGGCCAATATCGCGGTTGCCAATGCCGGTACCTATGATATCGTCGTGGATTTCAATGCAAATACATATACGTTGACGAAGAAATAAAAAACGATGTTTAAACGAAATAAAAAGATTACCACAGTATTCGTGGCACTAACGGTGCTTGGATGGAGCCCCCTAATGGGGCAATCCATCCAACGTGTAGAACCCCTAAACTGGTGGGTAGGAATGGAAAATCCGACTTTGCAGCTTGTTGTCTATGGACCTCAGATAGGGAAAAGCGAGGTACAGGTGGAGGATAAAGGGATAGAACTTGTCAAAGTCAATCGCGTAGAAAATCCCAACTACCTGTTTTTGGATGTCAAGGTGGCTGCTTCGGCCAAACCAGGATGGTCAACTTTTACCTTTAGCCAGGGAAAGAAAAAACTAACCTATCGTTATGAGTTGAAGCAAAGGGATCAAAAAATAAAAGCACAGGGTGTGAACAGTGCTGATTTGATCTACCTGATTATGCCCGATCGTTTTGCCAATGGAAACAAAGGAAATGATCAGGTGAAAGGCATGTTGGATATGAGTTTAAACCGAGACTCGATGTATCTGCGTCATGGCGGTGATCTGGAAGGTATTATCGGAAAGCTGGATTACCTACAAGATCTTGGGGTGACATCCTTGTGGCTGACTCCTGTGTTGACCAATGACATGCCCCAGGCTTCATATCATGGTTATGCCAACACCGAAACCTATCATATTGATCCCCGTTTTGGTAGCAACAATACTTATGTGCAATTGGGTGAACAGCTGCATAAACGTCAGATGAAACTGATTTTTGATGTGGTACCCAATCATATCGGAAGTTATCATTGGACGGTAAAAGACAAGCCCATGGCCGACTGGCTCAATGAATGGCCTACCTATACGCAGACATCTTACAAAGACCAGACAGTTTTTGATCCTTATGCCTCGGCAGATGACAAAAAGAAAATGGTCAAAGGCTGGTTTGTTCCCACAATGCCCGATATGAACGAACAAAACCCATACGTTCAAAATTATCTGACCCAAAGCCATATCTGGTGGATAGAGACCGCGGCAATAGATGGATTCCGAATCGATACCTATCCGTACAATGATCTTGATTTTATGGCCAAATGGACAGATCGCATTCTGCGGGAGTATCCAAAATTCACCTTTTTTGGTGAAACATGGGTACATGGTGTGGGGAACCAGGCCTATTTTCTGGGTGGAAAACGAGTTGGCCAGGAGGTCGATTCCAAGCTGATGGGTGTCACGGATTTTCAGCTTAATTATGCCATAGGTGATGCACTCAACCAAAAGACAGAATGGACCGCAGGAGCCAATAAATTGTATTCAACCCTCGCTTCAGACTTTCTGTACCCACATCCCGAGCAAAATGTGCTTTTTTTGGATAACCACGATAAAGATCGTTTTTTCTCCGTTGTCGGTGAAAATGTGCAGAAATATAAATCGGCAATGGCTTGGCTTATGACAACAAGGGGCATCCCACAATTGTACTACGGGGCGGAAATTCTGATGAAGAATTTCTCCAATCCAGATGGCTTGCTACGGGAAGACTTTCAAGGTGGTTTCGCGGGTGACAAACTGAATAAGTTTACCGCAGACGGAAGGACTAAAGCAGAGCAAGATATGTGGACTTTTGTTCAAACGCTAGCCAATTATCGTAAACAACATGCTGTATTACAAACTGGTAAAACGATGCAGTATGTGCCCGAAGATGGCGTGTATGTGTATTTCCGCTACAATGAACAAGAGACGGTTATGGTTGTAATGAATTGCAACGATTCGGCGAAAGAGATCAAACTGGATCGTTTTAAGGAGAGAAACAGCAAGGTGAAATCCTATGTTGATATTATCCAAAAAAAGGAAACCACTCCAGCTGACAATACCTTGAAACTGGAAGCTTATGAGACTAAAGTGCTGGAGCTTAAGTTTTAATACAATTTAAAATTCTATAGAATTCATTTTTCAATGATTAATTATACTACTGTAAAAGCCGTAATATTTGATTTGGACGGTGTGTTGGTGGATACGGCAATCTACCATTTTCAAGCTTGGCATAGATTGGCCGAAGACTTGGGCTATTCGTTTTCCATTGTTGACAATGAGCAGCTGAAAGGTGTCAGCCGGATCGAATCCCTGGAGCTTATTTTAAAATGGGCCGGGGTGGAAAAGTCCGAAGCTGAAAAAGCGGATTTACTGGTGCTTAAAAACCAATGGTACCTGGAGTTGATTGAGCAGCTGAACCCTGAACACCTGCTTTACGGTAGTTTGGAACTTTTAAAAAGACTACAGCAAAAAGGAATTAAGATTGGACTTGGTTCAGCCAGTAAGAATGCAATGGGTATCCTTGAAAAAACCGGAATTATACCCTATTTCGATGCGATGATCGATGGTAATGTAGTGCAGCTTTCTAAACCCAACCCGGAAGTTTTCCTTAAGGGGGCCGAGGTGCTGGAGATTGCGCCGGCCCATTGCCTAGTGTTGGAAGATGCGCAGGCGGGAATTGATGCAGCACGGGCCGCCGGTATGCAGGTAATAGGTATAGGCCTGGAGGAACATCTCAAGGGAGCGGATTTGGTCGTGGCAGATTTAGGGATCTTAGTCGATAAATTTTAAAATTTAGGAGAAATTCAATAGCGGAAAGCATGATGTAGATGGTATCGGTAAATAGGGCAATCATTTATTTGCCTTCGATTCTGAGCATGCAGTGAAAAAAATAAAAAGATGAAAACATATATCAAACATAACCCTTGGCAAATTATCGAAGATACATTTCGCCCCGAACATAATGAATTTTCGGAAAGTATCTTCGCTATTGGTAATGGTCGGATGGGGCAGAGGGCTAATTTTGAAGAAGAATTCAGCGGGAAATCCTTGCAAGGGTCGTATTTGGCCGGTATTTATTATCCGGACAAAACACGCGTAGGCTGGTGGAAAAATGGGTATCCGGAATATTTTGCCAAGGTCATCAATTCCATCGATTGGATAGGCCTGGATATTCTGGTCAATGGGCAGGTGCTGGATCTGAACAAGGTTACGGTCAAATCTTTTGAACGCCGACTGGATATGCAGCATGGCGTTTTATACCGCAGTTTTGCCGTGGAAATGCCAGACGGAGCACAGCTTAAGGTAGAAGCAAGCCGGATGTATCATCTGTTTGCTTCCGAAACAGCTTCATTGCAGTACAACATCCAGGCACTTTCTGGTCCAATTGCATTGGAGATCAGGTCGCAGTTAGATGCTGAAGTCGTTAACCGTGATAGTAACTATGACGAGCAATTTTGGGAAAGTACAGCGCAGGGTAGAGATGGTGAAAATACCTTTGTGGTGGCGCGCACCAAGAAAACGGGGTTTGAGGTATATGCCATGCTTACAACAAGCGTAACAGGTCCAACAGCGGTTGTGGAAGTGCAAGATACACTCCCAAGTCCGGGCTGTATGACGGAGATCTATCAGACGGATCTTGCCGAATCTCAAATTTGTCGTGTTGAGAAGCGGGTTGCCATTGTCACCTCGCAGAATCACCTGCCGGCTCAGCTAAAAGAGGCTGCTTCGGCTAATCTACGCCAATTGAATGTGCTGAGTTATGAGCAGTTAAAGGCTCAACAGGCAGCAGCCTGGCAAGCGATCTGGGCAGAAAGTGATATTGAAATTAGTGGTGATGTCGCAGCACAGCAGGCAATACGCTACAATATTTTCCAGCTTAACCAGACTTATACCGGCGAAGATGAGCGCCTCAATATTGGCCCTAAAGGTTTTACAGGTGAAAAATATGGTGGTGTCACGTATTGGGATACCGAAGCATATTGTATTCCATTTTACCTGGCAACACAGTCACCAAAGATTGCCCGTAATTTGTTGATTTATCGTCATCAGCAATTGGAAAAGGCAATCGAAAATGCGGCTAAACTCGGCTTTAATCTGGGCGCAGCACTCTATCCCATGGTTACGATTAATGGTGAGGAATGCCATAATGAATGGGAGATAACATTTGAGGAGATTCATCGCAATGGAGCCATAGCATTTGCAATCTATAACTATGTCCGTTACACCGGAGATCAGGATTATATCTGGTCACATGGATTGGAGGTTTTGGTTGCGATAAGCCGTTTCTGGGCACAGCGTGTCAATTGGAGTGCCGATCGCCAGCAGTATGTTATGTTGGGCGTGACGGGACCAAACGAGTATGAAAACAACGTAAACAATAACTGGTACACCAACCGTATTGCTTCATGGTGTCTGCAATATACACTGGACTGTTTAAAAAAGCTGGCTCAGCGGAGCGACGGGAATGCTGACGTACTGAAAGCGAAGTTGGCCGTAGCGTCGGAAGAACAACAAAAATGGCAGCACATTGTCGATAACATGTATTATCCTTTCGATGCGCAACGGAATGTATATTTGCAGCAAGATGGCTTTTTGGACAAAGAGCTGATACCTGTGGCAGAACTTGATCCATCGCATCGTCCTATTAACCAGCATTGGAGTTGGGATAGGATTCTGCGTTCCTGTTATATCAAACAGGCCGATGTATTGCAAGGTTTTTACTTCCTTGAGGATCAATTTGACCTGGAGACCCTAGGTCGACATTATGAATTCTATGAGCCTTTTACGGTGCATGAAAGTTCGCTCTCTCCCTGCGTACATGCGATATTGGCCGCTAAATTGAACAAGCCGGAAAAAGCGTATGAATTCTATCTGCGCACCTCACGTTTGGATCTGGACGATTATAATAACGATACCGAAGACGGTTTACATATTACGTCGATGGCGGGTACCTGGATGACAATCGTAGAGGGCTTCGCAGGAATGCGGATTAAGGACGGGCAATTCTATTTAAATCCGATGTTGCCCAAAGAATGGGAAGGATATAAATTCCGGGTGTTATTTCGTGGAGCGACTTTACTGATTGCAGTAGATGCCGATGGCTATACGATCGAAAATGTCAGTGATACTGCAGTCCATATCCAGACGGTAACCGAAGCTTTCGTGCTGCCTGGGCAAAGCAAAAAACAGGTGCTTCAGCTGAGATAAACCTCAGTTTTCAGCAGTGAAAGAACCTATCTTATGCTGCTGAAAATAGGGGGTAAATGGTAATTAAATTGTATTTTGTGTTAAATTTTGATAGCCTATTATGGGAAATAAACCTGAATTAAGCATTAGCCAGGTCATCAATATGAGTTTTGGATTTCTGGGGATACAAATGGGTTTTGCTCTGCAAAATGGCAACGCCTCCCGTATTCTCCAAACATTTGGTGCTGATGTGGAGCATCTTTCACTTTTTTGGCTTGCTGCTCCGATTACGGGGATGATTGTACAGCCAATTATAGGCCATTATAGTGATCGAACCTGGAATAGATTGGGCCGGCGGCGACCTTATATTTTGGTGGGGGCACTGTTGACTACCCTGACTTTATTTTTAATGCCCAATGCGGCATTAATGACAACATTATTGGCGCCACTTTGGATCGGTGCAGGCTTATTGATGTTTATGGATGCTTCCATCAATGTGACGATGGAGCCCTTTCGGGCGCTGATCGGTGATAATCTGCCGAGCAGTCAGCGGAGTTTGGGCTTCTCGGTACAGACCTTTTTAATCGGGATTGGCGCTGTCCTTGGCTCGCTACTTCCCTTTATGCTGACGAAGTATTTTCATGTAGCAGGGACTTCTGAAGCCGGGCAGGTACCGAGTAATGTTATCTACTCCTTTTATGTAGGCGGTTTTGTCCTGCTTCTAACGGTGTTATGGTCTGTGTTCAAAACAAAAGAGTACTCACCAACAGCGCTTCAGACTTTTTCGGATGCGGTTGCTATTGAACAGGATGTGGCACCAAAGTTTGGTTTGCGTTCTATCTTTAGTGATATCGGTAAGATGCCAGTGATCATGCGCAAATTGGGCTGGGTCCAGTTTTTCTCCTGGTTTGCCCTTTTTATGATGTGGGTGTATACAACTCCTGCTATTGCTGATTCGGTTTTTTACCTGCGGGAAGGAAATCGGCAGGATCTTTATATGGAGGCTGCCAATTGGGTAGGTGTGCTTTTTGGCATTTACAATGGAGTCTCAGCCTTGTATGCCTTGTTTATTCCGCGGATAGCTAAACATTTTGGGCGTGGAAAAACGCATGCTCTTGGGCTTTCCATTGGTGGACTTTCATTAATTTCATTATTTCTGATCAAAGATGCCAATCTACTGATTCTTCCTATGATCGGTATTGGTATCGCTTGGGGAAGCATTTTGGCAATGCCTTATGCAATTTTGAGCGATCATTTGCCTACGGGTAAAATGGGCGTTTATATGGGGCTATTTAATTTTTTCATTACCCTACCTCAGATTGTGTGTGGATTTTTTGGCGGAATGATCATCAAATATTTTTTTCATAGCCAATCCATTTACGGCTTGTTGTTGGCCGGCATATTTATGTTGCTGGCGGCATTCTTTGTTCCAAAGCGTAAGAATTAAGTGCATACCATTATCGTAGACGTAGGCTAAACCCGCTACGTCTACGTTTTTTTCTTCACTAGCGTCTTTCAATAAGATTTTTTAGCTCCTTGTATTTGTCTCCTATTCTTTCTTTACCTCGGGGTGATTTCTTTCTTTATCAGTGCCGATATTCTTTCGGCATCTCGGGAACAGTTTTTACGCCATTGGAATAATCTTTTTCCTGGTACTAAAGTTGGTGTTCATCACTTGCTGTTTTCAAGAATATAGCTGCTTGGCGACATGCCATAGTGCTTATGAAAGTCCCTTGAAAAATTGGATTGTACGGTATAACCGACCATCGTTGATACCTGGGTGATGTTATATTCTTTTTGGGTGAGTAGTTCTGCCGCCTTTTTCAACCGTGAAATATTGATCAATTCATTGGGTGTGAGGTCGGAGAGTCCTTTGATTTTACGGTAAAGGGTTGGACGGCTCATATGCATCAATTTGGCCAGTTCATCCACATTGAGATCTATCGTTGAAATATTCTCATAAATAACCGTATTCAGCTGACTGATAAAATCTTTGTCGGGTGCTGAAACGTTAATATCCATTAAGTTGGAATTGGAAGAATTGGTCAGGTAATTCTTGATAATTTTACGGTTTTTGAGGATGTTGCGTATCTGTACCATGAGGAATTCAAGCGAAAAAGGTTTTTCGATATAGGCATCGGCACCATTTTTTAATCCCTGAATTTTTGAATCCAGCGCATTTTTTGCCGTTAGAAAAATAACGGGAATATGGCTATACAGAATATCTGTTTTGATGCGTTTGCATAGCGCCAGACCATCCATAATGGGCATCATAATATCTGTTAGTACAAGTTGTACATTCTCTTGGTCTAATATTTCGAGGGCCTCAGCACCGTTCCCTGCCCGTATAACAGTGTAGCTGGTTTTCAATTCTTTATTGAGGTAGGCCAGTATTTCTTTATTATCCTCGACGAGCAGAATCACCGGCTTTTCTTCCTCCTGTTCATCGGATCTATCATGCAATACCTGATCGTCGTTATCTTCCTGAAAAGATTTGATGTCGAGCGATTGTTCCTGAAAAATTGGGATCGATAGCAGGAATATATTCCGGTTTTCTTCCAGATGTACAAGGGATAAGTTTCCTTGGTGTAATTCGACCAAGGAGCGGGACAAAGGAAGACCAATTCCCGTCCCCGTATCTTTATCGGATTCATTTAAGCGATAAAATGGTTCAAATATTTTCTCTCTTTTCTCAAAAGGAATGAGCTCGCCATCATTCTTAAACTCGATATTGAACATAATATCATCGCTATTAAAAGGGAGGAGTTTGACATAGACTTCTTGATCCGCATATTTGATGGCGTTGTGAATCAGGTTGGTAAAGATTTTTCGAAGGGCTTCCTCATCCACATAAGCCGTGAGACTGATACGCGGGAGACTGAGGTCATAGTGCAGCTGTTTATCTTTTGCGAGATAATTTAAATCGTGAAATACTTCGGATAGGAGGGCATTAATATCCGTTTTAGTAAAAATAAGGCTCATATTGTTGGTTTCTGCTTTTCTAAAATCCAGTAATTGGTTGGTGAGGCGAATTAATCGTGCCGTGTTTTTTTCAATCAGAGCAAGGTCTTTGGCTGTGTCGCGATCGGTAAATTTATGATTATTGATTATTTTCTCAAGGGGCATTTTGATCAGCGTGAGTGGCGTACGAATTTCGTGGGCCAGGTTGGTGAAGAATTCCAGCTTGAGGTTATATATTTCCTGTTCTTTTTTTCGTTCATAACTATCCATCTTTTGGGCATTGTTGGCCTTTATAAGGAGAAAGTAATACCGTAATACGAGCAATGCAATGGTGCCGAAGCTCAAAAAATAAAGTAAGTATGCCCAACTTGACTGCCACCAGGGTGGCGAAACGATGATGAGTAGTTTTTTTTCATCCGGATTCCAGACGCTGTTGTTATTTGCACCTCTGAACTTAAACGTATAAGTGCCCGGAGGAAGTTTATTGTAATAGATTTTTTGATTGCCTGTAATATCGGTCCAGTCTTTATCGTAACCTTCCATGATATAACGATAAGGATTGCTCTTTGGGGAAACAAAGCTCAAGGCGGCGATATTGAAGCTAATATTGGAATTGTCGTAGGTCAGTTGGATCTCTTCTGATAGGGAGATGGATTCTTTCAGTATGCCATTTTCACGAACCGGTACGCTCACATTGTTAATCTGAATGCCGCTGATGAATATAGGTGGAATAAAGCTGTTCTTAATGGATTTTGTGGGGTTGAAGCTAACCATTCCTTTAATCGTCCCGAAATATAAAGTTCCATCGCTATCTTTATAAGCCGAATTATAATTAAACTGATCTGCGGGAAGCCCGTCTCTCGATGTATAGATGACCCTACGCGGGACACCTTCATCCAGTCTGACCAGTCCACCACCGGTAGATATCCAGATGCTCCTGTTGTCATCTTCCAGGACCTTGAATACCTGATTGGAAGGTAAACCGGATTCGGTCAGATAATTGGTGAAGTGCCCATCACGACGGTATTTTGAGAGGCCGCTTTCGGTGCAAAACCACAAGTTATTTTTGCTGTCTTCAAATAGACCGTTGACGTAATTATTGACGAGTGTATTTTGTTTACCTTGTTCGGATAACAGGTGCTGAATTTCTCCCGAACTGCGGTTATATTGGTAGACCCCGCTACCGTAGGTGTTGATCCAGAGTATACCATATTGATCTTCATAAATGCCTTGTATCCATGCGGTAATTGGAAGGAGGTCAAAACTGTCACTATTTTTGTTGTAGCGGTATAGTGCGCGGTCTGTCCCGACAAACATGCTGTTGTCTTTAGACTTATAGAGGCATACGGCAAAGCTGCTTTGTAAGGGGCCTTTGCCGATACGATCATAGTGTTTTTTTAGTTTTCCGGTTTTTACGTCGAGAATGTCTAGTCCATGTGTTGTGGAGCCTACCCAAAGATCGTCACCAATTGTTGCCAGGCCATGAACATTGTTATGCGCTATACTTCCCTTTTTTCCATTGGCAAGGAAGTGCTGAATCTGTTGTGTTTGAGCATCAATTTTGTTCAGGCCACCATCTTCTGTTCCTATCCAGAAATTTCCATAGCGATCTTTTTTGATATCGTGTACAATATTGCCTGATAGGGCCGATTTTCCGAATCCGGATAGATACTTTTTGAAATTGTCGAATTGGTTGCTGTATTGGTTAAAGCCGCCGAAAAATGTTCCAAACCAGATATTGTCTTCACGGTCCCGATAGAAATTCAGGACAGCATTGTCAGATATGGCAAATGGATTGAGCAGATCTTTTTTGATGTGCTGGCTCTGACCTGTATGAATATCATAGGTATATATTCCAGTTTCTGTTCCGATCCAGTATATCGACTCCGTCTGTTGAATAATACAGTTTGCCTGGATGACTTTATTGGGGTAACGATTTGCAAATAGATTTTTTAACCGGCCATTTTTGAAATCAAACAAATAAGCCGAATTGATTGTCCCAACCATCAATAGGGAATCATTGATGGCGTAAACGGTTTTTGTATTTGCCAATGCTTTTCGATCGATCTTTTTAAGGTCAACTTCGACAAATTTGCTCGTATTTACCTGGTACCGTTGTATGGTACTGTTATTGTCCGTTGTCCACAACCCGCCTTTCTTGCTGCTGGTAATCGCTACAATGGTATTTTTGTTCTGATCAAATGGAATTATTTCTGTTGTATAAGAATTATAGCGATAAAGTTTTCCGTTCGAAAGCAGCCAGATAAAACCGGCGTATTCGTGTATGGCATTTACTTCACCGATTGGTACTCCCCTGAATGGTGTAAAATTTTCTTTAATAGGATCGTAACAATAGGTACCGCGTGTGGTTCCCACCCATAGTATTCCTTTGCTGTCTGTGAGAATACTTAAAATGGACGAACTTCCGATACTTGTAGAGTCTGAAGCATTGTGTCTAAATATCTTAAATTGATTGCCATCAAAGCGATTGAGACCATTCCTTGTCCCTAACCATAGAAAACCCTGAACATCCTGTGTAATACATTTGACCGTGCTATTGGAGAGACCGTCGTGGGTTTGATAATTTTTAAAATAGATCGATTGTGCCTGCACGTTAATACATGCTAGCAAGATATATAAAAGGAGTATGGTGGTTATTCTTTTCAAAACTGATTACGTTGAACTAAAAATAGTCAATTAAAAGATAAAAAAGAGTTTTACTGATACGCTTTGATATAAAATTGAGACGCTCTGATTGGACTAGCTACAAGGATTTACGCATTTTTATAAAACAATAATAACCAAATATAAACGTATGTTTCGCCCTAGAATTATGACAGGTAAGTCCTGTGTCCTTGTTTTTCAGTTTGTTAGGTTTTTGTTTTTACATGTGAGACATGATGTTCACGATGCTTTGGTTTTGAATTTTGGCTTTAAAGGCCTTGATACCGAGCGCTACGTCTTTGCCATTATTGGGGAAGGCTATACGCCTTTCAAAAGGGCTTTGGAGCCTAAAAAATACGATTAAAAATCACTTAGTATCATTTGTGTATCCTAGATGCACGATATAAAAATCAATTAAACCACCAATCAAAAAGCGTATGAAAAATAAACTACTTGCACAATGCGTAATGACGCTTACATTTTTGCTTGTATCTTTTATTGTAGTTGCCCAGACGAAAGTCTTGAAGGGAAAGGTTGTAGATGAGACTCAAGGTCCATTGGCAGGAGCTACAATTAAGGTAAAAGGGGGAACCGCGGCTACAACAACAGACACGGAAGGTTCCTTTACATTTACTGTTCCCAGTGAAGCCAAAACGCTGGAAGTATCCTTTATTGGATATACTTTAAAAGAAGTACCCATTGTGGGAAACGATATCACCGTAGCGCTGGAACCTAGTGCCGGTCAGGGCCTAGATGAGGTCGTTGTGATCGGTTATGGTACCGCCCGTAAAAAAGATCTAACGGGGTCTATGGTCACTATTGGAGCGAAGAACTTCAATAAGGGGATCATGACGAGTCCCGATCAATTAATACAAGGAAAGACACCAGGGGTTATGGTGATTAATAATACGGGGCAACCTGGCGGATCAACCACAGTACGTATCCGTGGAAACTCATCGATCCGCGCCAGTAACAACCCATTATTTGTGCTGGATGGTGTGCCTATGTCGGGTAATTCGCCTTTGCCCGAAGGAAGAGGAGGCTTTTCTTCCGACAGAGGAAATCCTTTGACTTACTTGAATCCGGGTGATATTGCTAGTATGGACATCCTTAAAGATGCATCGGCTACAGCAATTTATGGTTCACGTGGGGCAAATGGCGTTGTCATTATTTCGACGAAAAGAGGTAAAGTAGGGCAGCCCGAGGTTTCTGTAGGAGCCTCAGCAGGAGTTTCGACCATGCGGGAATATCCGGATGTGTTAGATGCTGCTCGATTTAGAGAAGCGTTGAAATATTATACACCATCTGAAGTCGCAAATGCTGATTTCGGTGGCAATGAGGATGCCTTTAAAGCGATCACAAGAAAAGCGATCACGCAAAATTACTATGCTGATGTAGCTGGCGGAACTGAGTATGGTAAGTATCGCCTTTCAGGTGGATATTTAAACCAAAACGGTATTATTCGTGGATCACAGCTGAAGAAATACACAGCCAATTTTAACGGGAATTTCCGTTTTCTGGAAAACAAACGATTGGGATTGGATTTTGCAGTCTTTTTGACGCAAATGGATAATAAATACGCACCGATCAATGCGATGGTAGGTTCGGAAGGAAATGTGATTTCTCAAGCGTTACAATGGAATCCGACACGACCATTACGGGACGATCAAGGCAATTTAACCTTTGTCAGTTCAACTACGCGAAACCCATTGACAAGTATTGACGCCTTTAAAGATTTGGCGACAACAAATACCATGGTAATCAACTTGGCGCCATACTATAAAATTACAGACGATTTGGAATATCGCTTTATCTATAGTGCGATGCGACAAACTGGAAACCGTGAAGGTATGTACCGCGCAGGACTTATTGATCCTTCAGCTGTGAACAATGAGCAGGCCTTTATTTCCAATAACGGAGAAACGAACTTGCAAATGACGCATATGCTCTCTTACAATAAACAAATCAATTCAGATTGGAGTGTCAATGCGGTAGCAGGTTACGAGTATTTGGATTATAACTACAACAACAACATTTCCTTTGGCGGTGGATTTCGTTACATGGGAGTAGATTATTTTGACTATCTACAATATACACCTGTTTCCACGCGTGAAATATCGTCGTATAGAAGTCCAACCAACCAATTGCAATCACTTTTCTTGCGTGGCGGATTCAATTACTTGGATCGCTATTTATTGACTGCAACAGTAAGAAGGGACGGCTCAACGAAATTTGGTTCAAACAACAAATATGCCATGTTTCCTTCATTGGCCGTTGCCTGGAATGTGAATCAGGAAGAGTTTTTGAAATCTACCGGTATTTTTGATCAGTTGAAAGTAAGGGTAGGCTGGGGAAAAACAGGTAACCAAGAATTTCCATCGGGGGCATCGTTAAATAGACTGGTTTTTGGTAACCAAAGTGTAAGCCAGGCAAACTATGGTAATCCTGATTTGAAATGGGAGACTTCGACCACGATCAATGCAGGTATTGATTTTGGAATTTGGGGTAACCGTCTGTATGGATCCATTGATTATTTTAATAAAAAGACCACAGATGCACTATTTGAGCAAACTCTTGCACAGCCAGCTCCAGCAGGGCGTATCTGGGTGAATTTGGATGGCGAGATTGTCAATAAAGGGGTAGAGGTCGCGTTGACCGGTACAATTATTAAAAATGACAATTGGACTTGGGATTTGACAGGTAATGCAACTTTCCTGAAAAACAGTGTAAGCGGTCTAGTGGGCTATTACGAAACAGGGGCATTGCGTGGACAAGGTTTTTCGGGTGTATTGGGACAACGTATGGTAAATGGGCAACCATTGAATGTTTGGTACCTGGCCGATTACCAAGGTATTGATCCGCAGACAGGCATGAGCATGTATCGCGGACAGGATGGTAGTATCAGTACGGCCAACGACCCTGCAATTAATAAATTCTATATGCACAGTCCAAATCCGACGACTTTATTGGGTATTTCTACCAACGTAAATTACAAACAGTTTTCTTTGGCTGCCAATATGAATGGTGCTTTTGGACATTATCTATTCAATAATACGGCAGCGACAACTTTGGGATTGAGTAATCTATCATCACGTAATATCGGTTCAGCATTCTTTAATACAGCTGTAAAAGAGTCTACTTCCAATTCGGCTGCGCCTTCGACGCGATTCCTTGAAAAAGGTGATTATCTAAAAATGGCCAATCTTACTTTAAGCTATCGTGTTGGAAATGTAGGTAGAACACTTAAGAATTTAAATGTATCCCTTACTGGACAGAATCTTTTCATCATCACGAAGTATACAGGATTTGATCCTGAGGTGAATACAGATGGTGCAACAAATGGTATTCCTTCGTTGGGTATCGAATATTTACCCTATCCACCGGCAAGAAATATCCTATTGGGGGTTAACTTCTCACTTTAAGCGTATACTGTAGATCATTAGATAATAAAAAGAGGAGAGCATCACGATGGATTTAAACGTATTAGTGAATGAATAAAAATGAATAAATCTGATCGCCTCATTACGAATGAAACACCAAAGGCAGTATGAATGCCTTACAGTCAAAATGGATGAATAAATAATCAAATTTAGACGGATGAAAAAGATGAAATTAAGAACTTTATTATATATCGGAATAATTGGCTCCATTGTAACAAGTACATTTTCTTGTACTAAACTAAAGGAGGAATTTAAAGGAGAATTAGAGGAAGGGACATCCAATGTGGACCCTGGAAGCTTGTTGATCACAGCTTACAATTCATTGAATACCCCTTATCAGCAGGAACAGCGCTGGGTGATGCAGGAAATATCAACGGACGCAGCCATGGCCCCTACACGGGGTGGTGACTGGGATGATAATGGTATGCATCGTGCGATCCATTTACATACCTGGAATGCAGATAATGGCTACATGAACAATACTTTTGTCAGTTTGGGTACTGCCATCTATAATGCAGGCAATGTGTTGCGGTACAATCCGAGTGCGCAACAAGGCGCTGAAGCGAAGTTTATTCGTGCGTTGGTCATGTTTGATATGTTGGATCTCTATGGCGTAGTACCCGTTCGGGAAGGAGCCTCTTTTGAAGATTTTAGAATCGCACCAGAGGTGTTACAGCCACAGGCGGCTATTGACTATATGGTGAAGGATCTCAACGAAATTATAGCGAGTTTGCCTGCAAACGGGCCGAGAGCGGCATATGTAGCTAATAAAAATGCGGCGAAAGCATTATTGATGAAGATTTATTTGAATAAGGGAACATTTTTAAATAGACAAGCTCCTTCTTTTGCTGCCGAGGATATGAATAAGGTAGTGACCTTAGCCAAAGAAATTACCGCTTCGGGATCCTATACTATTTCTGCGAAGGGCAAATACTTTGATAATTTTGCGCCGGATAACGACGAGAAGTCTACCGAAAATATTTTCACTTTATACAATAAAAATGGAGATAGAGGTGGAAATGTGGACCGTACTTGGAATACGGTTGCTCACTATAATATGAATCCAGGGGGTTGGAATGGTTGGTGTACCTTATCAGACTATTACGATAAATTTTCAGATACCGACGAAAGAAGGGGAATTTATTATAATTATCCAGCAGATACGACTTCTAACAGAACAAAAGAATTCAAACGTCAAAATGTTGGTTTTTTTGCTGGACAGCAATACAATTGGAGTACAAACAAACCTTTAATGGCGCGGAACCCAGCGAATGCACCTTTGGTCTTTACGCGTGAAGTGACCATCCGTACCTCGGGTGCAACCCTAGAAACAGCTGGTATCCGTCCAATGAAGTATGCTTTTGAATATGCCGTCACTGGTCAACGAAACAACGACTGGGTTGTATTTCGTTATGCCGACGTATTGCTGATGCAAGCAGAGGCTATTCTGAGAGGTGGAACAGGAACAGCAACAGAGGCACTCGGTTTGGTCAATACTATTCGGACGAACCGTGGTGTTAATACCTTGACGGCATTGACGCTCGATAATTTATTGGATGAGCGTGCTCGCGAGTTATATTGGGAAGGCTGGAGAAGACAGGATTTGATTCGTTTTGGTAAATTTTTATTGGCCTGGCAAGAAAAGGCTGCGGATGCCGATCCCAAAACATTGGTTTATCCAATCCCAAGCCAACAGATTGCCGTCAATCCAAATTTGAAGCAAAATACGGGTTATTAATTTGCTGTATAAGCATCAGTAAAACAAGCAACTTCAAGAAGTTCGTTTTATTTTGAAAGGTATTTAGCTGATAGGAACTTACTCTTATCAGCTAAATACCTTCTTTTTTTGAAACAGGTCGTTTCTTACAATTCGTTTCTTTTGACCAGAAAGAACCAGCAGTTTACTTTCATGACGGTTGGTTATTGTGAGACCAAAAAGCTTTTAGGAAAGAAGGTGCTTAAAATAGAGATAGAAGCAATTGCTTTATTGAAAAATATTGTCTTGTTTTTTTGATAAAAAATAATCACTTTAGAGGTGGATAACTAGCCAAAAAGCATGGGTCATTTTGATGGATCAAATTGAAATTCTGTCAGATACCAATTTCGATATTCTTTGTGAAAAGGATAACAGCATTGAAACAAGACTATCTAAATGTAGATTATGATTAATAAAATCCTACAGCGGGCACCTACTAACGAAAAAGAGTTTTTTTTAGCTTATCGTTATTGGTACAGGAAATTATACTATTTTCTGTATCAGAAGACCCAATGTTCGAATCTTGCTGAAGATGTCGTCCAACAGACTTTTTTAATTGTTTGGGAACGCAAAAATAATGCGAATCAGCAAATCCAATTCAGTACCCAGCTCTTCCAAATTGCGCGCACAAAATTGATTGATGAATTGCGCCGGCGTGCATTGAATAGAAAATATGTAGCGTTTGAGAAACCATTTGTACTGACCCAATATGAAGATCTTGAACGACAAATTGCCTATAAAGGAGAGTTAGAATACGTAAAAGAGCTGATTACACAAATGCCTTTTATGCGGCAACAGGTGTTTTATCTTCATAAAATTGAAGAATTGAGTTATAAAGAAATTGCCGTCAAATTGTCCATCTCCCCGAAGACTGTAGAAAATCACGTTAGCATTGGCCTGAAATTTATTAAAAAATTTTTTAAGTTGTCTTAGGGGACAAGCCCATCACTATTCGTATAACAGTTATATACCTATCCCGCTAAAAGGATAGAAACTGTTATGAATCGCAAATCCTTATTAAATAAATTCCTGGCGAATGAATGTTCTGCTGAGGAAGCGAAACTTGTGTTCACCTGGCTGAATGACGATCCGACATTATTGGACGATCTCATTTCGGAAGATGATTGGGTATCCTATATCAATCAGGAAAATAAGTCAAAAGGTGGTGGCGATAGCCTGTTGAGAATTATTACTGTATTTGTTCTGTTTGGTTTCCTGTTCGTTTTATCCAATCTTTTGAGCACATTAACCGATAAACCTATACAAACAGCAAGCTTCATTGATGAAATTTACTACAACCCTTCTGCTCAGCCTAAAGAAATTATTGCAGCAGACAATTCAATTTTAACCTTGGAACCCGGTGCACTGATTCAGCTAGGTATAAAACCGGATCTTGATTTTCGGCGGGTTAAACTATTCAGTGGAAGAGTCAATTTTAAAGTAGCAAAGGATCCTTCAAAACCTTTCATCGTCGAAAGCGGCACGTTGATGACCACAGCGCTGGGAACAGAATTCATTGTGGATTATAATGCGGCAGTTGAGCATGTTTTGATCCGATTATTTGAGGGGAAAGTTCGCGTTGAATCTATAGAACCGTCCGTAGTAGAGACAAATATTTTGAAACCTGGCCAACAGATTTATTTTGGCGGGGCGAACAAGATGCTTGTTTCAAATTTCAGAGGTACGCCAAAAATGAGTGCGAGGGAAAGTCTACCAGCCCAGCTTATGCTTTCCGCGACGGAAAAACAATACCGCAATCCGGCAACAATTCACCAGAGCGCCAATTGGCTCCAATTGGAAGAAACCGCTGTATCTGATATTATTCAATATATCAATCATGAGCTTGATGTACCTATATCCTATGATTCATTAATCGTGAAAAACTATCGGATAAAGGGGCGGTTTAGCAAGAATCCAACAATGGACCTGAAAGACAAAACGGATCTTGCGGCGTCTATTCTGCAGTTGATTGTTGAGGTGAATCCGTTTATTCTTGAAAAACAACATAATACATATATACTCAAACCTAAAAAATAGAATCATGGTAAATTTCAACTTAACCAAGAAACCATTTTTTGTTTTTCTTGTCTTGACACTGTTATCTTTTCGATGTCTAGCGGGAACAATAAATGGTGTAATCAAAAACTCGTCGGGGCAACGGCTGGCAGGGGTAAGTATAATTTTGAAAAATCCCGGCAGCAGTTTTTCAACAGCAGCTTCGAGTGCGAGTGATGGGAGTTTTCGTTTTGCTGATGTACCGAATGGAAAGGGGTATGAACTGACTTTTTCATACATCGGGTATCAAAGCTATGTAGAACGAAATGTGCAGGTTTCCGCTGATGGAGCCACCACTCTTTCCATTATTTTGGAGGATCAGGTGAATCAGCTAGAAGATGTTGTCGTGATCGGATACGGTAAACAAAAGAAAAGCGATCTGACAGGTGCCATTGCATCGCTTTCCAGCAACGAACTAACGAAAGGAGGAGCGGTGAGCAATGTAGGTCAGGCCCTACAGGGTAAAGCTTCCGGTGTCGTTGTAACCCAGAATTCAAAGGCCCCGGGTGGTAGCACGTCTATTCGGATTCGCGGAACCAATTCGATTAGTGGAAGTAATGACCCACTCTATGTGATCGATGGATTTCCAACAAATAATGGAATCAACATCAATCCTGATGATATTGCTTCCATGGATATCTTAAAGGATGCTTCGGCAACGGCTATCTACGGTTCCAGAGGTGCCAATGGTGTTATTATCATTACCACAAAACGTGGTCTTACGGATAAAAACAACATTACCTATAGTGGCTATGTGGGAACACAGAAACCGATTATACCGTTCACCTTTCTCGACGGTAAGCAATATATGAATCTTGCTAATGCACTTTATAAGGAGATTCAGGGGCAAGAAAATCAGGAATATGCAGTCTACACCAAATCACAGCTCGAGTCTGATGTCAATACGGATTGGGTAAAGGAGACCATGCGGAACGGTATTTTGCAAAACCATAATTTACAGTTTTCCGGAGGTGGTGAGAAAACCAAAGTGTTGACGAGCATAGGTTATTTTGATCAAAAGGGTGTTTTGAAGACGACAGACTTTAATCGAATTTCGGGACGTATCAACGTGGATCAAAAGGTAAACGATTATATCCGCACTGGGGCGAGCCTATCCGCGCAACGGGAAAAATCGAATATGCAGGTGTATGACGGAAATATCCTGAATTCAAATGTTTTGTACAGCATATTGACCTATGATCCGACGGTACCTGTTTACAATGCAGACGGTAGTTTTGGAAGACCTCCAGGGGGGCAGGGTGACAATCCCTTGGCCAACCTGATGTCACGGATCAATGATGTGCAAAGGGACAAGTTGAATGGAAATATTTTTCTTGAGGTAAATCCGATCAAGGAACTGACTTTGCGCATGGATGCAGGAACAGAAATAACGCATGATCAATTGGGCAGTTATCTGACTAGAGACTCTTATCAGGGTGGGATAGATGATGGTGTGGCAAGTCAGGCCGATTATAATGAAACCCATAACCTGATTGATTTTTATGCCACCTATGCGAAGGTGTTTAATGAGAAACACAATTTGAGTGTGATGGGGGGCTATTCGTATGAGAAATATGTGCGCAACAATAAGGGGATCAATGTGAAAGGTTTTTCAACGGATCTGCTGGAATACAATAATTTAGGAATGGCCTCTAGTATTACGGGAGTAAATTCTGCTAAAGCAGAGAACTTGGTCATCTCTTTTTTCGGGCGGGTAAATTACGCCTATGCTGATAAGTACCTGTTGACTGCAACCTTACGTCGTGATGGATCATCGCGCTTTAGTCCCAACCATCGTTGGGGAACCTTTCCTTCAGCAGCTTTTGCATGGAAGGTCAACAATGAGGATTTCATGAAAGAGCAGCAGTTATTTTCGGATCTAAAATTTAGGTTGGGTTACGGACAGACGGGTAATGATCGCGTTGCGGATTATGCTTCTTATGGATTGATGGATAATGGGCACTATACGTTTGATGGTGTGACCAATTCGGGTGGCGTTAAACAAAACCCAACTTATCCTGAAAACGATAAATTAAAATGGGAATCCACGACGCAATATAACGTAGGACTTGATTTTTCATTTTTTAAGAATCGATTAGCCTTTACCGTAGATGCCTATTATAAGAAAACCAATGATCTTTTGATTAAGAGTATATTGCCTTATTACACAGGATATACCTCCGGACAGCGCAATCTAGGTACGATGAATAACAAAGGGTTGGAGTTTTCGGTAACCAGTAAGAATATGACCGGAGCGTTTACCTGGGAGACAAAATTGAATTTAACGATGAACCGCAATAAGGTGTCAAGCTTGGGTGGAGAGCCTGAACAATTGTTGACTTCGTCAAAACCAATGGGTAATGTTTCTGAAGAAGCTTATTCGGTTATTCGTGTTGGTGAATCGTTGGGCTCTTTATTTGGCTATAGATACCTTGGAGTTATTCAACAAGGAGAAAACTATGCGCCACAGCCAAATTCGAAACCCGGCGATCCAAAGTTCGCGGATGTGAACGGCGATGGTACAATCAATTCAGCGGACCGGACGATCATCGGTCGTGGTTATCCGAAGTTCAATTTTGGTATGACCAATACATTCGCTTATAAAAACTTTGATCTGACGGCCTTCATTTATGGAAATGTCGGAAACGATCTGCTCAATATGACACGTATGAATCTGGAGTGGAAACGTACCACAGAAGCTTTAAATCGATGGACACCGACAAACACCAATACGGATATTCCAAGAAACGGATTCTACTACATGAACTATGGTGGTTATATCAATGACCATTTTATTGAGAATGCTTCTTTTTTGCGGTTGCGTAATCTGACACTGGGTTATACCATTCCATTGAAAACAAAAGCGGTTCAATCGATACGGGTATATGGTATGGCGGAAAACTTATTTACGATTAGCAATTATTCTGGATGGGATCCTGAGGTGGATACCAAGGGATATGAAAATGATGCGCTGGTTAAAAATAGAGCTGGAAATAATCAGAGTGCCAATGCAGGGGTGGGGCTGGATTTTAATTCATATCCTTCGATGCGCTCGTTTACTTTTGGTGTAAGTGCAACATTTTAATAGCTAATATCTAAATCAGAAATGACATGAAGACGTTTAAAAATAATATAAAATATATCTTGGGAATGGCGGGTTTGGCCGCTGTATTGGGCCTCAGCTTGAATAGCTGTACCAAGCTGGACCCTAAATTATACAGTGATCTGACGACAAAAAATGCCTACTCAACAGAGAGTGATATCAATGCTGCCCTGACGGGTGTCTATACGAGTTTATCGCCTTATCCGGGGGATGCCTATTTATACTATGCGGGTTATTTGGTGATGATCACCGATTACGCAACGGATATAGGTTTTTCTACAGCGGCAGGTGATCCTACACGGATGAGCAACTTTACCTATGATGATAATAACAGGTATTTTAAATTTAATTATCAGAATATGTACCAGGTGATCAGCAATGCCAATATGTTGATTGATCGTATTGAGAGTGTAACTATGCCCGACGATCGCAAGAAGAAAATTATCGCACAGGCCAGGTTCTTGCGGTCATTATCTTATATGGATCTTACAGATGCCTGGGGACCGGTACCACTGATAACGACAGTCAAGAATCCGACGGAAAGCTACAATGAACCCTTGGTTGCTGTAGAGAAAATTGATGCACAGATTGCTGAAGATTGTCAGTATGCAATCGATAACTTGCCGGAGAAATGGTCGGACGAACTGGGCATTGGCCGTGCTACAAAAGGTGCCGCGTTGACCTTAATGGGAAAGATGTATATGCGTTCGCACAATTATGAAAAAGCAAAAACGTATATCGATCAGGTTTTAGCGTTACGTGATAAAGGTGTATACACGCTGAATCCAGATTTTAAGAAGGAGTGGTCCGACAATAATAAAATGGATATGGGGCTGATATTTGGCATCTTGCATGAGCCTACATTAAATGGAGGCGAGATTACCAATCACTTTGGTCCGACCGACAACCCTGAAGTACCGGATAGATGGCAGTACTATGGTGTTTCCCTTGATTTTTGGCGAAAATATAGTGATCTCGATCCGCGTAAAAAGTTTTTCTATTATAATTACACCGGAAAGGCTGCACGGGACAAAAATACAAAGTATGGATTTTTTTACATGTTGCCTGCTAAAGGACAGACTACTCCGCCAAGTGATACTGTAAAATTCCTGCAAAATGTTGCGACGAAAAAGTATTCTTATGATATGGTCAATAACTCCTATCTGGATGGTCGGACGATTCAGGTTCTCCGTTTGGCGGATGTTATTTTGTGCAAGGCTGAGATTGAAAATGCACTAAACGGACCCGCTGCAGCATTGCCTTATATCAATGAAGTCCGGAAGAGAGCTGGAGCACCTGAATATGGTAAGCATCCTGATTTCCCTAGTCCTGCAAGTAAAGAGGCAATGATCGATGCGCTTGTTGACGAACGTGGTTTTGAGCTTGTCTTTGAATACAAAAGACGTCAGGATCTGATCCGCCTGGGCCGCTATGAAAAAGTAAGCAATGCTTATTTGAAAGGCCGCGGACTGAAAGAAAATGTCACTGAAGCCATGCGCTATTTCCCTTATCCATTGGAAGAAGCACGTTTGCATCAAGAAATGACGACGGCCAATCCATCGCGATTGCCTAAATAACCCAAACTAAAGCGCATTATATTCGGTAATGCGCTTTGTTTGATAGACCAGTGGAATTGAAATTATTTACAGATGAAACCAATTAAAGCAATTATTGCACTGATTGTGGTAGCTATAGCGGTATTTGCTGCTTACTATTATTATGCACATCAGGTTGACATTGAGAATATTGAGGTGAGCTCACCCAATAATTTGCCGCTCAACGCTGCTATTCAGGTGAAACTAAATAAGGCAGAAGCCGTGTATGTGGAGTATTGGAAAGAGGGGGATAAACAGTCTTATAAAACAACTGTTTCAAATGCTGCTGTTCAGCATAACATTCCGTTAATGACACTTGAACCAAATACAAGTTATAAATTTAGGGTTATCATAGACCGGATTATTCCCATAAAATCGAGCGAACAATCTTTTAAAACAAGAGCGCAATCGCCATGGATGGTGCACGACTGGATCAAGGCCGACCATCCTCATGATGAAAAGGCCCTAGGTAATGGCATGGTATTATTATGTTATCGCGGATTTCCGGGCTACATGGCTATGGTGGACGGTAAGGGGACGATTCGTTGGTATTGGCAGGACGAAAAGCTGGGCGTGCGTCTTGCTTCTTTGACCCCAAGGGGTACTATCCTTGCCTTATTGGCTCCAGCGAGTAAAGATGAATTCAACAAACCCAATCAGCCAAGCAAGAAATCGACCAATGCAAGTTATTATTTAAGAAGTGGTCGTATCGGATTTGTCGGTGGGACTGTACTTGTTGAAATTGATCTTACAGGTAAAGAAATAGCACGTATCGACTTGGATAAAAAAGGGATCATCATGCACCATGATGTACAGATGGATCACAACAATAATATTGTCGGTATCGTGCGGGATTTTAGGATCGACGATCGGCCCAACCATCCAAAAGATACCCTCTGGGGTGATGCTATTTTGACGATGGATATAAAAGGTAATATCTTGAAGAAATGGTCTCCTTGGGAAAAATGGGATATTCAGCAGGATAAAAAATTAGACAGCCTGAAGCATGACCGATTTCATTTTAATACCATTTCCTTCGATCGTGATAATAATTATTTGACTTCTTCGCCAATTGAAAATCAGGTTTGGAAAATTGATGCCAAAACCGGTGATATTCTCTGGAAATTGGGAAGGGGTGGCGATTATAAATTAAAGGACCAGGAACTATTTTATTTCCAGCATGCACCGCATATCACAAAAACTGGTGAGCTGTTGCTTTTTGACAATGGTGATTTTTCTCCGCGTGACAGCACAACAGCCAATAAGCAATCTCGGGCGATCGCTTTTAGGCTTGATCAAAAGAATAAAACGGCAACAGTAGCTTATGCGGCCCCAATTCCGAAAAAGCAGTTTACAGCAAGAATGGGAAGTGCCTATGAACTGGATAATGGTAATTTACTGCAGACTAGCTCGAAAACAGGTAGTGTACTGGTGACGGATAAAATGGGGAAAGTTCTTTGGGAATTAAACGCTTATTTTATTCCATATCGCGCTATTTATGTGCCTGAGGAAACCTGGCATAAATACAGGCAAAACTAAGTTAAGATGTTAGGAATAAAACTTAATTTTAGTCCTCTTATTGACCAATAAAAGTAGCTGCACTACGGACTCATGTTGGGGGAATCAGTGCAGCTTGTAAATCGTATCAGGCTTATGGAAAAGCTTGGTAAACACAAAAATATTTTGAATAAATACTATTCGCATGAAAAAAAGAACAGCCTCTTATAAGCTGGCAATTATCCTTGCCGTATCCTTATGCGCAAACTCGGCCCGGGCGCAATTGACCTATCCTCCGGAAACACAAAAGTGGGATGCGGACCAGCTGGGTAATCATCGAGCAGTACTGCAGGTAGACACGGATCAGAAGGAGGTGCAGGTTACTATTCCGTGGCGAAATCGCTGGGTTGAGGCAAATCAGCAAGTTATTATCGTCGATAGTGCCAGCAATAGGCAAATCGCACCTAGCTCTTATCTTTGGATGAATACGGAATCTGGTGGACTACGGTTTAAGCCGATTTCCGCGAAGGGCGTTTACTATGTCTATTATTTACCGTATCAGATGGGTGGCCGCAGCCGCAATTATCCGGATGCAATTTATCTTAAAAATGCCGTTTCAGCACCAGCGAAAGTAGCACAGCATGGGGCAGGAAACTCAAAAGGAGTTACTGTTGCACGCTTTGATGCCGTAGATAAATACAATAGTAATGATCCGATGGAACTGATCGCGAGTGCCGAAGAAGTGCGAGGCTTTGTGAACAGAAATGCGAATGCCGCTTATTATCTTTTTCCTGAATTGCGGGAGTTTCCGATTAAAATGGAAAGCAATCTTCCGCAACGCTGGCTTATGAAAGGTAAAGCCATGACTAAGTTGCAGGGCACAGGGCAGAAAGGTGAATTTTATGCATTTCAACTCGGGTTATGGTCTCCAAAGCAGGACCTCCATGAAATCCAAATTTCATTCTCGGATTTTAAAGCAAGTGATGGGGCTATTATTCCCGCGAATAGCCTAAATTGTATCAATACCCAAGGTACGGATTATACCGGAAAAGCAATGGCACTCCAGGTTGATATACCAAAAGATAAGGTTCAGGCCTTGTGGTGCGGTATACAGATTCCGGAGGTCACTGCAAGCGGAACTTACCATGGCGTGGTTACCGTAAAGCCAAAAAATGCGGTAGCGAAACAGGTCAATGTGGAAATAAGGGTTTCAGATGCTTCAGGTGATGTATCCAGTGTTGATCAACCTTGGAAAATGACGCGACTACCATGGCTCAATTCGACATTGGCTCAAAAAAATACAGTGGTCGCGCCTTATACAGCTATTGAATTAAAAGCAGATTCTACCTTGCATATTTTAGGCCGCGAGGTGAAACTCCATGCGAGTGGTTTTCCAAAGCAGATCAGCACGTTTTTTACGCCCGAATTGACTGAAATATCATCCAAGGCGAATAACCTCTTATTCGAACCGCTCCACTTTCATTTTTATAGTGCTTCAGATGGAAAGGAAATTCAACTTAAACCAAGCGGGATCCGATTTGAAACCAAAAGTGACGGTGAATATAGTTGGACGGCCAAAAATGAGTCTTCCGATCTGACAATGGAAGTAGAGGGTAAATTGGAATTTGATGGTTATATGCATTATGTGGTCAAGCTGACGGCGCTGAAGGACCTGTCATTAAAAGATGCCACGATGCATATCCCGATGATGCCCGATAAGACGGATTATTTTATGGGACTTGGGCAAAAGGGAGGAAAGAGGCCCGAACAGCTTACCTGGAAATGGGATGTAGCTCATAAAAATCAGGATGGTGGCTGGATAGGTGCTGTAGATGCCGGACTCCAGTTTTCACTCCGTGACGAGCATTATTCCCGTCCGCTCAATACGAATTTTTATCTTCAAAAGCCTCTTGTGCTGCCACAGTCCTGGGGTAATGGAAATAAAGGGGGAATTGATATTGGCCTGAAAGGAAAATCGGTTTTGGTCAATAGTTACAGCGGAGCCCGTGAACTCAAAAAAGGCGATGTACTTTATTACAATTTTAACCTGCTAATTACCCCTTTTCACCCGATCAATACGGAAGCGCAATGGAATGAACGGTATTACCATGCCTATAAACCCGTTGATTCTGTTGTTGCAAGTGGATCTAATGTCATCAATATCCATCATGGAAATGAAATAAATCCATATATCAATTATCCGTTTATTGCGACAAAAGAAATGAAGCAATATATCGATCAGGCACATGATAAGGGTTT
This sequence comes from uncultured Sphingobacterium sp., assembly GCF_964277905.1. NCBI lineage: Bacteria > Pseudomonadati > Bacteroidota > Sphingobacteriia > Sphingobacteriales > Sphingobacteriaceae > Sphingobacterium > uncultured Sphingobacterium sp. The sequence continues at coordinate 212,126 of NZ_CAXYKD010000038.1, forward strand.
AAAGGTCAAGATCTACAATACCGTTCGTGAGGTTTCAAACCGGGTTTATGAGCTCTATCCATTGCGTAGCCTGGGCACCGAGGTGTTTTCACCTGGAAAAGGAGGCGGATATTCCTGGTTGCAGGAGCATGTGGGTAAAAATTATATCGCTGCATGGTATGTTCCCCAATTTAAAGACGCGGCTATTATCAATAGTGGAATGAATAGATGGCACAATTATTACGTCGAAGGCATGAATTGGCTGGTAGATCATATCGGTATCGATGGGATTTATTTGGATGATGTTGCCTTCGATCGGGTAACCATGAAAAGAATAAAACGTGTACTGACAAAAAATGGCAAACCTGGTCTGATCGATTTGCATTCGGCAAATCAATATAACAAAAGTGATGGATTCAATAATAGCGCGAATCTGTATCTGGAGCATTTTCCGTACATCAATAGATTATGGTTTGGTGAATACTTTGACTATGAGAATAACCAACCCGATTTTTTCCTTACCGAGGTGAGCGGCATTCCATTTGGTTTAATGGGTGAAATGCTACAGGATGGTGGAAATCCTTGGCGGGGTATGCTCTATGGCATGACCAATAGGATGCCTTACCAAAAATTGACACCTGCTGATCTATGGAGAGCGTGGGATCAATTTGGCATCAAAGGGAGTAAAATGATAGGCTATTGGTCGCCAAATATTCCTGTTAAAACCGATCATGATAAGGTTCTTACAACTGTTTATAGCCGTGCGGGCAAGGCGATGGTAGCTATCGCTAGCTGGGCGGATGGTGATGTGGATGTAAAATTGGCCATTGACTGGGGAAAATTGGGGATTGATTCAGGAAAGGCAAAATTATACGCACCATTAATTCCTAATTTTCAAAAGGGAGCGCAGTATAAATTAGGCGATGCGATTCCGGTAGAAAAGAATAAAGGACTTTTGTTGATTATTGAATAGCAGTACGATAGCGCTACAAGGTGCAATTTATCATAGGCTTTTTGTTGATGCAAAGATGCAAATAACCTATGATAGATTCATTTATGTTGAAATTCGGTGAAGTAATGGCTTACATGACGGATTTAATCACATCGGACAAATCAACGATTTCGGGAATGCCATTAAAATTGTGAAATTTTTAAATTAAAACGCCAATGAAAAAGTGGATTATGTTAGGGGCAACGGGCTGCTGTGTGCTAGGAGTTTTTGCACAGCATCCGGCAAAGGTTTCTGAGGGTAAGAAACGTTATGTAACCTATCCCTTTACGGATCCGGATCCCATAGCTTCAGCTCAAAAGTTGTATCCTTATTTCCGCTTTGACGGTTTTACAAATACGGCTATTGAAAAGGACTGGAAAACCGTTATCCTGGAAAACGATTATATTCGGGTACAGGTGATGCCAGAGATCGGTGGGAAAATTTGGTCGGCCTATGATAAGGTCAATAAGCGGGACTATATTTACAACAATGGCGTTGTGAAATTTAGGGATATTGCCATGCGGGGACCATGGACGAGTGGTGGTATCGAAGCTAATTATGGTATTATTGGACACACGCCCAATACTTCTACACCGGTCGATTACCTTACGCAAGAAAATGCGGATGGAAGCGTAAGTTGCTTTATCCACGCCTATGATATGCTGAGCCGTAGTAACTGGACCTTGGAGATCCGATTAGAAAAAGACAAAGGTTATTTTTCTACACGCTCCTTTTGGTATAATGCCAATGCGGTTGAACAACCTTATTATACCTGGATGAATCTGGGTGTTGCTGCGGGGCAAGATCTGAAGTTTTTGTATCCCGGAAATCAATATATCGGTCATGATGGCGATGCGCATGCCTGGCCTATCGATAGCCAGGGACGGGATCTTTCTAACTATAGCGAGAATGCTTTTGGTAGTTCTAAATCATATCATGTATTGGGCGCGCATAGCAATGCTTTTGGGGTTTACTATACAGATCATAATTATGGAATGGCCCGTTATGCCCTCCGTGAAGATAAATTAGGGAAAAAGATATTTCTTTGGTCGCAGGCTGGAGATGGCAAGATCTGGGAAAATTTACTGACTGATCAGAGTGGGCAATATGTAGAAATCCAAAGTGGACGTCTGTTCAATCAAAATGTTCCTTCCAGCAGCCAGACCCCCTTTAAACAACTTGGATTTGCTCCTTATCAAAGTGACAGTTGGACGGAATACTGGATGCCATTTTCAGGGATAGGAAAACCGAAGGAGATACAACTGTCAGCAGCAATTCAGATAAAACGTGAGAACAATAAGCTATTATTGGATCTTGATCCAAAGCGACCTTTAAAAGACAGTATATATGTGCTTGATAGCATAGGTACTGTATTAAATCGAAGTTTTATTGAAGCCCAATTGGGCAAACCTACCAAATTATCCTTGATGGTAGCAACAGACTCAAGACCTCGCTATCTGAAATTGGGACAGGATTATTTTAATCTCAGAACGGATACATCTTGGTCAAAACTGAATAGACCTACTGTAATTTCAGCGGAAGTAAGCTTAGATACGGGGCAGACCAAATTATTGGAGATACGTGATCTCATTCGCTTTAGGCAATATACGCTTGCGGAAGTAAAATTAAAGGAACTGGTCCAGCATGGCGCTACTTCGCAGACCTACCTTGAAATGGCCAAACTGGCCTGGTTTAAAATGGAATATCAGCAATGTTATGCCTATGCCCGGCAAGCATTGTCTATGGATACTTATGAAGCAGAGGCAAATTATTACTATGGTTTGGCAGCGATTAAGCTAAAAAAAGATAACGATGCTTTAGATGGTTTTGAAGTCGCTTCATTAAATCCAACTTGGCGAAGTGCTTCCTATGTGCAAATGGCCAAATATTACTATCGGATTAAACAATATGAACGTGCAGGGGATTATATCACAAAAGCTGTGGTCGCCAATCCGCTAAATATAGATGCCTTGCAGATGGACGTGTTGGTTCAGCACAAAAAAGGAGCTGTAACAGATCGTCTTTCCCGTCAGACAATTCTCCAATATGATCCGTTTAATGCCTTTCTCCAATTGGAGGAAAAGAAGACATTTTCATCCAGGCAAGAGTTTGCCGCTGAAAAGCTGATGGAACTGGCGATATGGTATGCTGATCTTGGAGAATTTGAATCTGCCACCGATCTACTCCTTTCGGGACAGAAGAATACGGAAGCTTTAATTTGGCTAGCTTGGCTGACACGATCGAATAAGTCGATCAGTGAGGAATGGTTAAATCGGGCAACGCAAAGTAAGCCGGCTTTTGTCTTCCCATTTCGAGAAGAAAGTAACCAGGTATTCCAATGGGCAAAAGAGAACAGTAAAAGTTGGACTATCGATTATCTGACTGCACTATTGTATCGTTTCAGGAATCAGCCCCAAAAAGCAAGAGAAATTTTGTCGGCAGTAGCGCAGGAGCCAACAGATTTTGCGGCCTATTATGCACTGAAATCAAGTTTGCAAGATACGAGCCGCATAGATCTGGCGGTACAGATGATGCAGCAGGCAACCTTGATGGAACCACAAGAATGGCGATATGGGCTACATTTGGTGGAGCTTCTAAACAATAGTCAGTCTTATAAAGAAGCCCTTAAGGTGAGTACAGCATATCATCGCAAATTTCCGAAGAATTATATACTAACCCTGGCACAGGTACGTACATTGTTATTGGGGAAAGAATACGTGCGGGCTGAGAAAGAATTGGAAGAGGTGACCATACTTCCATTTGAAGGCGCAACTGAGGGCCATCGGTATTATGTACAGACTAAATTAATGTTGGCCTACCAATTTATCCTTGAAAAGAAATATAAAGAGGCAAAATTGAAAATTGCGGAATCGAGATTATGGCCTATGAATTTGGGCGTTGGGGAGCCTTATGCCGATGAAAAAAATGAAATATTGGCCGACTGGCTTGAACTGTATTTGCAGCAAGGGAATAATCAGGGAAATCCAGATCTTTTGAAAAAAATTGCCCAGAGTAAACCTTCAAAAAACAGGTATGAACTGATGCTTCGAAAACTTGCAGAAGAACAATTAAAGCTGTCGAAAGGGGAAGGATCTGCCGCGAAGAAGGATGATTTAAAAGGAATGATTCCTTCGGATCATGATCTTTTCAAGCGGATTAAAGAAGGAACCCTTGCAAGTTATTGGCCTGTATTGATCCGAAAAATCTATTTTGAACAGGATCAACGTCTATTCTGATGACAGAAGGGAGAATGAAACAGACGTTAATCATAAAGGAAAAAAGTCGGGATGGCCGGATTTGAACCGACGACCTCCAGCACCCCATGCTGGCGCGATACCGGGCTACGCTACATCCCGTTTATTCCAATTTGATCGAAAGTCGTATTTAAATAGGACGATTACCTGGAATAATTTTTTGGTAGGGCTAAAATAATAATTATTGACAAAAAATAAAATGTAAATACGAAAAAACGCCATTCGATTTAGAATGGCGTTTTTCTTTGCTAATAGATGCTGATTAGAACTTATAACCGACCATAATGCCGATTGTTTTATTTTTTGCGTCTAAGGTCTTGTCGATACTCGTAAAACCATGGCTGTAATAAGCATCTAATGTAAGGTGACTGATATCTACACCGATCCCCACTCTACCATCAAATGAAAATTTCTTATAATCGGTATTTGCGCTGGACTTCACTGTTTTTACATCATAGTTTAACTGCGGCCCCAATAGCCCACGGAGGTTGAAGTCGCCATTTTCCAAAAATTTATAACCGACCTGTAATGGTAGATTTATTTGATAGAATTTAGGTGTTTTCTGCACATTTTCGAAGGTATATTCTTTACGCAATAGACTGGCACCGATTCCGGGCTGGAAGAAAACACGATCCCCAATACGGGCAAATCCTGCTACAGATACGCCGACTTTGCCATTATTATCTTTGACAGACTTGTTACCAAAGGAACTCATATGATAGTTGCTTCCGACCTGTAAACCATAAGTGATATCTTGCGCTTGTGTAGTACCTGCAATTCCTAATAATGTCAATCCCAACAGGGCTACTTTGAATGTTGTTTTCATTGTCAAATTATTTTTTGTGATCAATTGTATGTTGTTCTTTCCTTTATGACAATGGAAAATCCATATACCCTTAGAAAAAAAATATTTTATAAAATAGATGGCTTACCTTTAGTCGTCACAAAAGCCTTTTTATAAAGTTTTTTGGGTAAATATCATTTGACCGATGGGAGGATGTCACGTATTCGCCTGAGCATCTATACCAAAAGAATTGCGAATAGGGATAAATAAGGGATTTGAAATAATATGGCGGTATCGAAGTTGATATTAAAAAAAAATGAAAAATTTGTAAGGGTAATAGTCTATTGGGGTGTCTTACTAATAGAGTGGATTATTTAAACAATAAGACAGATTTGATCAATGTCGGAAAATAAAGAAAAGAATTTTGAGCAGCTTTTTCGGGCGCACTACAAAGAGTTACATCGTTATGCCTACCGGTATCTAGGCGATAGTGATGTGGCGGAAGAGGTTGTGCAACAGGTGTTTTTGCGGCTTTGGGAACGCGATTGGGAGGAGCAGATACATACTTCATTAAAAGCGTATTTATATCGGGCTATTTATAATGAAAGTATGAATGTGCTTAAAAAAGAGCAACGCAAGCTAAAATATCAATCCCACGAACAGCATAGGCAGGATTTTGTACCTGCGGTTGATGAAAGTACGCGGGATTTGGACGAAAAGCTACAGGTCGCATTGGCGGAATTACCTGAAAAAAGCCGGACGGTCTTTGAGTTAAGCCGTTTTCAGGAAATGAAATATAAGGATATCGCAGTAACCCTGGATCTGTCGATAAAAACTGTTGAGGGACATATGAGCAAGGCACTGAAGCATTTGCGTATCGAACTTATGGATTATTTAACATTGATTATTTGCTTTCTTATCTATACGCTATGAATAAGGAACTGTTAGAAAGATATATCATTGGCGAGACCAATGAAGTAGAGAATATCATGATACACGATTGGTTAGAAGAAGACGCTAACAATAAGGAGGAGTACATAAAAATGAAAAAAATGTGGGATAGTTTGCCCAAACCTCTGGATGTTCCTGATGTGAACGTAGATAAGGCTTGGGCTGACTTCAAAGTTGTGCGAGATAAAAGAGCGGCAGAAGCTGCGGTAATCCCCCCAAAAAAGACTTCTGTAATTCAATGGAGCTGGTGGTTAGCAGCCAGTATCTTGGTCTTTTGTGCAGTAGGATTCTATGTGTTTGATCAATCTCATCGTGAGGAAATGTTTCTTTCGAGTATGGAGCAAGTACGACAAGATTCCCTACCTGATGGTTCGGTAGTTACCTTAAATAAAAATACGGAGCTGGCTTATTCAAGCAGGTGGACCAATAAAAATAGAAATGTGGCATTGAAGAGAGGGGAAGTGTTTTTCCAGGTTTACAAGGATAAAAAACATCCCTTTGTCATTGAGACAGGTAAAACCAAAATTACGGTATTGGGCACCAGTTTTAATGTGCGCCGAACATCCGATGCGACGGAAGTTATTGTTGCTACAGGATTGGTTAAAGTCGGTTATGCAAATAAGGAAGTCTTTTTGCGACCACAACAAATGATTACAATCCGGGATAGTGATACAATAAAAGTAGGAAAGGAACCTGTCAAGGATCAATTTTATAAATATTATGTGGATCGTGTGTTTGATTTTGAGAATACCCCATTACAGCGTGTTGTTGAGTTGCTAAATCAAGCTTATGCGTATAAGATTATTATTGACCATCCTGCTGATCAGAAATTATTATTGACAGCAAAATTCGAACAAAATAGTTTAACTGAAATTTTGAAAGTCATTTCTAGCACATTTGGATTAAAAGTAAATGTGAAAGACAGAGAGATTCATCTGACGAGGTGAGCCAACAGATAGATATATTTTCAGAACAAAATTGTATAGAAAACAACATGATACTATTTTTTATAAAGAGGGTAGAGCTTTATCTCTTAATTTTAATGCTGTGTTCGTTCCATTTGGGAAGGGCACAGCAAAAGCTCGCTGCAGCGATTCAAATACCAGCCTTTCCAGAGACCACTGTAGGTGAAGTTTTTCGCTTGTTGAAGGAGCAGCAGGATGTATTGTTCTCCTTTAATGGAAATATCCTACAGACAGACAGTGTGATTCATACTAAGGCCTTCAAAGGGAATTTGTATGATTATCTGGATCGGATTTTGGGCAAGGAATATAGTTTTAAAGAACTTGGAAGGCATATTATTATTCAATATACACCTCAGCGGATGTCGGTGGAGTTTGAAGTGAAGACACCTAATAAAAACAAAGTTGTTATAGCGGGGTATATCAAAAATATTCGGACTAATAATCCGATTTCCAATGCCAGTATTTTTGATCGAAGTGCTTTATTGTCTACGTTGACGGACCAAAATGGCTACTTTGAGCTGGACGTAAAGAAAAAAAGTAATCTCATTGCAGTGAACGTTAGTAAGGAGGCTTTTCGGGACACCAGTGTTATGGTGATTTTTCCGATAGAAGCGCAAATTGGCGATAAGAAGAAGCGTGAATACGGCTATTTTGAAGGGTATGAAGAGGATCATGGTCTTTATCGATCTTTTTGGGGACGGGTATTTCTGTCTCCTGCCCAAAAGATCCAAAGTATGAATTTAGGGGGGATGTTTTTGTATAGCCCATATCAAATTTCGATGACACCGGGATTAAGTACACATGGATTTATACGATCGCAAATTGTGAATAAATTTTCCATAAACATCATTGGTGGATCTACCGCGGGGGTAAAAGGTATTGAGCTTGGTGGCGTATTTAATATTAATCAATATGATATGCAAGGCTTGCAAATGGGCGGTGTTTTCAATGCCGTTGGGGGAAGCGTGCGTGGCGTACAACTTGCCGGTGTAGGAAACCGTGTTTTCGGAGAAATGAAAGGTTTGCAAATGGCAGGTGTCTTTAATGGCGTAGTAGGAAATGTAAGTGGGGTACAGATCGCAGGTGTGGGAAACCATGTTTCCGGGGAAGTGAAAGGTCTGCAAATAGCGGGGGTTTTTAACAAAGCGGATACGGTTAGTGGTATTCAAATAGCAGGAGTTTTAAATTTGGCGAAAGAAGCTTCGGGAACGACACAGCTTGCTAGCATACTTAACAATAGCGAATCGACTGTTGGAAATCAAGTAGCGGGCATCGCTAATAAAGCTAAAAAAGTAAGCGGAGTTCAGGTGGCAGGTATCGTTAATATTGCTGATAGTAGTGATTATCCCATTGGTCTGCTTAATTTTATTAAAAATGGTGAGAAGAGTCTTTCAGTAGCGGTCAATGAGGATAGCTATCTCGGATTACAATTTCGTTCAGGTGGTCGTGTACTCTATAGCGTATTATCGATCAATAGGGCACTCGATGGCAACAGACCGGATAAATATGCCTTTGAAGCAGGTTTAGGTGCAGTATTGATTAATAGGACCAAGTTTAGTCTGCGTACAGAAATAGCTACACGTAATTATCTGACAGAGAAATTTAAAAGCCTGGATAATCATCAGTCCTCGCTGCGGGTAATTCCGGCGTTTAAACTAAGTGAGCGCATGTCTATATTTGTCGCTCCCAGCCTGAACTATGCGGAAAGAGACGAGAATTCAATTTATGGTGGTAGTACATTGTGGAAAGCTTGGCGGAGAGACCGTACCCGAAATACGTTTTATGGAGGTGGAATGGCAGGTCTTATGCTAAAATTATAAAACTAAAAACTATTTGGTAATAGCATTGTTCTATAGATAGCTTTTAAACATTTAACATTTTACGTAAACGCCCTATATCAATCTGATAGAGGGCGTTTATCTTTGTATAGCTGAGAAAGAACAGTGTTTAAGCAACTGTCGCAGTCTTTAATACATTGCGGTAAGGATAAGAATGGAAGATGTGTCTACGGGCAAATCGACCTAAAGAATCTGCGTTGACAAATTTAATATAGTCATTCCGCTGAACACCGAAATATTCATATTGACTGCCGTCATGAAAAGTGACTGTCAATATTTGTGCTTTCCAGTCAATATCCTGAATGCCAGAATTGGTAATTGTCTCCGTGTAGATCGGCAACTGTTGCTCTAATGTTTCTGGACAGATGCTTACCAGGAAATGGTAGGCTTCAATCATTTCCACACTTTTTTGCTCTGCAGCCAAACGACCTTCTTCATCATTGACAAATTTATCTGGATGACATTCTTTCATGATTGTCCGGTAGGTAGATTTTAGGGTTTTAAGATCCACAGATTTCTCTACGTTAAGTAACTTCCGGTAGTCGGCAATTTTTTTCATGGCGGCAAAGATATGCTTAATAATCAGATTATTCGTTATGAAATATGAAAAAAACTTATTTCTTCATCAAGGTTTTTACATAGAGCTGTTCGACCTTCTCTCTAGCCCAAGGTGTTTTCCTTAAGAAAGTTAGGGAAGATTTGACACTCGGATTGTCATTGAAACATCGGATGGATATGCGTTGTCCCAACTCTTCCCAACCATAATACTCCACTAAATATTCAATGATCGTGTCGAGCCTTTTTCCGTGTAAAGGATTATTAATTTGTTCTTGCATGTCGTAAAGATAATAATCTTCAAATTATGGATTGCGCTAATTTTTATGGTTTGGATGAAAATGGAGTTGAACCTAGTGTGTATTAATCTTCTTTAAGTTGCGTTGCCAGCTTTTCTAGTTCTAAATTGAGCTGTTCGTCCCCAATTGCCCCAGTGGCATCCAGTTTCCCTTTGACGCCTTGTATGAGCAGATTTCGTTTCTCGTCAATTTGAGCGCCCAGTCCCTGCAGGATACGTTGTAGTTCGATATGCGCTGTTTCGCCTTGCGCAGCAGCAGTAATGATACTAACGGGCTTGTTGGTGAAAACCGTGGTTGCAGCACACCACTCAAGTAGATTTTTTAATCCACTGGGCACACTGAAAATATATTCAGGGCTACTGATCAATACCAAATCGGCATCGTTGATTACCTGACGAAGTGCAATAATTTCGATTGGTGGATGGGTCTGGCTCTCTTCAGGATCAAAATGAGGCAGTTCTTTGAGACGGTCAAATAGCGTGAAATGGATATTGGCATTAATCTCCTGTTGGAGGTGATTTACAATATGATGATTGGATGAATGTGCACTGGCGCTACCTACAATGGCAAAAATAGTTTTCATGTGAGTTTAAATCTAGTCAACGGCTGTATAATGCTGTTGTGTTTTTACTTTTTATATCCTTAATGAAGGAACTAAATTACAATATTCAATTCAAACGATTTACTTTCTTCTTCGCTTCAATGTAATTTTTCGTTTCTTTCTCCTTTTACCGATTAAGTTTATACTTTTGGAACTGAGGACTTATATTAGCTTTTTTCGGATTATATGCTTTATTATGAGAAATAAAATGGGGTACCGCTTATTGTGGGAACGTATTCGTACTGGAGACGAGACGGCTTTCTTTGATCTATACGCGGCGCTCTATCAAGAGCTTGTCAATTTTGGAATACGCACTTGTGGCGACAGTGACTTGGCAAGTGAAGCAACCGATCAGGTATTTGTTAAAATTTGGGAGAAAAGAGAACAGCTAGATCGGGTAGAAAATGTACAGTCCTATCTCATTACTTTTTTAAAAAGACGTATTCTGCGTCTACTGGAGAAACAACATAAAATCAATACAGCCCTTCAAAATGTGAAAGCTGAAGATGATTGGGTGGAGATGCCCTATGAGGAGTTTGTCATCAAAGTACAGACGAATGAAATTATACAGATCCGTTTGAAGGAGGCGTTGGAGAAGTTGTCTTTTCGTCAGAAACAGCTGGTGAATCTGAAGTTTTTTGAGGGCTATTCTTATGAAAAAATAGCTGAAACTACGCAGATGTCCGTGAAAACTGCCTACAATACACTTTATGATGCTTTAAAGATTCTGAGGGAGGAATTGAAAGATATCTAAGTTTTGTGTCTGGCTTTTTATTTTAAAGTTTCAATAATAACATGCTCGTACAATGTTTGCAAAAGTAAGTGTGTTGGTATTTTTTTATTTAAAATAATTGATTGATTTTCAGTTGTTTGAAAAATAATTTAAATTTTCTTTAGGAAAAAGCCAGGCTTTAGGGCACTATAGAGTAAATACCCAAAAGAATGAGCCAAAAAGATTATAAACAGTTAGAAGATTTTTTGATTGATGATACTTTTCAAAAGTATTGTTCGGGAGAAGATAAAAACTGTATTCTATACTGGCAACAATATAGCCTGAATCATCCAGAACAAGCGGAGACGATTCTGAAAGCCAAACGCCTATTTCAACTCTTGGTTGGTAACCGTAGACCTGTGAATGAGCAATTGGAAAAATTGAAGACAGATCTGCAAAATGCTCCAGTAGAACATCGCGTGTCCTATCGGTTTAACTGGCCTAAATGGGCAGCCATTGCCGCTGTATTTGTCGCTTTGGTATCGGGCGGTATCTGGTATTATGCTCAACCAGGCAAAGTTGATACGACATTACCAATAAGCGCAATTGGCCAGGTCTATCAAACAAAAAATGGCGAAAAAAAGACCTTCGAATTAAGTGACGGAAGTACTGTTACGTTAAACTCTGCGAGTAAATTGGAGTTATCGGCAGATTTCAATCAGGAATTGCGTGTGGTGCGGCTTGCGGGTGAAGGTTATTTTCAGGTGGCCAAGAATAAGGAAAAACCTTTTGTGGTACAAGCATCTGATTTTGATATCAAGGTCCTGGGAACAACATTTAATGTGAAGAGTTATTCCGATGAACCTACAGCAGAAGCACTGCTTGTAGAAGGTTCGATTGAAATGACGAGCAAAGGACAGCGTGAAAATTCTGTTGTTATCAAGCCGAATCAAAAAATCACGATCTTTAAGAATCAAGCTGAAATAGCAGTCGCTCGTAAAAACAATAAACCAACCGCGAGCAAATTACCGATTAAGGAGATTGCCATAGAGAACATCCCTACAATAGAATCCAATACAGCTGAAATACCAGATATTGCATGGCGTGAAAATAGATTAGAAATCGTGGACCAAGATTTTGAATCGCTTCGCCGGACATTGGAACGCTGGTATGATGTGGATATCCAAATCCAAAATGATCAATTAAAACAATACCGTTTTACGGCAACTTTTAGTAGGGAGAATATTACTCAGGTACTGAGTGCTTTACAGAGCGTTGAACCTTTTAAATTTAAAGTATATGGGAGAAAAATAACTATATCAGAAAAGTAAAAAGGATGGTGGACCAACACCATCCTTCATTGAAAAAATGATTAACCAAAAGCAGCAACATTGGGGCGTGCTGCTTAATATTAATTTTAACCAACACTAAAATATGATTAAAAATTGCTTATTGCAAATGCGCAATGGATATATTGTGCATTTTAGATTCATTATCCGGATGAAACTAGCCTTAATTATGACTACGTGTGCTGTTATGAATGTTTCGGCAAATGTATTTTCCCAACAAAAAGTCTCCTTGGATGTCCAAAAAACAAAACTGAGCAAGGTACTTAAAATGATCGAAGAGCAAAGTGATTATTACTTTGTTTATAATTCGACGAATGAAAATTTAAATAAAGAAGTGTCAGTCAATGCGAATAATATCAAGGTATTGGATGTATTGGCTAAGCTTTTCAATAAAAGTGGATTGGTTTATTCCGTTTCTAAGGAAGGTCTTGTGGTTGTCAGTCAACAGCAGCAGGTGGCTGTCGCAGGTGTCGTCACTGACGATAAAGGCAATCCCTTAGCTGGTGCTACGGTACGTGTTAAGGGAACCGCGGTAGGACGTGCAACAGATATCAATGGACGCTTTATGATCGATGCGGCAACGGGAAACACCTTAATTATTTCTTTTGCAGGTTACACTTCGCAAGAAGTGGCCGTAACCAAAGAGGGTGATCTGAAAATTGTTTTATTGGAAGATAATCGGATGCTCAATGAGGTCGTTGTGACGGCATTGGGTATGAAGAAAGAGAAGCGCTCGTTGGGGTATTCTGTTACGCAGGTTGCCGGTGAATCGCTAACCACAGCCCGTGAAAATAATGTGATGAATTCACTCGTAGGAAAGGTGGCCGGGTTGGATATCAGTTCTACTTCTGGCGGTGCCGGAGCTGCGTCCAATGTGACCATCCGCGGGGTATCGAGTTTGAATCAGACAAATCAACCATTATACGTAATTAACGGTATTCCGATGGAAAGTAAGCCGGTAGGTATCGGAAACGCCAATTCCAAAGGAAACTCAGGGAGCCAATGGGATAATGCACCCGATCTTGGTGATGCAATCGGAAATATCAACCCAGACGATATTGAAAGTATTTCGGTACTGAAAGGTGCTGCAGCATCTGCATTATATGGTTCAAGAGCCAAGGCAGGGGTAATCCTTATTACAACAAAATCAGGAAAAGGCAATTCGATCGATTTTAATAGTAACCTTGTTGCCGAGCAAATTATAGACAACACGAATTGGCAAACAGTCTATGGTCAGGGGGCAAACGGTGAGAAGCCAACGACCCAAGCAGGCGCAGCCCAAGTGGGAGGTTCAAGCTGGGGAGCTAAATTAGATGGAACACCCGTCGTACAATTCGATGGGGCATCAAGACCTTATTCATTACAAAAGGGAAATTTAGATCGGTTTTACCGCACTGGTTCGACATGGACTAATACATTAGCGTTAAATAAATCATTTGATGGTGGCTCTATTCGTCTGTCAGGGACAGATGTCAATAACAGGTCAGTTGTTCCAAATTCGGGACTGAAAAGACAGTCTTTCAATTTGGTCGGACTTTTTGAGCCACTCAAAGGTTTGACGATCGATGCACGCTATAATATGATTCTGGAGCAGGTCAAAAATCGTCCAATGGTTTCGGACGGTGCTGGAAATGCCAATTACAACGTCATGTTTTTGCCAACGAGCATCAATGTAAACGATTTGAAGCCATGGAAAGATGACAATGGAAAAGAAATCCTTTATAATTCAGGGAATGTGTATGCAACCAACCCTTGGTTTGCAGCAAATGAGTTTATCAATAATACGAACCGCGATCGTTCGATCGCTTCCGTAACAGCAAAGTATACCATGGGTAATGGTTTGTTTGTTCAGGGAAGGGCAGGAAGAGATGGTTATACCGATCATTATAAGAATGTTGTTCCTTCTGGCACCGGCTATTATGAGAATGGTAAAATTGCAGAGCAGGAAACTAAATTTGCAGATATTAATGCCGATGTTTTGGTCGGTAAGTCATTCACTTTCGGGGATTATACCCTTACACCTAATCTTGGTGCGAGTTACCGAAATACTAAAATCAGACAGACGACTAATTTAGGTACCGACTTCGCGATATTTGGTGTATATAATATTTTGAACGCAAAAAATAAGTCGGTAGCGTATCTTGAAAGTGAATCGGAGACACAGTCTACTTATGGTACCTTAGAATTTGCTTATAAAGATATAGCTTATTTGACTGGTAGTTTACGCTCTGACTGGTTTTCTACCTTAGCTACACCTGGAGTAGATAATAAATTAAACTCTGTTTATCCCGCAATCTCGGGTTCATTTATCTTTTCAGAATATCTAAAACCATCATGGTTGAGTTTTGGAAAGTTGAGAGCAGGTTTTGCTCAGGTAGGACAGGCAACAGATCCTTATCAAACCTTGTTAACCTATAATTTTAGAAGTGAGGTACTCAACGGACAACCTTTAGGGGTTATTAATAATGTGAATATTCCGAACTCTTCTTTAAAAGCTTCTACAGCTACAGAGTTGGAAATCGGAACGGAGTTGCGTCTTTTTAATGATCGTGTAAATTTGGATCTAACATGGTATAACAAAAAGTCGAAAGATGAGATTTCCTTTATCACAACGCCTTCCGCAAGCGGATATGCCGGTGCCGTACTCAATGCCGGTAAAATGCAAAATAAGGGATTTGAAGCATTGATTTCAGCCACAGTTGTCAAAACGGAAGATTTTAAATGGGTATCCTCACTGAATGGTTCTTACAACGACAATAAAGTGATTTCATTGGCTGAAGGAATGGACGAGCAGACGGTAGCGACTTCGCGTTCGGGTGTAGGTTACTTAATGAATAAAGTTGGTATGCCTGCTTTCCAGATCATGGCTTTCGATTATAAATACGATAGTAATGGTGAGATCGTAAAATTGGCCGATGGTTCTCCTGACCGGGGTGAGTTAAAGTCCTACGGTTCGGCAATGAATAAATGGTTTGCTGGCTGGAACAATGAGTTTAGCTACAAAAGGTTCAATTTTTCTTTCTTGGTTGATGGAAAATGGGGTGGAAAGCTTTTCTCGGGAACAGATTACTACGGTTATATTTTTGGATTACATCAGGAAACTGTGGCTGATCGTGAAAGCTTGGGCAGAACAGCTTCTACCTATTATACCAATACGGCAAATAATGTATCTAAGATATTTGTAAACAGCGCTGATTTTGTGAAATTGAGACAGGTCGTTATGGGCTATACTTTCCCATCCAATCTATTTAATAACAAAGTTAAGTCGATTACAGTAAGTGCTGTAGCGCGCAATCTATGGACGATCATGAAGAAAACAAATAACATAGATCCAGAGTCGAGCTATAATGCAACTTTCCCGGGCCTAGAGCTTGGAGGTGTACCAGCAGTACGTACTTACGGTGTTAATTTAAGTGTTAAATTCTAATTGCAAACAATCATGAAAAGATATATTAAACCGGTAGTTATTAGTTTAATGGCAGCGACATTATTTATGGAAAGTAGCTGTACAAAAGATTTTGAAAAGATAAATACAGATCCAGTTGCTTATGGTAAGGAAAATTGGGATCCAAATTATACATTGAGCTCTGCACAATTATTTTATACAGGAAGTTTTGATTTTGCATACGATACATGGCGTGGAAATCTAATTTACTCGTCGACAATGATGCAGGGTTTATCGACTGTAGTGAGTTATTGGGCCGGCGATAAATATATGCTGAATGAAAGCTATACCGCGGCGTATTGGGGTACGGGTACAGTTGGGGCCTATATTGAGCAGGTTCGTAATATTGTGGATGTGGTTGAGTTTACAAAAGACAAACCAAAATATGCAAATCTGTACAATGTCGCCCGTATTTGGAAAGCTTTAATTTTTGCTCGCTTAACTGATTTGTATGGTGATGTCCCCTATTCGGAGGCGGGACTGGGTTTTTATACCAAAGTTTATAAACCGAAGTATGATAAGCAGCAGGACATCTATAACGATTTGTTAAAGGAACTTGAAACGGCTACTGCAGCATTAAAGGACGATGGCGATAAAGTCACTGGTGATGTTATTTATAAAGGTGATATTGCCAAATGGCGTAAATTTGGCAATTCTCTGCTCTTACGAACAGCAATGCGTTTGGTTAAAGTAGACGAATCTAAAGCGAAGGAATATGTGCAGAAGGCTGCGGGTAAGACAATGGACAGCAATGCCGACAATGCATTTATTTTACATGATGAATCAGGATCTAGGGTTACTCAGAATAGAAACAGCCAGGTTTTATTGGGCGATGGTGGCCAAGAGAATTATTATGTAAAATGGTCTAAAACATTTATTGACTATCTAAAAAGCAATAATGATCCGAGGTTACAAAAGGTTGCTGTTACAAAACTATATTTATCAGAAAAGGACAAAACACAGAACGGGAGTTTTATCACAGATCCAACCAAGCAAAAGGGGATGCCGAATGGAAAAGATTTGGGATCAAATGCACAGTATAACATTAGTAGCGACCCAAGTTATACGACATTTGCAGAATATTCTTCGCCCAATCCTAATATGATCAAGCGGACCGGTGCGACATTTATTTTGACCTATGGCGAATCCGAGCTGCTGTTGGCTGAGGCAGCCCAACGTTGGGGAATAAGTGGTAGTGCAAGCGATCATTATAAAAAAGGTGTGAAGGCAAGTATTACCTATCTGAATCAGTATGATGGTTCCTTGGCAATAAGTGAATCAGATGCTGAGACTTATTTGGCTGCGAATCCATATAATGCTGCTGATGCCTTAAAACAGATCAATACCCAATACTGGGCACATACGATAACGATGATGGATTTTTATGAAACTTGGAGCAACTGGCGCAGAAGTGGGTATCCAGCGTTAACTCCTGTGAATTATCCAGGAAATGCTACTTCGGGGACTATTCCTAGAAGATTCCCTTATCCTTCTACTGAAGCGGCTATCAATGGCGAAAACTACAGAGCAGCTTCAGCCGCAGTACCTGGCGGAGATAAGTTGTCTGGTCGAGTTTGGTGGGATAAATAATTACAATGGTTTGTTTTTGATTGAGGCTGAACTTTCGTAGTTTGGCCTCTTTAAACCTTTTATAAAATATGATAAACCTAAAAAATCAACTGCTATTTGCGATTGCGATTTCCTGTCTTGTTTTTTCATGTAAAAATACTACCGAAAAGAAAGATGTGGATGCAGTAAAAGCCAAATCCTTGACCGGTACCTATAAGCTTATTGAAAGCAAAACAATCAAAGGGAAAGATACGGTAACTGCTTTTACGGACACGAGCAAAACCGAAATGTTTAAAATGTTCAATGATGACCATTTTTCCTTTTTTAACCACGATAAGGAAAAAGGTAAAGGTAAGGAACCGCTGTTTGTCGCAGGTGGGGGTACCTATTCTTTTGATGGTGTCAACTATCAAGAAAGATTACAATATTGTTCAATGCGCGATTGGGAAAGTAATAAGTTTGATTTTCAACTTACTTTAAAAGGAGATACATTGGTTCAGACCGGTGAGGAAAACTTACCTGAATTGGGAGTTAAACATACCATTGTGGAGACCTATCTAAAAGTTAAATAATCGATAATCTTATATCTGGAGTTTTAAAATCCTTATTAAGTTTATTTTATTAATGCAGACACTCAAGTTCATTCTTGAGTGTTTTTTGTTGAAAGGAGGCCCTTTAATGGGCTTTTATGCATTTTTAGAATTATTTTAGAAAAAAAATAAAATTATATTGCAACATTTTCAGCAGAGCCCCGACTACATAGTAGAAACATAAGAATTAACAGTATTAATTTTAGAACGTGCAAAATCAGCTTAGCGATAAAGATTTATTAGCGATGTGCCAAACGGGCAATGAGTCTGGATTTGCACAGCTCTATCATCGGTATGCAAAAAAGATTTTTAATTCTATTTATCGGATATTGTCCAATCAGGAAGAAAGTGAAGATATTTTACAGGAAACCTTTGTTGACTTTTTTTCAAGATCAGATAAATGGCATTTAGTTCTCAGTGTGGAAGCCTGGTTGAGAAGGATGGGGGTGAATAAGGCAATCTCACTGTTACGGAAGAATAAGCAATATTTTACGCCGGTGGATGATTTGGAAATTAAGGATGATGGCGAAGACGAATTGCTGGAAAAAGAATGGCGTGAATGTCGTTTGACAGATTTAGAGCATGTGATCGATCAATTGACAGGCGTACCTAAGATGGTTGTTAATCTTTACCTGTTTGAAAACATGAGTCATGATGAGGTTGCGGAAACATTGGGGATGACAGCGGTTGCTGTACGTAGTCAATATCACCGTGCTAAAAAGAAAATTTACGAAGAATTGAAGGAAAGGTATAATTATGCGGGATAATTTAAAAGATTTTGTGAACGCTAATCGGGAGGCATTTGATCAGAGGGAACCTTCTGCTGACTTATGGAATAAAATAAGACCACAAGTAGTTCCCCCTGTTCAGGAAAGAAAGATTAAGCCTTTATGGAAGTGGGCTAGTATCGCGGCAGCAGCCCTGTTGGTTGGGACAGCAACTTTTATTGCTTTTAATCAACAACGAGCAATAGAAGTAGAAAAGCCTGTGGCTGTGGTACATCCTATTACTATTCCGGAAAAAGAAGACAATGCAAAAGCAGTTGATGCTGAGGTGATGGGAATTCATACTGATACCCAAGAGGCTTCAGCTCCCGTTAAGGCAATCGTCGGTATCGAAAGCAAAGGAAAACAATTGGCAAAAGTAAGCGTATCGGAAACTGCTCATCGTGAAATGGAAGAGAAAATGGATTACGTTCAGATGCTTCAGGATTCGAGTTCAGCAAGTACGCGTTTAAGTGCTGTCTTGGCGATGAAAGATGAGGGTAAGTTAGATCGAAATAGTGTGGGAGCTTTGGAAAAGACAGCTGTATCAGATCAGAGTAGTAATGTACGCATGGCTGCAATAGAAACCATATTAAGTGGACTTAGTCCAGAAGAACGTCAGCAGAAAGTTCAGGACTTCTTTGTGGAGCAAAATGATCCCACTTTACAAATGGAACTGATGCAAATGATGGCCCAACAGGAGGATCCGACGATGAAAGCAACAACAAAAGAAAAGTTAAATGAAATTGTGGAAGATCCATTTACCCTGAAATTTGTGAAGGAGCAAGCATATGCGGTATTATTAAATCAATAATAGGATATATTAAGGTAGAAGTCAGATTGTGTAGGTTAACCTATGAAAAAGCTTAAAATACATTATTTGACAAATAATGAAGACAAACTAAAACGAAATGAAAAAGATAAGGATAATGATGATTGGGGTCGCACTGATCTTTGCAAGCGCATTGCAGGCCCAGGTAAATGAAACTGTAGAAAGTGTGGCTGCGCCAAAACCTCCTAATCCTCCTAAAAAGGCTAGAGCGGTTTCAGGAGTTGTTGTTAGTAATAGTAATAATTTCACTTTCAGTTCTGCCGGATTCGGCCGTGAAAAGGGGCCGAAAAACTGGAAAGAAATTAAAGTGCCCAACTTGGGAAACAAGCTTTTACTAAAATTGGATAATGTTTATATTGAAGGTTATAAAGGGAAAGATGTGCTGATTACAGCCAAGGTGGAGGAAAGTGAAGAAAATGACCGCGCAAAAGGCCTACGTGTGATCAATGGCTCGGGATTATCGGATAATTCCGGACTTGGAATGAACATCAAAACAGAAGGTGGAGTGACTGAAATAAGTATGGTTGGGATGCCCTTAGAGGATTCTATTCGTATCAAGATACCAATGGATTTACCTGTGACGATCAAAGGAGGGCGTGGAGCCATGTTTAATGCCGGAGTTATCGAATTAAAAGATATCCGGGCTGAGGTTGAAGTTGCTAGTACAATAGGCGACGTGAATTTATTGAATGTTACCGGGCCGATCAATGTAAAGGTTTCACAGGGAGATGTTACAGCCAAATTTGTTCAACCTGTCAAAGGACCGATTTCTTTAGTCGCTGCCATGGGCGCCGTCGATGTTGCCTTCCCAAAGAATTTCGGCGCTAATGTGGATGTAAAATCTGCTATGGGGAATATCTATGCTGCGGACGAATTTCAATTTGAAAAACCTGCCGAGGAAGCCAAATCAACTCCGATGGGTAACGCCGTGAAAGGCAAAATGAATGGTGGTGGACAGGATGTTATTTTAAAAACATCCATGGGAGATATCTATATAAGAACACAGAAATAATATATATAATAACATAGAAATAATAAAAAAATAGCCTGTTATAAACATCAGGCTATTTTTTTAGTTCCATGCGGACGAGGTATTGATCATTCTCATCTTCATACAAAATTTGGACAACCCAACCCAGTTCGTGCGAAATTTTGATCAATAAATCCTGGTCTAAATAGAGCCATTTGAAAAGATTTCCTCGAGTCCCTTTGTACTCATACTGGTATTGAATTTCTCCAAAATAATGCGCTGGTTTTTTGATGTTGTAATCTTTGTACAAATAACTGATGTCTGAAGAGTCAAAAATCAGTTGGCCATTTTCAGTCAGTAACTCTTTACTATGCTGTAATAGTTTTCGAAAACCATCTACGTCGCCGGCAAGACCTATTCCGTTCATTAAAAGCAATAGCGTATCATATTTTTGGCCTTCGAATTTATAGAAATCTTCGCAGATAATATGTTGTACCCCGCGTTGTTGCATAATATGGCAAGCGGTTTGCGAGAGTTCCAGTGCATCTACTTCAAAACCTTTTTCTTGTAGATACAGGCTATGGCTGCCAACTCCTGCTCCAACATCCAGTACACGTCCATCACATAAGGATAGACCAATAAATTCCAGTTCAGGAAAATCATCGGGTTCCCGAAAGAAAATCTCGACGGGCATTTCATCTTGGTCGCCATAACTTGTATGGAGTATTAAAGGGAACTTTTCTTCTTGATGTACAAAGTAATCATCTAAGGCCTCACCGTATACATCTCTATGCATTGTCATCATCAATCATTAATACTTTTTTTGCAATATATATGGAGTCCTCATCTCCTGTATGTTTCATTGGTTCGTCAGATAGCTTAATGACCGGGGTCCATTGATCATCTTCTGGCAAAGCGTCAGTCATCTTAATGACGATATTCATGGGTTTGAGTCCCACATCATTAGTGAAATTGGTGCCAACGCCAAAGGAATGCAAGATTTTTCCCTCACAGTAGCTCGCGATTCTTTCGACCTTCTCATAGTCTAGGCCATCCGAGAATATGATTGTCTTTGAGAGGGGATTGATTCCATTTTTCTTATAGTGTGCAATAACCTTATCTGTAAATTCAAGCGGGTCGCCGCTATCGTGACGGACTCCATCAAATAATTTGGTTAACTTTTTATCAAATTGCTGAAAGAAAACTTCCGTAGTATAGGTGTCCGACAGTGCTATTCCGAGGTCACCTCGGTAGACATCAGACCAATGTTCAAGACCAAGTAGATTGGCCATTTTATAACCGTATTTGGCGGCGTGAAACATAAACCATTCATGGGCGTGTGTGCCAATTGGTTTCGTCTCATATTTCATTGCTAAATGTACATTGCTGGTACCGATAAATGTTTTTTCGCCATATTGCTTCAGTGTGCGAACGACCATATCATGGACTTCATAAGAATGACGTCTGCGGGTGCCAAAATCAGCAATTGTGATATTGAGTTTTTTATATTTTTCGATTTTATCTTTGGCCGTGGCGATTACTTCTGCATCCGAGGCACGTTGTAGACCTTGGGATTCATAAAAAAGTTCACAGATGAGCGACATCAACGGAACCTCCCAAAGAATAGTACGGTACCAGTACCCTTCGATAATGACTTCAAGGTCGGGGCCATCCTGGAATATTTTGATCTCTTCGGGATCGTAGCGATAACCTTGAAGAAAGTCAAAATAGGTTGGGTCTATATAAGGACATGTTCTGGCAAAAAATGCCTTTTCTGCTTTTGTTAACTTCAAATTAGCCATCTCATTGACGGCTTCCTTCAGGAGCACATCAAAACCATCGGGAAATTTATGATGTCCCCGGTTAATAAAATGATAACGTGCCTTGGCCTTTGGAAACAACTTAACCACAGCGTGCTGCATGGTGAATTTGTAAAAGTCATTATCTAATATAGAGGTAAATGAAGCCATCTTTATCGATCTGTTTTTTTGTTTGAAGCGGTAAATTTACTAATTAACGTGAAAATGTATGGATTGTTCATGATAAATATAAAAAGACATGCATATAAAAGGCGGGTAAAATTTTTCATTTTACCCGCCAGATATGAATTATTATTTTATTCGGCTGTCATTATCTTGTTCTAGATCTTTCTGATCCTTGTGAAGAACGTCCAGAAGAGCTACGTTCACCAGAGCTTTCTGAAGACCTTGATCGCGATACGGACGATGAATTGTCTGTATTTGATCTACTTCTTGTGTTTTCGTAGCTCCGATTTTGAGTTGGTTGCGATACCGGTTGGCTCGAACGGCTCCTGCTGCCAGCGTTGTTATTTCCATTTTGGACAGGCTGTGACACCGGTTGGCTTGAACGTGTTCTACTGCCATCATAATTTCCATTTCGTTGCGGCGTTGTTGTCGGTTGAACTACTCGTGGCGGCACAGTCTGATCAGAGCTGCTCGCATTTGACCGCGAACGTGAATTATAATCTGTGTTTCTATTGTAGTCTGTACTTCTGCCGTTTACAGCACCATTATTATCAACGGAGCCATTCTGTCTATCTCTACTGGTAGATGTAGGGTTGTTATTGTTTGAAGCATCCGATTGGCGACCTGATCGTGTTCTAAAATCATAGTTATTCGAATTAGGTTGTGTACCGTTCGTATTTCTATTTACAGTTCCATTGTCGCTGCTTCTCGTATTATTATTTGAACTACGGCTCGAGCCACCGCTGTTGGCATCATTACGAGACCTTACAGAAGCATTTCCACTGTTATCGATATATAACTCACGACTTCCTGATCTTGAATCGATGTTGTCTCGATTGCTGATAACACGATTGGTACGATCTGAAATCTCACTATTGTTATTACGTGTTCGGGTAGAAGCATCCACGACATTTGTAGGACGAGCAGAAGATCTTGTATTTCGGTCAACATTTGGACGGTACATACTGATTTCATTACTACGATTGCTGCTACTGCGCGCAGATCCAGGTCGATCGGCATTTGCGATTCTATTAACTGTTACGCTTCTTCCTGTCGAACGTTCGATGTCAGATCTTCGAGGACCACCAACATAATAGTTGTTGTTAATTATCGTTGTATTATTGATAATAGTGGTTCTGTTGTAGATATTATTGTAATTTCTTCGATTAACATAATACCTATCCATATCCCTATTCATAAAATGATTGACTCCCACAAATGTCCAAAAGTTCATTGGAATATTAACAGATACATTGATACTCATGCCCGGACCCATTGGTGCCCAACCGTAGTAGTCGCTACTTTGACGCCAATTTACCCATGCTGGTCCCCATTCATAGTCAGGAACCCATCCCCATCCATAACGGTCATTATAGTTCCAGCGACCATAGTGAAATGGAGCCCAACCCCAGTCATAGTTGGATACCCAGGTATTACCATAGTCGGTCATTGTCCAATAACCATTGGTTGCATAGGGCTGGAAGTTCGGGCCAACATCCGGAATCCAGACATAACCATAATTGGGATCATTAACCCATTGTCCGTAAGGGGAGAGTTGATCATAGAACATCTGGAACGAAACTCCAGCATTGTTATAATTGTTATAACCATTATATCCACCCCGTTGGGCCATTGAAGTCGCGCAACTTGAAAAAGAAGCGATACCTATAAAACCAAGTACCCAATATTTTATGTTGCCTAAATTTTTCATGACTGTAATATTTAAAAGTGTGACAAAACTCTATTGTATTGTCTTTGTTATTATGACAGCATAACGTATAAAATGGTTTAATCGGTACACTGGAAATCTGATTTTTTTTATATAAAAGTCAAATTGATGATCTTTTTACATAAACGACAATTTTAGATACATATTTTTTATTTACCTTTACCGCTCGAATTGCTACGTGTTTGTTCAGCATAAGACGTGTTTTATGACACATTAATTTGAAATAGACATCATTTAAATGGCTAAAAAACTTCAGACTTTTTTTCTAGAATTCGCAAACATTCACCGTTTTTTGCTACGGTTTTGGCGCGAATTGGTAACTCCACCATATGAATTTAAAGAAATTGTCCGCCAGTGCTATGAAATAGGCTACAAATCTTTGCCTTTGATCAGTTTAACGGGGTTTATTGTTGGATTTGTTTTTACAAAACAATCGCGTCCTTCTTTGGAAGAATTCGGGGCGACTTCGATGTTGCCTTCGCTTATTTCGATTGCTATTGTTCGTGCTCTTGCACCGCTGGTGACAGCTTTAATAGCTTCGGGTAAAGTGGGCTCGCAAATTGGTGCGGAACTAAGTTCGATGAATGTCACGGAGCAAATCGATGCCATGGAAGTTTCGGGAACTAATCCATATAAGTATCTTATTGTAAGTAGAATATTAGCTACAACTATTGGAATTCCTGTACTATGTTTTTATGTAGCGGGTATAGGTCTTTTAGGTGGTTACCTAAGTATGATGAGTAAAGACGACTTAAGCTTTTTGAGTTTTTTTACGCAGGTATTTGAGACGATAGCATTTAAGGATTTAGGTGCTATGGTTTTGCGTGCGGTTATATTTGGTTTTACCATTGGAGCTGTAAGTTGTTATTGCGGTTATTTTTCTTCAAAGGGGACTGAAGGTGTGGGTAAGGCAGCCAATGCGGCCGTTGTAGCTTCGATGTTCCTTGTATTTATTGAGGAAATAATTATTGTTCAAGTTTTATCGTTCTTTGGATAGCGAGCTATGGAAAAGATTAAATCAACCATCGACCATTCGAAGCCGGTCATTGAAATTAGGGATGTTAGCAAATCTTTCGGTGATAATCACGTCCTACGTGGTGTCAATCTAGATTTATATAAAGAAGAAAATCTCGTTGTGCTTGGACGTTCTGGAACGGGGAAATCAGTGTTGATCAAATTGATTTCTGGTTTATTAAGACCGGATGAGGGGACGATCAATGTTTTGGGAGAGTCAGTTCTTGAATTAAATGATCGCGAATTGCGTGAATTACGCTTAAAAATAGGGTTTTCTTTTCAGAATAGTGCACTTTATGACAGTATGACTGTGCGCGAAAACTTGGAATTTCCATTGGTTCGAAATAAACGCAACTTAACACGTTCGGAGATCAACCACGCTGTAGAAGAGGTTTTGGATGGAGTAGGGCTTTCGCAAGCTATCAATCAGATGCCATCGGAGTTGTCGGGTGGACAACGTAAGCGAATTGGTATTGCGCGCACACTGATTCTTAGACCTGAAATCATGATGTACGATGAACCAACAGCAGGACTAGATCCGATCACTTGTTTGGAGATTAATGGGTTGATTAATGAGGTTCAGGAGAGGTATAAAACAGCATCAATTATTATTACGCATGATTTAGCTTGTGCGAAAGAGGTGGGAGACCGTATTGTGATGTTGTTGGATGGCAAGTTTGAAAGACAGGGGTCTTTTGAAGAGATTTTTGATACAGATGACGCACGTGTAAGAGCGTTTTATAATTATAATTTTATTCTATAATATACATGAGTAAGGCAGAAAATAAAAGAGCAATCATTGTCGGTATTTTTGTTTTTTTAGGCGTATTGATTCTTTTAGCGGGTATTTTTATTTTGGGTAGCCAGCAAAAGAAATTTACTAGAAATATCGAAATTACGACTTCATTTCCCGATGTCGCTGGATTGAAAGTGGGAAGTAATGTGTGGTTTTCTGGGGTTAAGGTAGGGATCATTAAGAATATACATTTTAAAAGTGTGCAGGATGTTGAGGTGGTATTGACAATCGAGGAGAAATCTGCCGAATATATTCGTAAAGATGCCGTAACAAAATTGGGCTCGGATGGTTTGATTGGTAATAAGATCGTAGTGATTTCTGGAGGATCGCAAAATGCGCCAACAGTGGAGACAGGTGATTTCTTGCGTTCGGCGAAGACTGCGGACATGGAAGCAATGATGGAAACATTGCAGGTAAATAATGAAAACTTAGCAAAGATTACTACTGACTTTGTAGAAATATCACGTGGATTGGCGGACGGAAAAGGAATGGTTGGAGCGATGTTGACCGATACTTCTATGGTTAACACATTGCGTGCTACGTTATTGTCAATCAGTGCTGCAATGAATAATGCGAACAAAGCATCTGCTAATTTGGTTACCTTGACAAACTCTTTAAACAGCAATAAGGGCTTGATTCATGATTTAACGACTGATACCGCTATATTCTCTAACCTGCGTCAGTCTGCAGCGCAGTTGCAAGGAGTTTCTCAGACAGCAAATGCATTGATAAACAATTTGAATAATGCTTCAAGTCGATTGAATGATAAAGATAATGCGGTGGGTGTGTTATTGAATGACCCGGCATCGGCAAATCAAATTAAATCGGCAATCAATAATTTAAATTCGAGCACATCCAAACTGGACGAGAATATGGAAGCATTGCAGCATAATTTCTTGTTGCGTGGTTTCTTTAAAAAGAAGATGAAGGAGGATGCGAAAAAAGCTGAGTTGCTTAAAGCGGACACTACAAAATAAGTTGTGTTAAAAAAGAGCATAAGGAAAGGCTGTACGCTTGCGTAGGGCCTTTTTTAATAAATAATAGCACCATTATGGGATCCAACTCAACAGGTATTAGCACTGTATAGTATTTGGATAACCCTTTTAGATTTGAAAGAAATGAATCACAGGGAAATAACCGATAAAGACGTCATTTACGAAGACAATCATCTCATCGCTATAAATAAGAAAGCCGGGGATATTGTGCAGGTGGATGAAACAGGAGACCTATCTTTAGAAGATATGGTGAAAGTATATTTGAAAAAGAAATATGATAAGCCAAATGAAGCATTTGTTGGTGTTATTCATCGATTAGATAGACCTGTTAGTGGTATGATTTTGTTCGCCAAAACAAGCAAGGCTCTAGAGCGAATGAATAAATTTTTTCAGGATAGACATGTGAAAAAGACCTATTTGGCAATAGTCAGACAGCGTCCGCGAAAAACTGAGGGGAAACTTATCAATTGGTTGGTTCGGAATAGACAAACAAGGGTAACAAAGGCCTTTCCACGCGAGGTGAAAGGCGGAAGTTATGCCGAGTTAGATTATACATTGGTGGGTGAGTTGAATGGATTCTATTTGCTGCGCGTAGAGCCTTTAACAGGTCGCACACATCAGATTCGTGCGCAACTTGCAGCGATGGGATGTCCTATTGTTGGTGATAATAAGTATGGATATCCAAGAGGTAGTTCTTTGGGCAGTATTTGTTTACATTCTCGTTCATTGGCCTTTACGCATCCAATCAAAAAGGATAAGATGGAATTGATCGCTTCTTTGCCGAAAGATGGCTTTTGGGATAAATTTGATTCTTTGGCACGCTAATCGTTAAAATTTCAGTACCTTTGTGTTATGAAATGGTTTAAATATTTACTCCTAATATTTACCTTAAGCTGCTCGGCTGTGTCTGTTTCGTACGGACAGTGTGCGATGTGTACATTGAACGCTGAGAATTCTACGAAGGAAGGAAATATGCAAGGAAGAGGTCTGAATGACGGTATTTTGTTTCTATTGGTAATACCTTATCTAGCCGCGGCGGGCCTTGGTTATTTATGGTATAAAAAATACCGTAAGAAGAATCCCGTAGCAAAGAAATTTTTAAACGAAATAAAATAGATTCTTAATGCCCACATCGAAATTCCGTGCAATGATACATTCCAAATGTCCGAAGTGTCATATTGGTAATGTATTTGTAGGAAAGGTATACAGTTTACACAAGCAGCATATGAATGATACTTGCCCTTATTGTGGTGTCAAGTACGAGGTTGAGCCGGGGTATTTCTATGCTGCCATGTATGTGAGTTATGCTTTGTCTGTCGCTGAGATTGTTACTGTATCTGTTGCTATCGCAATTTTGACAGGAAGTGAGTCTCCTTGGTCTTATCTGATTGGTCTAGCTGTAACCATTTTGGTCTTCGCACCTTTTAATTTTAGGTATGCCCGTTTGATTTTACTTCATTTTTTAACGCCAAAAATCAGTTATGATCCGCGCTATGAATTGGCGGCAGAGATAGGTGAAAAGAATAATAAGAACCGTGAAGAAGATAGCAACGGTATTAATGAAATAAAAAAATAAAAGAGCTCCAAAGAGCTCTTTTATTTTTTTAGATACTTCATGGTACTGTCGAAAAGGAAAACCTTGTCTTTATATACTTCCGAAATGAGTTGTTGTAATGGGATTAGATGTACTTGCTGAAAATCTGCTATATGGTCTTCTGTAGGGAGTATAACCTGAATGCAGTAGGTCATACCTTCGTGTGGAGACTGGAGCATTTCCAGAAAATGCACTTGAAATTTTTGGGATTGCACGATATTATCCTGAATCCATGAAACGACCTCTTGATGGATTGTTTCTTCTGCTATAACGGAGACATTGTATAAAAACATATGCAAAAATACGCTATTTTTCTGCTATAAAAAAGATTCTAAAGGACAGAACCGAGATAAGTTTGAATATTACATTTAATTACTATATCTTGTAAAAATAAGGTTGCATTTCATGCAATTCCGTATTTAATTACAATATTTGGAATAAATGATAAGGATGTATTTGGGATTATGAGGATGAAATTTTGGATAGGTTTGTTTTTTTCTGCCATGATCATGTTGGGGTGTCAACGACATAGTGTTGATCTTATTCCAATAAATCAATTTTTTTCTACACCTGAAAAATCAAATTTTAAGATTTCTCCAAATGGTCGATTTATCGCTTACATTGGCTTGGATAATCATTGCAAAAATATCTATTTAATAGATTTGATCAATAAGGATAGTTCCAAACAGCTTACTTATCAAAATGATATTAATGTAAAATCCTTCGCTTGGAACAATGATTCAAAAATTTCCTTTTTGACGGAACAATCTTCGCAGGACAGTTTACGTTTATATGCTGTGGACATCAACACAGAAAAGATTTGGCCATTGATTAAACCGGTACGAGGTCGGTTTCGATGGATTCATGCTATGGCGACCGGAGGTGATAGTTTTATAGCGGGAATCAACGATAGAGACTCTTCTTTTTTTGACCTTTATCGTATCTATTTAGATGGGAGGCCTCGGGAATTGGTTTTACAGAATCCGGGAAATATGAGCTCCTGGGTTGTATCTAATGATGGGCAGGTACGATTGGCTGTGGCCAACGATTCTGTACAACAATCTGTGCTCTATAGAAGCTCAGAAAAAGAACCATTTAAAGAGATTATACGATGTGATGTTGAAAGTAGTTTTACTCCACTGGGTTATAAGGATAGTTCAAATGCCATCATTTATGCTTTATCCAATATAGACCGGGATAAACTGGCCTTGGTAAGTTATGATTTAGTGAATCAAAGAGAGCTGGGCGAGCTATATAGTCATAAAGATGTTGACGTGAGCCCTGGGGGGTATTTTACTGAACAGAATAAGCTGTTATTTGTCAATTATAGCACATCAAGACAGAACAGACATTTTTTTGATGAGGCTACCAAAAAGAAATATGACCAATTGTCGAAGCAGATTGATGGCTTTGAGTTTCAGGTATTGAATACTGATATTTCGGGGAACAAGGTCATTATCAAAACCTATACGGACGTAAATCCGGGCGGGATTTATTTTTATGATTTTTCGACTCAAAAATTAACGAAGCTAACAGATAATAATTCCGATCTAAAAGACAAAGAACTTTCTCCAAATGAGTATATCACTTATACCGCGAGAGATGGTATTCAGATTTCGGGTTATTTAACTTATCCCATTCATTCCAATCGCAAAAATCTGCCTATGGTTGTATTGCCCCATGATGGACCTAACGGACGGGAGGTTTGGGGATTCGATAACGAAGCGCAGTTTCTGGCGAACAGGGGCTATATAGTTTTTCAGATGAACTATAGGGGATCGACCGGTTTCGGTAAGAAGTTTTGGACTGCGGGATTTAAGGAATGGGGCGGCAAGATTCAGGATGATATTACTGATGGGGTGAAATGGTTGATTAAAGAAGGAATTGCTGATCGGGAACGTGTCGCTATTGTCGGGAAAGGTTTCGGAGGCTATTCGGCGCTACACGCTGCTTGTTTTAATTCTGATCTTTATAAATGTGCCGTATCTTATTCCGGTTATACTAATCTGTTCACTTACTTTAGAGATATACCGCCATATTTTAAATCGTATGTGCAGAAAATGTATCAAGTAGTCGGGAATCCGATTCGTGAGGCTGAGCTATTTAAAAATATTTCACCTGTATTTCATTCGGATAAAGTAAAGATACCGGTGCTATTGGTACAGGGAGGAAAGGATCGGTTTAGTTCGGTAACAGATGCAAATCAATTTGTACAGAAATTAAAGAATAATAATATTCCTGTACAATACATCCTAAAAGAGGACGAGGATAGAACTTTTAAACGGGACGAGAATGTCTTTGGTTACTATAATGAGTTGGAGCGGTTTTTGGCGAAATATCTTATAGACTAAGGGCGGGAGATTATGAAAGCAGAGAAATATAGCTATCGAAAAAACTACGGATTATTGTTGATGTTTTTCATCGTGATTAGTGGTCTGTATATATTTGCCCTTTTTCTTTCGCGTAATTATACAGAATCGCATATTAAGAACGAATTTACCAATCGGAAATCGGAGATATTTGATCAAACCTTAGTCCCTTTCAATGATTTTTTTCAGAATAGAATTCCTGAAGTATCTTTTTATCAAGGTTTTTTGGATTCAGTCCAGGCGGGAAAATATGCATATAGTATATTAAGTTCCTACCCATTCGTTAGAGAAATTGGTTTTTTTGATTTACAATTTAATAATGATCATAACTTGAACTATGGTTTTATTGTTAATAACCTTAGAATTCAACCGAAAACCATTACTTTTTTTACCGTTTCCAGGTCAGGCCTGAATAAAAATACGATTCGGGATCGTGGGCAGATGGGCTTGCATTCCGAAGAGATTAATAATATTGGTGTGAAGCTGGCAACTTATATCGATAAATTGCAACCGAATGCCAAGCTTTCTGATAAGGATATTCTGAAGGTTTTTTATACCATAAGACCTGGGCAGATTACCTATCTGAATATTCCAAGGGTCAACGACTTAATAGTCTATAAGTCCATTATGGAAGGTAATTTGGATCATACTGTCGGATATGAACAGGATATGTTCAATTTTCAGATTGATCCAATGTATCTGGACGTAAAAAATAGTTATTCAAATCTTTATGAGAAAGTAGAAATAGTCCCACTGGTTGGTGCTCCGATCACGCCGGAAAATGACGAGATTTCAACGGAGATGCCGTTACCTGGAGCCTTAGCAGACTACAAACTTCTTTTTAGGTCGAGTAAAAGTTTTCTGTCGAAAGAGATAAATCGCAGTTTTTGGCCGGTATTGGGAGGGGTATCCCTGATTTATATTATTTTGATTGCAATATTATATTTAATTTATAGAAATTTAGAAATTAACGGAAGACTTTTTAAATTGCAGTACGATTTCATCAATAATCTTACCCACGAGTTTAAGACGCCTGTGAGTGTTATTAAAATTGCTGGAAATAATATTAAGAGTGCACAGGTACTCTCTGATGAAGAACGGAAAATGTATGGAAATATATTAGATCAGGAGGCAGACCGATTAAATAACTTGATGAATAAGCTGTTGTCTTTTAGTCAGATCGAAAATAAAACTATAAAATTAAATAAAGAAGAAGTTGATTTGGAGGAATTTACCGAAAATCTAGTAGCTTCGTCAAGAATAAAATATGCGGATTTCAAGATTAGCACAAAAATTGATGTAAGGACATCAATGCTTGCGGATCCGGTACTGTTAAGTAGTGTGTTTCAAAATATGATCGATAATGCCTATAAATATTCGAAAGCAGGGCATAAAATCTTAGATATTGCGATACAACAAAACAAGAAGAATTTTGTTATCACTTTTAAGGATGAAGGAATAGGTATTGAGAAGGCAGAGTTTAACAACATCTTCAAAAAGTTTTATAGAATAAAAAGTCAATATAATCAGCAAGGAAGTATCGGTTTGGGCTTGGCTTTCTGTAAAGAGATTACCGAATTTATAGGAGGTGATATTACAGTAAAAAGTCAATTGGGACAGGGGACCACCTTTACCTTGGTATTTCCGGTTTAAAAAATAAATTTAAATATGAATAAAGACATCACTGTTGCTGTTATTGAAGATGATGAGAACTTACGGTTCTTGGTAAAACATCGATTGGAATCCGAAGGCTATCAGGTCATTCAAAGTGGAAATGGGAATGAAGCGGAAAGTTTGATCCTGGAAAAGAGACCCGATGTGGTTTTGTTGGATTGGATGCTTCCAGGAAAAGAAGGCAACGAAATCTGTGAAGATGTCCGTAAAGCCGGGTTTGAGAATATCATTATCATGATGACAGCGAAATCTCAAGATGTGGACAAAATTGAAGCCTATAGCTTTGGTGTGACTGATTACATTAGTAAGCCATTTAATATGGATGTGCTTATTGCTATGATCGATAATAAGGTGAAATTTTTCTTACCTAAGAACAGTCCCGAAGTATATAAATTTGGCCAAACGGAACATCATCCGAATATTCATTCCTTAATACGTGACGGAAGGAAAGTTGAGTTGACCATTTTGGAAAACCGAATTTTGCTTCATTTTTTACAAAACTTAGGCCGGGAGATTACACGCGAGGAGTTAATGGAGGTTGTCTGGGGTTATAGCTCAAATGTCAACACACGTACTTTGGATATGCATGTGGTTCGTTTAAGGAAAAAGATCGAAACAAATCCAGATAAGCCACATTATCTACAAACAGTTCGGGGGCTGGGGTATAAATTTGTCGATGAGGAAGAGATTTAATTTTATTTAACGGGTAAGAATTTGTTTTGTTGAAAACAATTATTATCTTCGTATAGATTCAAAGCAAGACCATGTTTCCTGACGAGGGAAATATGGTCTTGTTTCTTTTTTAAAAAGTAGAAAATAAGAAAAAAGATAAAATTATGGCAGAAGTAACTTATTTTACGGAAGAAGGATTGCGTAAGCTTAAAGAAGAATTGGCTTATCTGAAGACGGAAGGAAGGTCTAAAATTGCCAATGCTATTGCAGAGGCTAGAGACAAAGGAGATTTGTCAGAAAATGCAGAGTATGATGCTGCTAAAGAAGCTCAGGGGCTTCACGAAGCTAAAATTGCCAATTTGGAGAATACGTTGGCGACAGCACGTTTAATTGATGAGTCCAAATTAGATACATCTAAAGTTTTGGCCTTATCGATTGTTAAGATCAAGAACAAAAAGAATGGTGCTGAAATGACTTATCAATTGGTGGCGGAGTCAGAAGCAGATTTGAAGTCGGGCAAGATTTCAGTTAAATCTCCTATTGCGCAGGGTTTGTTGGGAAAATCGAAAGGTGATACAGCTGTTATTGAAGTGCCTGCCGGTAAAATTGAATTCGAGATCGTAGAGATTTCAAGATAATATATGTCGGTTATGTGCGGTATGCCATAACCGCACATCCACAAATTAACTTTATATTAAGAAGGTCGTGATATAGTAATCGCGACCTTTTTTGTTTATATTTGTTGGCAGTAGAAAAACAGGGTGTGATAAAATCTGCAGTTAAATTTTTAATTGCTAACATACCGAAGGCTTTGTATTTTAAAGTCTGTTTTTTGCTAATTATTGTTTAAAAGATTTATTCCAAGATTAGAATAATATGTCGACAATTTTTTCAAAAATCGTTGCTGGGGAGATCCCAGCTTACAAAGTTGCAGAAAGTAATGATTTTCTAGCTTTTTTGGATATCAGTCCATTGGCTAAGGGGCACGTTCTTGTGATCCCTAAGAAAGAGACCGATTACATTTTTGATATAGAAGATGATGAATATATGGCGCTTTGGGTCTTTGCTAAGATTGTTGCTCAAGGTATTAAAAAGGTAATTCCCTGTGTAAAAGTCGGTGTTGCAGTTGTTGGTTTAGAAGTGGCTCACGCACATATACATTTGGTGCCTATTAATAAAATTAGTGATTTAAACTTTGCTGGACCTAAATTGAGCTTGGCAGAGGACGAACTTCATGAAATTGCGACTACTATTCGCGAGTCTATCGTCAGTATAACTGCTCAAAATCAATAATTAGAAAGGATTATATTACACTTGATTTACGTTCGTTTTTTAGAAGAATGCTATATTTGTACCTTGTTGTTTCAAATTTGTACAGAGATAAGCGTGGGAGTTGTTCTAAAAAAGGAACGCAACATTGATTTTTACTAAAGGTTATGCATGAACTCTTGTTGTCATTTCAACAATTATTAAACCCGGAGGAGCTATTGAGTTCAGGAGGGTTTTATCTGGTTATCTTAATTGTATTTGCTGAGACCGGCCTATTTTTTGGATTTTTTCTACCTGGTGATTATTTATTATTTCTTGCAGGATTATTTTGCGCGCTAAATAAAATTGACGTTAATATATACACACTTTGTTTGGGCTTGTTTATAGCGGGAGTATTAGGGAATTTTACAGGGTATTGGTTTGGTTATCGAGCGGGGCCGATGCTGTTTAAGCGAAAAGATAGTTTCATCTTTAAGCGAAAATATGTGGTCATGGCCGAAGAATTTTACCATAAATATGGTGGAACTGCTTTAATTATAGGAAGATTTGTTCCAATAGTTCGTACTTTTGCACCTATCTTTGCAGGTGTTGTAAAATTAGATTTTAAGAAGTTCGTTCTGTATAATGTTGCCGGAGCTGCCATTTGGGTACTTGTGTTGACCCTGTCTGGATATTTCCTTGGTATTGAGTTCCCTTGGATTATACATTATGTAGAATATGTTGTCGTTGGTATGATTGTGATCGCATTTTTACCAATTGCAATAACGTTGTTAAAAAAGCGTATAAAAGATAAAAGAAACAAACAAAATATACAGTAAAATAAAAAATGAGTAAACAAAACCCTTGGCACATGGTTTCTCCAGGTGAGAATGTTCCAAATGCCGTAAATGCTATCATTGAGATTACAAACGGATCCAAAGGAAAGTATGAATTAGACAAAGAAACTGGTTTGTTGCTTTTGGACAGAGTAATGAGTTCATCTGTCGTTTATCCTGCCAATTATGGTTTTATCCCACAGACTTATTGCGATGACAAAGATCCTTTGGATATTTTGGTCATTTGTTCAGTGGATATTTTACCATTAACATTGGTTGAAGCACAGGTCATTGGTGTGATGAATATGGTTGATGGTGGAGAACAAGATGATAAAATTATTGCGGTAGCTAAAAATGATCCCGTTTTTAATTACATTAAAGATATTGATCAGTTACCTCCGCATACCATGAAGGAGATTGTACAGTTCTTTGAGAGTTATAAAGCACTTGAAAAGAAGCATGTCATTGTTGAGGGTGTAAAAGGACGTGAAGAAGCACAAAGAATCTTGATCGAGGCTATCGATTTGTACAAAAAAGAATTTGTTAACAAATAACCCCAAGCATGGCGCTCGATATATTTTGGACATTGTTTTTAGTATTGGCCAACGGCTTTTTTGTCGCGGCAGAATTTGCTATTGTCAAGGTCCGAGTCTCCCAAATTGAAGTTCAGGCAAAAACAGGTAGCAAAGTTGCTACAATAGCCAAAAGTATAACGGAGCATTTGGATGGTTATTTGGCCGCTACACAATTGGGTATTACACTTTCTTCACTGGCTTTAGGTTGGGTAGGAGAGGCTGTAATGACCCAAATTGTGCAGGGGGTACTAGGTTTTTTCGGAGTTGAATTGACAGGTACAATCGCGACGAATGCAGGTCATGTATTGGCTTTTACGATTATTACCGTGTTACACATTGTATTTGGAGAGCTCGCTCCTAAATCAATTGCGATTCAAAAACCTGTTGCAACAACAATGAAAATTGCGGTTCCACTGCAGTTTTTCTACTTTATCTTTAGACCATTTATTTGGATTTTAAATGGTTTCGCTAATTTTCTGTTGAAGATTTTGGGATTTGAAGTTACCAAGGGGGAATCTGCGCACTCTTCTGAAGAGTTGCAATATCTTTTGGATAAAGGTAAAGAGTCCGGTGCTCTGGATATTTCTGAGCACGAGTTGATCAAAAATGTATTTGATTTTAACGAACGTATCGTTAAGAATATTATGGTACCTCGTACCAAAATTGTGGCTGTGGAGGTCACGGCTGATGCCTCTGAGCTGATAGAAACCATGACTGAAGAAGGGTACTCTCGTCTGCCAATTTATGAGGATAATATTGATCAAATCGTTGGTATTGTCCATACGAAAGATATTTTACCCCTCTTAGCTAAGGGAAAAGAGGTTGTCATGAGAAATATTATGCGCAAACCTTATTTCATTCCTGAAACGAAGAAGATCAATGATCTAATGGCTGAGTTCCAGCAAAAACGTCTACAGTTAGCGATTGTATTGGATGAATTTGGTGGGACTGCGGGTATGGTTACTCTTGAAGATATTGTTGAGGAACTTGTTGGTGAGATCCAGGATGAATACGATGAGGAAACTCCAGTTGTGGAACGTATCTCGGAAACGGAATATATGGTCGATGCAGGCGCTAGTATTCATGACGTGAATGAATTTCTCCCGATAGAATTACCCGAGAGTCAGGATTACGATACAATGTCGGGTCTGGTGAGCGAAATCTTTGATAAGATACCTGAAGTCGGTGAGCGTAAAGAAGAATATGGTTACGTATTCACTATTATCCGTAAGGCTCAGCAGAACATAGAGTTTGTCAAATTGGAATTGGTCGAATCGGCCGATGATGATACAGAAGAATAAAACAATAACGAAAGCACATGCAGTTATTTTTTACACCGGATTTAAACCCTTCATTAGAAAATTTTATCCTTAGTGAAGAAGAAAGTAAACATGCTATTCGTGTGCTTCGTATGGATACTGGTGATCGTTTACATCTCATAGACGGTCGCGGTGGTTTGTACGAAGCTCAAATTATTGACCCTCATCCCAAACGTACTGTTCTCACGATCTTAAATGTTGAGGAGGAATTTCAGCGGCCAAAATATCATTTGCATATTGCTGTTGGTCCAACGAAGAATATTGATCGCATCGAATGGTTTTTGGAGAAGGCGACTGAGGTTGGAATTCAAGAAATAACTCCAGTTATCTGTGAGCATTCTGAGCGAAAAGAGGTGAAATTAGATCGTCTAAATAAGGTGGTTGTTGCAGCGATGAAACAATCGTTGAAAGCCTATCTTCCCAAGCTAAATCCAGCAGTATCGTTTAAACAGTTTTTGAGAGAAATCCCAACAGAAGGTGTTCAAAAAGCAATTGCACACTGTGTTGACACTGAAAAGAAGTATTTAAACCAGGTTTTGGAGCCTGCCCAGCATTATATTATCCTCATTGGTCCGGAAGGAGATTTCTCTGAAGAGGAAATTGATTTGGCACTACAGATGGGATTTCATCCGATTTCGTTGGGAGAAGCGCGCTTAAGGACCGAAACAGCTGCGTTAGCGACCTGTATGGAAGTTTCCCTGCTGAATAGATAATAGGGGATAAAAGTCGACTCTGGCCCAGTAAATGGGCTGTGAGAGATCTGCAAAGCCCATTTAATGGTTTAATAATAGACGCTAGTTTATTTTATTGGTTCTGCGTCTACAATCTGAATTTCAGCATTTCCCTTAAGCGGATCCTTGGTAAAGATCATTTTCCCTTTTAATTTAATCGGGTCTTCGGAAAATTTTATCGCACTACCTTTTAAGGTTACTTCAACCATTGGTGGTATCCCGTTGGATCCACAGAATTGGCATTGCATCACAGGTAATACAGACATCATAAAGTTTTTATGATTACGACCACTATGAAGAGGAACCATATAACCAGGTAATTCAACAATTTTATTTTCAAGCGCTTTAAGCTCTTTTGGATAGAAAGGAGTATATACTTTCTTTGCCCCATTATAAGTTACTTTATAAGCCATCTTATCAATTGCTTCCCAAGTTTTGTTCATCATAGGTGTATGATCGGGAACATCCGGATTACCGCCTATTTGGGCTTGGGACTGTATGGTACAGAATAATATAAATAAGAATACTGTCAGTGTTTTTTTCATGTGTTATGCTATTGTTATGTATCGAGAAGCTGTTCGAATGTATTTTCCGTTTTCCTGCCTAAAGGATAAGCTGCTCTTCTTATTGCGATCTTTTGTCGTTGTGTAATCTTATTAAACTTATTTATTTGATAGTGTTCCAGAAATACTTGTCCTGTAGGCCTTGATTGCTGGAATAAGTGCTGCGAAGATACCTATTAAACAAGCAACAAACAAGAAAATCAGTTCTTTCGGATGAAGTGTAAAGGCCTCTATAAAATCGGCGCTTTGACTTGTCTGATTACTGATATAGTAAAGTGCTAGATGTGCCATTATAAGTCCAATTAACCCACCAAGAATCGTAATGGTTAGTCCTTCAAGGAGCACAATGGCAAAGAGTTTTCCTTTGGAGGCTCCAAGCGTACGCATGATGGCAAGGTCGTATTTACGTTGCTTTAATGCGTTATATAAATTAATAAAGACGCTTAAACCTGCAATAAACATAATTACATAAGCGAGTATCGATAAAGAATCTATCCCTACGCCTAATAACGAGAATAGACGAGTGCTTTCCATGGCGGGAGATGCGGCCTGCATGTCTGTTTGCTGATCAATCAATTTTGGCAAAATTCCGATCGCTGCTGGGGATTGATATTTTAGTAGAATGGCGGTTATTTCCAGTCCATTTTGCTTTACCATGTCGGCACCTATTGACTTCACAAACATGCCTTCCTCTGCGTGCTCATGATGGTCTTCCTGCTCCTGATGTCCTTTTTCGCTCGTTTTGGCTGGAGCAGATGAATTTTCTGCTATATCTTCACCATGATGGTGCAGATGTGCTTTGAGGGTTTCCTCCCGATCTTCTTGGCGTTCGCGTAATTCTTTCTCTACTGCTGTTTCTTGATGCTCATGTTTATGTGCAATGCCATGTACATCCCAAACACTTTCTAAGTTGGTTAGAATTAAGTTATCGGTAACGTTATTGTTATGTTTCAGAATACCAACAATGGTAAACGGATGTTCGTCATGATGATGTCCATCTTTGCTCAAGCCATGTGAACTATGGATCTGATCGCCAATTTTGAGCTGTTGTTTTTTTGCAACTTGATCACCAATGACTACTTCAAAATTATTTTGCCAGATACGGCCTTCAGTTATTGCTGTTTCATAAATCGCTAAGAAAGATGAATCTGTTCCAACAATGCGATGGCCTTTGAAATTGTCACCCAAAGATAGGGGCACTGCAAGCTGAACAAGGGGATTTTGGCGTAATGGTTCCAGTTTGTCCAGTGGGATATTGCCGGTTGGATTGTCAATATGATAAATACTTGACAAGATCAATTGAAGGGGGCTTCCCTTAGCTCCAACAACCAAATCAATATTTTTACTGTTATTGTCAAGCTGCTTTTCAAAAGTTTCTCCGGTAATTGAAAGCACGGCAAGGATGGAAATTCCAAACGCCGTTAACAGAATGCTTAGAAAGACCGAGCCAAACTGCCTACTTAAATTTTTCCAAACCAATTGTATCGTGTTCATAACAAATTCTAAAACTAAGGGTGACGCGTAAATTAAAGTAAAACAATTATTTTAAAAGGTACATTTTGGAGAACTGATCTTTTATTCTCTTGTCGTGTGTTGTTATCAATAAAGTCGATCCTGCAGTGTCAGCTATCGATAATAGTAGTTCTAATACCCTATAGGTATTGTTGTCGTCTAGAGCGGCAGTCGGTTCGTCAGCAATAAGTAGGGCTGGTTTATTGATGACGCTGCGTGCAATAGCAGCACGTTGTAATTGGCCGCGACTCAATTCGTTCGGGTAGGCATCACTTTTTTGATCTAATTGCAGTTGCGTCAATATGAAATGTATTGCATTAAGGTCTATTCTTTTCCCTGCTAAAGACTGTGCCAACTTGATGTTTTCCAAAAGTGTTAAATTTCTTAGGAGGTGAGCCTCTTGGAATATAAATCCGATATATTGCGCACGAAACTGATCCAATTTGCTGTTTGATAATAAGGATAGGTCTTGGTTATTTATTTTGACAAGACCTGTCTCCGGTCGTGACAAGCCTCCTAATATATTAAGTAACGTTGTTTTTCCAGAACCCGAATCTCCTAATAACAGCGTATGCTGACCTTTCTCGATGTGAATATCTGGAAATTCAATTGGCGTTGAATTAGGATACTGAAATGATAACTGTGTAGTCGATACGATTGGAGTGCTCATGAGGATCAGAAATTGAAAATATATTCAAACTTAGATAAATTGCTTTTTATATGCAATATAATTGCAATTATATTGCATATAAAAAGCAATTTACTGCAGTGAGTTAACAGTTGGCAATGGAAGATGATCGTCTCTCTCAACTAGCAGTAACACTTATCTATATAAAGCCGTAAATGGCATTCATTAAAGTGTAATTTAGAAAAATAACCTTATTGTGTTAATAAATTAAGTGCTTAATAATTTTCTTACACTTCATTAATATGCTGGCCCATTAAGGGGAGGAAATATTCGTATAAATTGGATAAACAGCTGTTTTTTGCTGAAAATCAAGAAAAATAGGAGGCGAGTAACATTAAATTAACAACTGATTGATGTAATGGTAATTTGTTGTTAATGTTAACCTAATATTCTGCTAATAGATTTGCAGAAACAAAAAACAAATAAATTGAAACCACAATTACAACTTAAAGGAATCGCTGCTGCCATGACGCTTGTAGTAGCTGCATCTACAACAGTTTATGCGCAGAGTAGTGGGAAGTTAATGGGGACTATTACTAACAGTAAAACTGGTGAAACAATCACCGGAGTAACTGTTCGTATTTTAGGAACATCAAGAGGTGGAAGCTCTGATGTATCCGGAAAGTACAGTATTCCAGCTTTACCGGCAGGTAAATATACTGTAGAATATATTTATATTGGTTACTCGACAAAGCAAGTTACCGAGGTTGAGATTAAAGCGAATGATTTGACCAATTTGGATATCGTTCTTGATAATTCAGAAGGACAGGTGTTAGATCAAGTTGTGGTTACGGGATCTTTTAAGAAAGAATCTATTGGTGCATTATATTCGCAACAAAAAAATAGTGCATTGATTTCTGATGGTATTTCAAGTGAGCAGATTAGAAGATCGCCAGATAAAAATACATCCGAAGCACTACGTCGTGTCAGTGGTACGACAATTCAAGATAATAAGTTTGTCATCGTTCGCGGTTTAAGTGACCGCTATAATGTTGCTATGATGGACGGCTCGGTACTACCAAGTACAGAAGCCAATCGTCGCGCTTTTTCATTCGATATTATTCCTTCGAATCTTATTGATAAAATTACGATCTCAAAAACAGCTACTCCAGATTTACCAGCAGATTTCGCGGGGGGAGCTGTACAGATTACAACAAAAGATATTCCTGATCAAAATTTCATTTCTTTTGGTTTAGGGTATGGTTATAACACTGCTTCAACTTTTAAAGATTTCTTGCAGACCAAGAAGAATTTTCAAAACTATTTAGGTTTTGATGATGGATCAAGTCAACTAGCTAAAAATTATCCGTCTAGAGAGCAGTATTCTGCAGGTTTGTCTCAAAAATGGCAGCGTTTGACTATGAAATCTTGGTCTAATGATTTTGCTATTGATAATAAGAAGGCCCTTCCGACTCAAACTTATCAATTCTCTCTCGGAAGAGTTAAGCAATATGATAATAATAATAAGTTTGGTGCATTATTTTCCGTGAATTACAGGAATTCCCAAAACATCTTGTCAAATATTGAGCGGAAGTGGTATCAGTATGATTACAAAGACAATCAATATCGGTTTTCTACTAATCTTGGAGCTATGGCAAACTTTGGTTACAGTTTTGGTAAGAATAAAATCTCTTGGAAAAACTTGTATAATAAAAATTATGACAACCTACATACAGAGAGGACAGGTACCCAATTTGGATCAACTTCGGTAAATAAATTTTATGCATTTGATATTCTACAGAAATCATTATTAAAATCTACCCTAGAAGGAGATCATGTGCTTTCGGAGAAAAACGATAGGATTAAATGGACGGCTTCATATAGTAATATTAAAAACAATCAGCCGAACCAAATGAAAATAAACTACGCTAAACCAATTGATAAAGAAAACGATCCAACGGTTCCCTATTTAGCAAATATCACAAGTCCGAGTAAAGAGAATACACGTTTGTTTTCGGATTTGAATGAAAATGTTTATACAGGCGAAGCGAGTTACACTAGACCAATAAATTTTCTATCAACTCCGAGTACATTGAAAGTCGGAGCGGGTACGAATTATCGGCAACGCGATTTTGATGCTCGTTTTGTCGGCGCGGTATTGGATGTTGTACGAATGGATCCAGCATTGGCAGACCAAATTAGAGCATTATCACCTGATAAGATTTTTGCTCCTGATTTGATTGATAAAAACTATTATAAATACGAAGAGGTACAAATGCCAGGTGATTATTACACGGCAAAAACCTTTACTGGCTTCGGATATGCAATGTTAGACCAAAAAATTGCAGATAAATTTAGAGTTGTATATGGTCTACGTGCTGAAAATTATAATGTTCAAATCGATACGGATAAAAAGGAAGTTGACGACACAAAATTGGATTTTCTTCCATCCATTAACATGACTTATAGTTTAAATAGTAAAGTAAATTTAAGGGCGTCTTATTACAGAACGGTCGCACGACCTGAATTGAGAGAGCTTGCACCTTTCGATTATTATGACTATGAGCAATTCAGTAATATGAAAGGTAATGTCAACTTAAAACGTAGTGCAATTAATAATGCGGATTTGCGTTTTGAAATTTACCCATCATCTGGTGAGATTTTTTCAGTTTCGACTTTCTACAAACACTTTTCGAACGCGATAGAGCCTAAGCGTGAAGATAGAAATTCTACCGTAGAGGTTTCATACATTAACACGACTAAGGCTGTTTTATATGGAGCAGAATTGGAGTTTCGTAAAAAATTGAATTTTATTAACGAGACGCCATTTTTGAATAATACAATTGCTTACTTGAATCTGTCATACGTTCATTCTAGCGTGACGAATCCGACTGATCAGAATTATAAGGAGAAAACAAGACCAATGGTTGGACAGTCTCCATATACGATTAATGCAGGATTACAACATAGTGCGCTGGATAATAAACTCAATGTCAATATTCTTTATAATCGTATTGGCAAAAGAATTCAACAGGCTGGGGGAATCACATTTGCGAGTGCCTATGAGGCTCCGCGAAATGTACTGGATGCACAGGTTGGTTATAAAATCATGAAAAATAAAGGTGAGATTAAAGTTAATTTGGGTGATATCTTAAACAATCCTGTTAATGTCTATTTCGATAATAAGCCTTACAATCAGCCGAATGAAATATTATATCGCTATAAGACGGGTGGAAATTATTCAGTATCATTTAATTACACATTTTAATAGATAACGTAAATTTAATATTTCTTTAAATCTAAAGACATAACTAAAATATTTTTTTGTATCAAGATTTTTAAAACTTAAAAAATGAAAAAAAGATTCTTATTCTTATCCCTGTCAGCACTATTATTGGCTGGAGCTTGTAAAGAAACAACAATTACAGATAACGGTAATGGTACAGAAACTCCAACAAATCCAACAAATGGAAATGTTGTTGAAGTTACCGGTGAGATTACTGCTAATACAACATGGACCTCAGATAAGATTTACCTTTTAAAAGGTTTTGTGTTCGTATCTAATGGAGCAACGCTGACAATTGAACCAGGTACCATTA
Source organism: uncultured Sphingobacterium sp. (assembly GCF_964277905.1). NCBI lineage: Bacteria > Pseudomonadati > Bacteroidota > Sphingobacteriia > Sphingobacteriales > Sphingobacteriaceae > Sphingobacterium > uncultured Sphingobacterium sp. The sequence goes on from NZ_CAXYKD010000038.1 coordinate 256,413, forward strand.
TTAAAGGTGATAAGGCTACAAAAGGAACATTAACGGTTACACGTGGATCAAAAATTAATGCAACTGGAACTGTTGATAAGCCAATTGTATTTACATCTGGTTTAGCAGCTGGTGCACGTTCTCAAGGTGATTGGGGTGGAGTGATCTTATTGGGCAAGGCACCAGTCAATCAAGGTACAGACGTAATGATCGAAGGTGGTTTAGCTGCCCCTAGTGGAAAAGATGCTAAAAATTATATCTACTATGGTGGATCTGACGCTGCAGATAACTCTGGCGTAATGAAATATGTTCGTATTGAGTATGCTGGTATCGCGTATTCTGTTGATAATGAAATTAATGGATTGACAATGGGTGGTGTTGGAAATGGTACAACATTGGAATATATTCAAGTCTACCGTTCAGGTGATGATGCTTTTGAATGGTTCGGTGGAACAGTAAATGCGAAACATCTTTTAGCTGTAGGTACTTGGGATGATGATTTTGATACAGATTTTGGGTATTCTGGTAATGTTCAATTTGCATTGGCACAACGTGTACCTACTGTTGCAGATCAATCAGGCTCTAATGGTTTTGAATCCGATAACAACGCTACAGGCACCGACCAAACTCCAAAAACTTCTGCTGTATTTTCTAACGTAACAATTTTAGGCCCAATTCAAAAAGCTGGTGGTTCTTTTAATGCAAATTTCCAACATGGTGCTCAAGTTCGCAGAAATTCATCTATTAGCATCTTAAATTCCGTTATTTCGGGTTTTCCTTTAGCTGGATTATATGTAGATGATACAAAGGTAGTCACAGCAAATTCGACTTCGAATAATTTCTTAAGTGGAAATGCGGTTTTTGAAAATAATTTAGTATATGGTTCTAAAGATGCTGATTTAAAAGTTAGCTCAGCTACAAATGCTGCGGCAGTCTCTACACTTATTCGTGCTAAGAACATTTTCGAAAATGGTAAATATGCATCTGAGTTGTTCGTAGCACCTTATAATTTTGGTTCAGATTTCTCTAATACAAGTGCTACTCCAGATTTTAAAGTTTTATCAGGATCTGCAGCTGCTAGTGGTGCGATTTTTACCAACGCTAAGGTTTCGGGAAGTTTCTTCGAGAAAGTGGGGTATAAAGGTGCTTTTGGTACGACAGATTGGACAAGTGGTTGGGCTCATTATGATCCACAGAACTTGGCATATACAACTCCTGGACAAGTAAAATAATTATAGTTTAGTTAAATAGATAGAAAATCCTGCCTTGTGCGGGATTTTTTTTGTAGCATATATGTTAAAAATTCGTTATTGAAAATAATAAACTAAACTTTAAAATATGAAAAGAACGATCTATCTAGTGGTACTAAGTGTTACCTTACTATTTGTTGCCTGTAAGAAATCAGATGATAAAACTGATTCAGAAACTAAAGGTCTTCATGTAGAAATAAAAGGAATTTCTGGCTGGTGGGGTGAATTTGTAAATATCAGTGTAGATCAAAATAAGACAGAAGTAAAATATGCTCCGGGAACTACTGGTAATCCTCAAACTGTAAAAGATAAAAGTTATAAAACAAGTGAAGACACGTTTAGAAAGTTATCCTCTTATGTCGAAACCTATAACTTAATGGAGGCTAAAATTCAGGAATGCGCACGTTGTGCAGATGGAACAGATTATGTGATCACAATCAAATCTAGTGGGAAAGAAAATACGGTAACAATTGCAGCATACCGAACCGATGGTAAATACGCCGATGTGCTTGATTTTATAAACAAGCTTTAGATCAAACAAAAGCGCTGTGGAGGATTAATTCTTCTTCTGCAAAATGACGATTTTCACCTAGATTCTGTGATATAAAGCGAATGTGAAACCTCGGTATAATGTGATATTATCTCGGCTCGTAGTGATAAACAATTTGATAAGACTGATTTTTAAGCTCCTCAGACAATTGACCTATATCTAGCATTTGCGCTTGTGGTGTAGGTTCACAGACAGAATAATATTTTCCATTGTACAAAATAGCATCACCGATAGGATGTTCAAATTGGACGGCCATCGTTACATGAGTGGGATAGAGCAAGGTGATCATAGGAAGATTGTAGATTTCCTTTACCAGATAAAAAAACAGGGCAACACGGTCATCACAGTCACTGTATTTATTCAATAGCGTTTGTTCTGCAGAAAGGCGCTTTTCGGATCCGAAATTCTCTTCGTCATTTTCGTATAAGAATGCATATCGCGTAAACCGCATTAAATAATCGACACCTTCCTGCTGATTTTTTCCTTTTAAATTTTCCTTGAGCGCAGGAATCAGTGATTGATAAGTCTCTTTGCTGAGTGGAATATTGAAATAAGTTTCAAAATCTACGCCAGGATAATTTTTAAAAAGATCACTGATATCTTCATTCAACCTGACATTAAAATGGTAGGCTTTATGTCCATAATTGAACTCAATTTGCTTCTCCTTATAATTTGCTGGTACAAAATCAGGTAATTTTGTGATTTTATAACTAAAATCTTCAATGGCTTCTGGTACTTTAATCTTAACGGGAATATAGGTGTCTGCGCGTTGAAAGAGCTTTCCATAGTCATGGAAGTTTAAACAGGTGTATTTCTTGCCATCAATTTCAAAAAAAGGAATATCAGAGATATCTTCTTTGTTTTGAATGAAAAATACAATCTGATTATTACCTACGGCCAAGCGGGCATCATAACCAGATTTACACATTAAAAACCATTTATATAAAGTATAGCGTGTATAATTTTCGGCTTTCGGGGCAATCTGTTGTGCGGTGCGGCGAATCAGCTGATAATAGACCCAATCATTCAGATGATGTTCATCTTTGTATTCGAGCAAACTGTTTACAAGTTGTATGTAATCGGTTTGATCAGCTATTTGATAGAATTTTTGTACATGAGCTATCGTTAAGCTGTCTTTGAATGGAATATTAAAGGAGGGGGGGACATCAATGGACACCTTCCCATCATAAAAATCGAAATCATGATGTTGCGCCCAGAGTTGCTGTGAAGCACAGGCTAACCAAATGAGTATGGTCAAAAACATTCGATATATTTCCCTTAATTTCAATTCTTAATAATTTGATAACATTGTAGTAATATAAAATTAACGATAAAATTTGCTTTTTTTGTGCATTGAAGGAATTATTATTAAAAAATTACAATCTATTTTTAGGTTTTAGATTCTCCTTTTTCATTTTTAAAATCCGTATCTTCGTGCAATGGATAATTTTATTGTTTCTGCACGTAAATACCGCCCGATTACCTTTGATTCGGTTGTAGGTCAGCAACACATTACTGGTACCTTAAAGAATGCGATACACAACAACCAGTTGGCGCAGGCATTTTTATTTTGTGGTCCCCGCGGTGTGGGGAAAACTACCTGTGCACGTATTTTAGCTAAAACAATAAATTGTGAAAATATCTTAGCAGGCACTGAACCTTGTGGCACATGTGATAGCTGTAAGTCCTTCCAAAATGGAAATTCTTTCAGTATTCATGAACTGGATGCCGCATCCAATAATTCCGTAGATGATATCCGCAACTTGATTGATCAAGTACGCATACCACCACAGGCTGGAAAATATAAAATCTATATCATAGATGAGGTGCATATGCTTTCTCAAGCGGCTTTTAATGCTTTTTTGAAGACATTGGAGGAACCTCCTTCCTATGCTATCTTTATCCTGGCGACTACTGAAAAACATAAGATTTTACCAACGATTCTTTCGCGCTGTCAGATTTTTGATTTTAACCGGATCAAAGTGGAAGATATGGCCAGTCATTTGGCCCGTATCGCTGACAGGGAAGGTATTGCTTATGATCAGGACGGATTACATATCATCGCCCAAAAGGCCGATGGTGGCCTTCGGGATGCCTTGTCGATGTTCGATCAGATCGTCAGTTTTTCCAATAAAAATGTCACCTATCAAGCTGTAATCGATAATTTGAATATCTTGGATTACGATTATTATTTTAAGCTAACGGATGCTATTTTAACTGAGGATGCAGCGCAAACTTTATTGATTTTCAATGAGATTTTAAATCACGGGTTTGATGGCAGTCATTTCATAGCAGGTCTGTCTGCGCATTTCAGAAATTTGCTGGTTGCTAAAGAGCCAACTACGCTAAAATTATTGGAAGTCAGTGATAGTATTCGTCAAAAGTATCTGCAGCAGTCCCAAAAAGCTTCTCCAGGATTTTTGTTATCTGCATTGAATATCTCTAATCAATGTGAGATCAACTATAAGACAAGTAAAAATCAACGCCTGCAAGTTGAACTTTCGCTCCTCAAGACATGTCATATCGCAAGTGCGATTAAATTGAGCCAGCTTGGATCCGTACAGATTCCTTCGGCAACCGAGGGCGTAAAAAAAAAACTTCCTGAGCCAGTAGTTGGACAAGCGCAACAAACCTCGGTAGTCCCTACTCCGCAAGCGACTTCTCCAGCGAATGCTCCTGTCGTTGAAAACCATGTGACACCGCGTTCGCAAGCTAACCCCGTAAATTATCAGGCTTCCGAGACTAAGGAAGAGGTGAAAAAAGATCCTATTTCCAACGTACCTCCTAAAGTAAAAAAAGGCGGATGGGGAGCATCTACTGCAGCAATTATTCCGTCTTTGCCGGATTTGAATACCATATACGATAACAATGCGGTTGCCAAAGAAGGTGATGAGCCAGAATTAATACGTGGAAGCGAACAACGTGATGTTTCATTCGGTCAATTCATTGCTGTTTGGAATAGTTATGCTGAACAGCTGAAAGCGGAAAACAAGATTAACTTGTATACCATGATGACGGCTATGCAACCGCGGTTAAATGGGGTATTGATTGAAATTGATGTCGAAAATGGTGTTCAGATGGATGTATTGCAGAGTGCAAAGGTTGATGTGTTGAACTACCTACGTGTGAAACTCCAGAATTTTTCGTTGGATTTGCAGGGGGTGATGATGGAACATACTATTTCACGCAAACCCTATACTTCCCAGGAGAAGTATCAAGCGATGGTCAACAAAAACCCGCTTTTAGATACTTTGCGGAAGGAGTTTAACTTGGGACTAAGCTAATTCAAGCACGCTAGTTGTTTTTTATTTTTGTACATTTGCAAACTCTTCCATGAAGAGGGAAATATTTAGTTTTATTATGCAAGGAAATTTTCAGAGACGTGATCGCGACCACGGGGAAAGACGTGAAGTGAATCAGATGGTATTTGGTATTCGTGCTGTCATCGAAGCAATCGATAGTGGTAAAGAGATCGAGTCATTATTTATACAACGCGGTTTGAGCGGCAGTTTGATTCTAGAATTGAAAGCCTTGTTAAAGGAACATAATATCGCTTCTCAACAGGTGCCAATTGAAAAATTAAACCGCATAACACGTAAAAATCATCAAGGTGTAATTGCGGTTATTTCTCCAATTACCTATCATGATATAGAAGAACTTCTCCCTCAGATTTATGAAAAAGGTGAAACTCCTTTACTTCTGATGTTGGATGGAGTGACAGATGTGCGCAATTTGGGTGCTATTGCACGTACAGCGGAATGTTCTGGAGTACATGCCATCATTGTCCCTAAAAAGGGCTCAGCTGAGGTTAACCCCGATGCCATTAAAACATCTGCTGGAGCACTCTATAAAATCCCTGTCTGTCGCCATGATAGCTTGTCCAAAGTTGGTAAATTTTTGATTGATTCAGGTGTGCAATTAGTTGCCAGTACAGAAAAAACAACCTCGAGCATTTATGATGTGGATTATACAGCTCCAACCTGTGTGATTATGGGTGCAGAGGACGTTGGTGTTTCCAATGACCTAATCCGTATTGCCGACCACCTGGCTAAGATACCAATGTACGGTGAAATAGGTTCGTTAAATGTATCTGTGTCGGCCGCAGTAGTGATCTATGAAGCGATTCGTCAACGGATTGTTAAAAAATAAAGAATATAATAGTTGATTACAAAAAAGCCTTTGTTTTTGACAAAGGCTTTTTTGTAGACTAGTTTTGATAAATATCTTCAATCTCTTGTTCATATTTCTGCAAGATAACTTTTCTTTTCATTTTTAACGTCGGTGTCAATTCACCGGTTTCAACGGTCATTTCGTCTGGGACTATGATGAACTTCTTGATCTGTTCCCAGCTGCCAAAATTTTGATTAATACGGTTGAGTTCCGATCTCATTTTCTGTTTCAGTTCAGGACTATTTAGAAAATCTAGCCTAGAAAGATTGGCAAGGGCGGGAAAAGCACTTCTTGACCATTCTAGAAGATTATTATAGTTGGGAACAATCAACGCCGCAGGAAATTTGCGGCCTTCTCCAAGTACCATAGCCTGTTCGATAAATGAAGATTCGACCAGTTTAGATTCGATCTGCTGCGGAACGATATATTTTCCTCCAGAAGTCTTGAACATCTCTTTCTTTCGGTCTATAATTTTAAGAAATTTACCGTCTACCCATTGGCCAATGTCCCCAGTATAAAGCCAGCCATCCTTGACCGCTTCTGCTGTTGCCTCTGGATTTTTATAATAGCCAATCATATTATTCTCGCCTTTAGTCAATATTTCTCCATCGTCAGCAAGCTTTATTTCGATATTAATTAACGGTAAGCCTACAGTCCCAATTTTCATGCCTCGTTTATAGCAGTTTACAGCGATACATGGTCCCGCCTCAGTGAGGCCATAACCTTCATATATTGGAATTCCTGCTGCCATATACAGACGGATTAATCTTTCCTGTAAAGCAGCACTCCCGGACGCAATCCCTTTGATGTCACCACCTAATGCTTCGCGCCATTTTGAAAAAACTAATTTACGGGCAATGTTCAGTTGAAAGTCATACCACCATGTACGTCCCTCCAGTTTGTATTGTTCGCCGACGCTCAAGGACCAGAAGAATAGCTTACGCTTGACTCCTGTTAATTGCTCTCCTGTAGCCATAATCTTCTCATAAACTTTCTCCAATACACGAGGTACAGCGGAAAAAATATGTGGTTTAACGGATTTAAAATCTTCACCTATCGTATCCATCGATTGAGCAAAGAAGATTGTCAAACCTTTGTACATATATACATATTGGAATACGCGTTCATAGGCATGACAAACTGGAAGAAAGGAGAGGGCACGATCACCTCGTTCGACAGGAAAGGAATATTCACTACTCAACGTGTCTGCCAATAAATTTTTATGAGACAACATAACACCTTTGGGATTTCCTGTTGTGCCAGAGGTGTAAATGATGGACGCCAATGTATCGGTTTTTATACCATCACGTAGTTGGTTTAGCGTTTCATCTGTAATGATCTCGCCCTTGGAAATGAAGTCATGCCAATGGTTTAGACCATCCTCTTTGTCTAGACTGTAAATAGCATTTAGTTGCGGACAATCATCTTGTATCGTTAATATCTTTGTGTATAGTGTCTTTGAACTAACAATACACTTCCTGATTTCGGCATGATTGAAGATATACGTGTAATCTAAGGTTGAAATATTAGGGTAAATGGCGACTACTACAGCTCCAATTTGTTGGATGGCAAAATCAAGGATATTCCACTCGATGCGGTTCTCACTAATTAATGCTACTTTCTCTCCAGGCTGAACGCCTAATGCGATCAAACCTTTAGATGTCTCGTTGACCTGTGCAATAAATTGAGTATTGCTTACTTGTACCCATTCGTTATCTTTTCTGAAAGAAAACATTGGGAAATCCGGGGCAATACTATATTGCAGGTATGCTAAATCAAATAATCTTGTTGCTACTATTGGCATGTTAGAAGTCCAGTTCGTATAATACAGCTAATTTACGCTTTTTTATAGAGACTATTATATTGGCAGGAGATATTAGTGCCTGTACTGTTAGGAGGGGAAATAAAAGAAAAGACTCTGGCATCTCAAGCTGATCGCTTTTGTGCCAGAGTCTTTAACTCTTATGCTAAGTACTAATGATTAGTATTTGCTTTTTGATTCTTTACGTTTTCCAGAGAAATCACGGAAGCCGCCGCCATTGCTGCTACGCTCACCACGATCACGACGCTCACCACTGAATCCGCCTTCACGTCTTCCGCCGCGTTCGCCGCCACCATATCCACCTTCACGTCTTCCACCGCGATCACCACCACGGTATCCACCTTCACGTCTTCCGCCACGATCACCACCACGGCTTCTTCCGCCACGGTCGCTACGACCTTCACCTCTTGCTTCACCAGATACTTCGATACGTACTTGACGACCGTTGTAATCTACACCTTGGAATCCTTGGAATACTTTTTCTACTTCTGCATCTTGAACCTCGAAGAATGTGAACACGCCTTTCAAATCAATTTTACCGATTGATTTTCCTGAAATATTCGCATTGTTACAGATGAAGCCCAACATATCTCCACGAGAGAATTCATCTACTGAACCTAAATTCATAAATAAACGCGTGTAGCCTTTTGAACCTTCACGTGAACGACCATCACGTCTATCACCGCGGTCTTCACGACCACCGTCACGCGCTTCGATATTTAAATCAGGTGCATTTTTGTAATAATCCAAGAAACGGTTGAACTCAAGAGAAGCGAATCTTTTGATGATATCTTCTTTTGAAAGTGACTCCAAATTTTCCATAATTGCAGGCAAGAATGGGCTGATTTGTTCGTCGTTTACTTCAACATTTTCAATCTTTTTAACGATAGAAAATAATTGTTTTTCGCAAACTTCAGCACCTTGAGGTACTTGTTTTTTCTCAAAAGGTTTACCGATGATCTTTTCAAGATGACGGATTTTGCTTAGCTCTTTTACGTTTACCAAAGAAAGCGAAATACCAGTTTTACCTGCACGGGCTGTACGGCCTGAACGGTGTGTATAGTTTTCTGTTTCATCAGGTAAAGAGAAGTTGATAACGTGAGTTACATCACTTACATCAATACCACGAGCGGCTACGTCTGTTGCGATCAACAATTGTAAACTACGGTCACGGTAACGTTTCATTACTTTATCACGTTGTTGTTGGGATAAGTCACCATGCAATGAATCTGCATTGTAACCATCTTTGATCAACGCTTCAGCGATATCCTGTGTTTCGATTTTTGTACGACAAAATACGATACCAAAGATATCAGGGTTTGAATCCACAATACGTTTGAACGCAGCATATTTATCTTTTGCTTTGATCAAATAATAGTGGTGTTCAATGTTGGCATTACCGGTGTTTTTTGTACCTACAGTAAGCTCAACTGGATCGGTCATATAATTCTTTGCAATACGACGTACCTCAGAAGGCATTGTCGCCGAAAATAACCAAGTTTTTTTCTCGTCAGGAGTTTCTGACAAAATGTTGTTGATGTCTTCTTTGAAGCCCATATTGAGCATCTCATCCGCTTCATCCAATACAACATATTTTACATTTGAAAAATCAATCGCATTTCTGCCGATGATATCCAACATACGACCTGGGGTCGCTACTACAATTTGCACTCCACGTCTAATTTGACGTAGCTGGTCTGAGATATTTGCACCTCCATATACAGCAACAACATGTACGTTGTCAACGTATTTAGCAAATTTTTCTAAATCTTTTGAGATTTGTAAACATAATTCCCGAGTAGGGCAAAGGATTAATGCCTGTGGGTGTTTTTGAGAAAAGTCTAATTGCTCTAATAATGGAAGACCAAATGCCGCGGTCTTTCCTGTGCCAGTTTGGGCTAATCCGACAAAATCGTCGTTACCAGTCAATAAAACAGGAATGGCTTTTTCCTGAATTTCAGAAGGTTTTTCGAAACCTAATTCTGAGATGGCATTAACAACTTCCTCACGGATTCCCAGTTCTAAAAATGGGTTCATGAAATATTTTATACAATAGGCACTATTGCCTAAGGCGTTGCAAAGGTAAGAATAATTTTGGAATAAACAAATAATTTAAATAATTGATTTTTAAGGGAATCTGATTCTTTTATACCAGGTGATAATAAATTGAGCGCTGTTATATAGATTTAGCTCACTTTGAAAAGTATTATTTCGAATGTGAAACTATTTTATATACCTACAGTTTCTTTATTCATTTATTAATAGAAACTTAATATCTCAACCTTAATTTTGGTATTAGCATGAATCAAGGACCAGTTGTACATCAGCGTTGGCTACAAGCTATTAAAGAGTTTAACGATACTTCCGCTTATGAGGAATTGTATCGCTATTGCTGGAAGGATCTTTATCAGCACGCTGCCCGTCGGATCCTAGACCGACAGGATGTGGAGGATATTCTACAGGAGCTGTTTGTCCAATTTTGGGAAAGGCGGCATACAATCGACATTCAAATGAATCTCCCAGCCTATTTGAAAGGGATGCTCAAATATAAAATTATAGATTTCTTTAATTCCAATAAAGCCAAAGACAGATTGTTGGAGCACTGGAGTAAACATATATTCGACTATGTGCAGCAGCATCCAGAGGATCTCAATACGTATTTAGCCCTTGAGAAGTTGTTGGAGGAAGAGCTGGAAATTATGCCACAGAATATGCGGCAAGCGCTTTTATTGAAATGGGAACATTTATCCATTCGAGAGATAGCCATGCGTATGGGGCTGTCTGAGCAAACGGTCAAAAATAATCTTACGGAAGCATCCAAACGACTACGGAAAGCTATTTTGGGCTATCAACATGTTCAAAACGGTAGTTT
>NZ_CAXYKD010000039.1:0-36926 GCF_964277905.1 uncultured Sphingobacterium sp.
GCCGTAACAGGTGGGAGAGTAGGTCGGTGCCTTTTTTTACACGGAAGCCCTTGCTGGAAACAGTCAAGGGCTTCTTTCGTTTAAGTACTTCCGTATTTCCATGTACAGGCTATGGCATATCCTCCGCTTATCGGTATCGCAGCACTAAGCTTGAGTTTACTGTATGATAATTTTCTAGTGCTAAAACTTGAACAAGTGAATTAAGTCTATTGTAACTCACTCTGCTTACTTAATGTAGAATTACTGGTATGGTTTTATATAAACAAAATGCATATGTATGATCTTCTTAGTGAGAGTATTGTTGACGTTATCAAATTCGCAAACCGATAACGTTCGTTTTGCCGAGCAGGAATGAGGTCATAAAACTAGTAATAGAGAAGTCCAAGTTTAGAACATTTATATGGAATTTTAACTTAAATATTTATAATTTTTTACTTAATATTCCATATGCCTCGGGATGTTCAAAATATGAGCAATGAGACAATTATAATACGCTACGTATAGATATTTAAGTTAAATGTTTAATTTTTTTAATCTTTTGCAGGTGGTAAAGTGAATTATTGGAATGAATTGTATATTTGTGGATATTAACTTATATAATGAAAAAAGCTAAATTATTAATGTTGGGCCAAATGATGGCAGTTATTGCTCTACTTATATTTTCCGAAACACTTTGTGCTCAAAAGAAATCTAATAATACAGATTATATTGTTTTCATGAATGGAGATAGCTTATATGGGAAAATTTCTTCAGTTACGGATAGTAAATTGTCATGGCGTGATGGAGATACGCAGATGGATTTTTTTCCAGACCAAGTTTTTCGTGTTTATCAAAATAGTAAAAGCAAAATTTTCGCACCTTCTTACATCGAAACAGGGCTAGAAAAGGTTAAAAATACAAAACCTCAGATTTTTCGGATTAATAAAGAAAAATCAGAGGAATTAAGATTTGCTGAATTAATTCAGGATGGTGAAATAATGGTCTATTATTTTAAAAGCTCTGGCTTGGCGGTGGGAGGTGGAACCTCTGGACCTATTCTCGGTTTCACGACAACGAAATATTGGTGTGCTCTTAAGCGTTCTTCTGGGGAGATAATTGAATTGAATGATGTTGTAAAAGATATTTTGGGGAATGATGTAAAACAAAGGGCTAAAGCGCTATCAGCATTAATAGAAGATGAACCAACCATATTAAAGCAATTTCAGCTTGAAAGAAAATATAGTTACGAGTTGTTTTTAAATTATATAAAAAAGTATAATGAAGCTAGGTTATCTAAAGAAAATGGGGCCAGCATCGTTTCGGAACGTATAATATATTAGCTTATTGGCGTCATTTATGACGCCAATAAGCTAATATATCATCACAAAGGAATTCTGAGATAATAAACTTTAATCTTCTTCTGTATAAAAGTCGATCAACGAAGAGATATAAGGATCTTCCCATCCATCCGAAATATTATCAAAGTCTTCATCAGGTATATTCGTTTGCCTAATTTCTAAGGAAGTCCCTTTTTTATGTTTATGCAACTTTAATGTAACAATAGAAGGGCTGTCTGTTTCACCGAAATACCATTCTTGTACAATTTTTGTCGATGGTTCCAGTTCCAAGAATCGGCCAGTTATAGCACCATCCCACAAAGAGAATTCTCCATTGACAGTAGGGTCTATAGACACAAGGTCCCCTGTCCAAAGACGAGCGGTAATTTCGGTCGTTAAAGCAAGATACAGCTCCTCTGGAGTTGCAGGAATAATAGCATATTTCTTGAATTCTTTCATGGTGCAAAGTTACTCTTTCTTGTAATTTACCACTTATTTTGACTTCATTTTTATTTATCTTAATTTTATCGCAAATTATTGGGACAACATGAGTAATTTTCTGCCAAATTCTTTAGTGAAAAAGTTAGGAGTGAATCCGTTATTTGATACTGATGCATTTATTAAGATACATGAGGAAGGTATTCGGGCGACAGCAATACGCCTAAACCCTAATAAATTAGAAGATTGTCCGTTTCCTAGTGGGGGGCAAGTTCCCTGGTGTAATGTGGCTTATTATCTTCAGGATCGTCCAGTGTTTACGTTAGATCCATTATTTCATGCTGGAGCATATTATCCACAAGATGCTTCTTCCATGTTCATCGATCATATCATTCGAAGTTTGAAGTTACATGAGGGGAGTATTCGGGCGTTGGATTTATGTGCCGCACCAGGAGGAAAGTCTACCTTATTAAACAGTAGCTTACATCCGGAATCACTCTTGGTTGCAAATGAAATTATTAAAACAAGGGTTACAATCCTGCAAGATAATTTAATGAAATGGGGAAATGCGAACACAGTAACTACAAATAATGATCCTGCAGCGTTTAATCGTCTTCCTGGATACTTCGATTTGATGGTTGTTGATGCGCCATGTTCTGGATCTGGAATGTTTAGAAAAGATGCCGATGCCATCGATGAATGGTCCGAAGCTAATGTTAAGCTGTGTAGCGAAAGACAACAACGGATTTTGGTTGAAAGCTTGAGTGCTTTAAATAAGGGCGGATATTTGTTTTATTCAACCTGTTCTTATTCACCGGAAGAGAATGAAGATATTGTCGATTGGCTATTGGATAGCGGCGATTTTGAATCTGTTGAAATAGCTATTGAAGAGCATTGGGGAATTGATCATACAAATTCTAATAAGCATCGTGCACACGGTTATCGATTTTACCCGCATAAATTAGGTGGAGAGGGCTTTTTTATTGCTGTCCTTAAGAAGGTTGGTGAACAGGAAACATTCAATAGAAAACGAATTAAACCGGAGAAATCAGATGTACCCAAAGAAATTTTAGATAGCTGGATTTCGGATAGTACTAGTTTTCATACTTTCCTTCATCATGAGGATATATATGTTTTCCCAAAAATGTATGAGGATGATCTAAAGTATCTACAAAATGTGCTTTATCTTAAGAATGCGGGAACCAATGTCGGCAAGCTTAATAGAAAGGAGCTAATACCAAGCCATGCACTGGCCTTGAGTAATCATTTGACCAAAGACTTTCAATCGGTAGAATTGTCGCTTGAAGATGCACGTAATTACCTTAGAAAGGAAAATATAACTGTGGATACGATTGGCGAAAGTCTTCAAGGATGGACAATAGCAAGTTTTGAAGGTAAACCTTTGGGCTGGATGAAGGTATTGACCAACCGAATCAATAACTATTATCCAAAGGAATTGAGGATTGTAAATTTGTAAAATATAGCGGCATTGAACACGGAGAATGTGTTTATAAAAGTTGTGCTTAGGAAAGGCTTACGATAATTGAACAGATATCTTTAGCAACTTCTTCTTTCGATTTTAGGCTAAACTCATTGGTATTTCCAGCCCGATCGATTATAGTAACTTTATTGGTATCTGTTGCGAAGCCGGCCCCTTTATCCTGCATGGAATTGAGTACGATAAAATCCAGGTTTTTTCGAATCAATTTGTCTTTTGCATTTTCGAGCTCATTATTGGTTTCCAATGCAAACCCAACGAGTAATTGCTTTTCTTTCTTTTTAGCCCCTAAAGTTGCCAGAATATCTGCCGTTTTTTTCAGCACAATGGAGAATTCGTTTTCTTTCTTTTTTATTTTTTGATTAGCGACTTCAACTGGTGTGTAGTCTGCCACAGCAGCACTCATCACAATAATATCTGCGGCATCAAAATGTTCTTCACAGGCATGTAACATCTCAGCTGCCGAGGTTACTGAAATGGTATCGACGCCTTTGGGCAGTTTAAGGGCGCTGGGGCCTGATACTAGCGTGACGTCTGCGCCAAGTTCTTCAAGTTGTGTGGCGATAGCATAGCCCATTTTTCCACTTGAATGATTGCCAATGAATCGAACTGGGTCTATAGCTTCATAAGTAGGACCTGCAGATACTAACGCTTTCTTTCCTGCTAAGGGCAAGTCTCTCTCCGAAAATTTAACTAAGAAATCCAGTATTTCTTCTGGTTCCGCCAAACGTCCCTCACCTACTAGGCCACTAGCCAATTCCCCTTTTCCTGGAGGAATTAGGATATTACCATAAGAACTAAGCTTATTGATATTGGATTGTGTGGACGGGTGTTTCCACATATCTAAATCCATTGCTGGAGCGAATAGCACCGGACATTTCGCTGATAGATACACGGCAGTTAGGAGGTTGTCACAAAATCCATTGGCCATTTTGGCCAGTGTATTTGCCGTTGCGGGAGCGACTAAAATGTAATCCGCATTTAAGGCAATTTCGACATGATTATTCCATTCCCCGGTATTCGGCTGATAATAATCAATTAAAACAGGATTTTTGGAAAGAGTGGAAAGCGTAAGCGGAGTAATAAAGGCTGTCGCTTCTTTTGACATGACTACGTTAACTCGGGCATCTGCTTTTACTAAAAGGCGGATGAGGGATGCAATCTTGTATGCGGCAATACTGCCGCATACAGCAATTACAATATTTTTCCCAGCTAAAGCCATTGTTTAAGGATTAGTCCTGCTCTTTTGAAGGATTTCTGTAGTACACTTTATCGTGTAAAAATTCATCAATAGCAACCAAAGTAGGTTTTGGCATACGCTCGTAATGTTTTGAAATCTCAATTTGCTCACGGTTTTCGAATACCTCTTCCAAGTTATCGTTGTTACTTGCAAATTCCGCAAGTTTTCCGTTCAATTCTTCTTTAATGTCTACTGCAATTTGGTTCGCGCGTTTAGAAATAACTACAATAGATTCATAGAGATTGTCTGTGCCTTTGTCCAATTGTCTCAAGTCACGTGTAACTGTAGAGTTTGGAATTGAATTGTTATTTTTTTGACTCATGTTTTTGGGTATTTTCTTTTTCTTTTTTCGCCTTTTGTTCTTTGATATATACTTCCTGCTCTGCAACGGCTTTATTATAATCCTTCACTTGAGAGAGGGCGGTTTTAATCCCTTTTTCAGAATTTTCACGAAGGGATTCTGCCTCTTTCATATGTTTGCTATTCGGAAAATTACTTGCGAAGCTACGATAATAGTCCAAGGCATCATCAAATCTACTTTCTTGTTTCAGGAAGAAACTTTTGGACGCATAGATGTATTGTGCTTTTAATGTTAAAAACTCAATCTCTTCCGCGTATTTTGTATCAGGGTATTCTTTTAATACATTCTGTAATGCGATGACAGCTGCCCTGTAATCATCCGTCAGCCCCATGTCATAATACAGTCTTGCATTAGCAAATGCTTTAAGCTCGAGCTTATCTCTTAATTTCTGAATAAGATCTGCGGCTTCTTTGGACCGTTCTGATTCGGGATAGAGATTGACAAAGAGCTGTAATGCATCAATTGCTTTTTTTGTATTCGCTTGATCTAACGTTGATCTTGGAGAATCCAAATAATAGCAATAGGCATGCATAAATCTACATTCTTCTGCTCTTGCACTGTTTGGATAAACATCCGCAAAATCTTTAAAGTGAAATGCTGCCGATGTATAATCTTTCAGCCGGTAGTTGGCAAATGCCAAATAATAGTAAATATTTTCTGCTTCAGCTTGTCCACGGAATTTGGTCCGCAAGTCATCAAACAAAACTAACGCCTTTGTATATTTCTTTTTCTCATAAAGTTTTACGGCCTCTTCGTACTTTTGAGCGATGTTATTGCTTGCGCGCAATTTCTCAAATTTACTTTTACAACCAGTAAATACCAATAGAAACATCATGCCGGCACAGATAGCCGCTATACGCCTATTTAAAAACATTTTACAAAGATAAGTGAATTTGTTATACTAATCAATTAAATTTTACTGCGCAATATAGTTTAATAATTATTTGATCGCAAAAACAACATTTCTTATTAACATTCTTTAACTCGATTGGAGCTATGAAGAGGGTATATTGTCATATACTTGTTGTTTTTCCATTGGTAGCGAGGCCTAAAAATACACATTTTAAAATATTTGATTATCTTTACATATTACAATCATTGAATAGCATTAAGAGTATGACTTTAAAAGAAAAAGTTGAGCAAGCATTAGATACCTTGAGACCATATTTGGAGACTGATGGCGGAAATGTGAGTGTTGAAGAGATTACAGCGGATAATGTCGTGCGTTTAAAATTATTGGGAGCATGTGCTTCATGTTCAATGAGCATTATGACCTTTAAAGCTGGTTTAGAGCAGGCGATTAAGAAAGCTGTTCCTGAAATTACAGCAGTGGAGGCTATTAATTTAACAGATCCCGATTCCCCAGAAGCAACTTTACCCCCTGTTAATTAGTTTTTCTACTTAACACAATTTAACGGCTAGTTCGGCTACTTTTTTTTAAATTTGTTCCATGAAGTTGCTGGTTTCTATATTATTTGCTGTATTTCTATCTTTTTGTTCCTCTGCTTTACATGCTCAGGAAAGGAAGATTGTTCAGTACTCCGGTATCGTAACAACGGTTGGGTCTGGACTTCCTGTAGGTTATGCGACCGTCACTAATTTATCTTTCAGGAATGAAGCATTTGCGGCAAATAACGAAGGCTATTTCTCTTTTGTAGCACATGTAGGAGACACCATTCGTTTTACTTCCGTCGGTTTTGATCCTTTAGTTGTCACTATTCCAGAAGTTCCTGGAGATAAATATACCGCAAATATCATTATGCAAAATCTAGTTACGGAACTCCCGATGGTAACCCCCTATCCATGGGCAAGTATCGAAGAGTTTAACATTGCATTTATGAATCTAGACGTTTCTGAGGATAACATCGTGAGAGTTAGGAGGTCCTTGTCTTATGAATCATTAGCGGCAATGGCAGCTGTAATACCACGTGACGGAAATGAAATGCGTTCAATTAACAATGCGCAGAGTTTTAATACGATGAATAATAAAGTCATCAACCAACGTTATGCTAATCCATTGTTAAATCCTTTTGCATGGGGCAGTTTAATCCAACAGATTACAAAAGGTAGTCAGAGCCGAAAAAGCTCAAGTTATTAATCAGTTGCCTTTAATTTATTTAATTCTCTGACACTTAGCTTTGCAGAGAAATAGGAAACTAGGCCAGAGATACTAATGACTGTCATGAAGACTAAAATATAGTCACTCCACTTACTTACCATAGGGTAGCTGTCAATAATTGTATTTGCTCCATCTTCTACACGAATGATGCCATAGGCTGACTGGATATAGTTGAATATGGCGCCTATCAATAGACCTAATACACAGCCAATAATGGCGATCATAAGGCCTTCATAAAAGAAGATACGTTGAATGAGATCATTCGAACCACCGAGACCTTTCAGTATCGTCATATCCTTTTGTTTGTCTAATACAAGCATGGTTAAGGAACCTACAATATTAAAGATTGCAATCACACTGATCAAGGTCAGTATAAAGAAGACGACCCAGCGTTCAACACGTACATTTTTATATAAGGTAGGATTTTGTTTTTCCCTATTCTTTACAATGTAATCCGGTCCTATTTTCTTTTGTACTGCTTGCCCAAATGAATTAACATCCACACCATCTTTTAGGTAAAACTCGATCGATGAAACGCGCTCATATTCTCCGAGAACCTCTTTAGCAAATGAAATTGGTGTAATAATCAAATTGTCAAAATCTTGTTGATAGCGCAATACCCCTCCGGGAGCTATGGATCGGATGTTGAATTCTTCTGCAGGATTGGAAGAATTCTTTACTCCCTTTCTCGGAGAATACACTTGAATTTGTTCCACTGAGTTCTGCATAGGAATTGCCAGATTTGCCTGTACGCTTGCCCCTATAATTGCGAGGTTGGTAGAATCATGGGTAAGTTCGTACTGACCATCTACGAGGATACTGTCTCCGGCCTTTTTACTTAGCGATTGAGGTTCGACGCCTTTTATATTTGCAATAAATTGTCTATTTGAATATTGCAGTAATACTTTCTCTTGTAGAACCTCCGTGTAATGAACCACATTGGAATCTTTTCGTAATTCACTGAAGACAGCCTGTTTACTGTCAAAAAGTTTTCCTTTCTTGGGTTCAATCTTCAGTTCAGGAGCAAACTTACTGTACATGGATAGTATCAGCTGTTCCATTCCATTGAATGAAGATAGCAAAATGATTAAAGCAGCACTACTTACCATTACGCCAATTACACTAATAGAAGAGATGATATTAATGGCGTTAACTGATTTCTTAGAAAACAGATATCTTTTTGCAAATAGAAATGGCAGATTCATGACTTTTATCCTCGGATAAATGGATTAGAATTTTTTTCAAAGCCAATCGTTGTCGATGGCCCATGCCCAGGATAGACGATCGTGTCGTCGGGCAAGGTATAAAGTTTTGTTTTTATGTTATCCAAAAGCTGCTGATGATTTCCCCCAGGAAGATCAGTACGGCCAATACTATTGCGAAATAGGACATCTCCTCCGATCAAGAATTTTTGATTAGCTGAATAAAAGCAGATATGTGCAGGGGAATGTCCAGGTGCAAGAATGACCTTTAGCTCATCATTATCCAAATAAATGGTATCATCCTCATTTAGAAATGTTTCTCCAATTGGTGAGATGTCATATCGGATGCCCATTTGAGGAGCGTAATTCTGAACAGCTACTAAAATGGGTACTTCACCTTCGTGGAACTGTGGGAGCAAGCCAAATTTCTCATGGACAAAACTATTCCCCAAAACATGGTCAATATGGCAATGTGTATTTAATAGGAGTGTAGGCTTGAGATTATTGTTTGCGATGAAAGCTAATAATTCTTGCTGATCTTGCTCGCCATACATCCCTGGATCAATGATAATGGCATTTCCTGACTCGTTATAGAGTAGATAAGTATTTTCCTGATATGGATTGAAAGTGAATGTTTTGATCGTAAGCATAAAGGTAAAATTACAGTTTTTATTGATTTCTTACTATTGAAAGCTCAACTATTCCAGATTTCCCAGTTTTTTTCTGCTTGTAGAACCAGCATTTCATATCCGTTTTTGATTCTAGCACCTTTTTCTTTACTTTTTCGAAGAAATGTTGTTTCCTCAGGGTTGTAAATGAGATCATAACAGAGGTGATTCTCCGTTAAGAATTCGTAAGGAATTTTTGGATATTCTGCCGTATTGGGAAATGTACCGACGGGTGAACAGTTGATAATCACTGTATGGTCAGCTAGGATAGCGCGATCAAGTTCATCATAAGTGAGTTGATCTGCCTGTTTGGTTCTGCTTACTATAGTATGTGATATTCCAAGCTGATCAAGGGCATAAATGACAGCTTTTGCAGCACCCCCATTACCTAAAATCAAAGCCTTCTTATCCACCGGGGGATTTAATAGCGGCCTTAGCGATGCCTCAAAACCATAGGCATCCGTATTATAGCCTTTTAGATGCGTGGTGCCATCTGATGTATGACTGATTCGAATACAGTTTACAGCTTGTATTGTACGAGCTTCTTCCGAGAGCTCGTCCAAGTAATCCATAACCTCTATCTTGTAGGGAATGGTCACATTGACACCATAGAAATCTTTATTGGAAGCAATTGTTGTAAAATCGGCTATTTGAGCAAGTGGATATAGATCGTAATCTACATCGGTAATATGTTCTCGATGAAATTTTTCTAAATAATATTTTTTTGAAAAAGAATGCCCCAACGGGTATCCTATTAAGCCTAATTTTTTCATTTGAATTGCGAAAAGTACATTGTGGGAACAGGAATATATCTTCAATTTTAATATCCGGTCATTGCGTTGCAACGACCGGACGTAGCGCCTATTGTATGTTAATCTTTCGGCTTTGTATATTTTTTTACAATTTCAGTAATGATTTGGTTCCCTTGTAGCTGTGGGAGGTAATCAAAAAGAATATGATGCTTATCGGGATCAGTCGCTAAGCCAAGTTCTAAAAAGTTGAGCGCTTCATTGTATTGTCCATTGGCAAATAGATAAGCAACTACACGATAGTACAGTTCTGCTGCATTTGGATTTTGTGTGATGGCATCGGATATTACATTAATAGCTTCTTCAATTTTACTTTGTTCAAATAGAATTGAGGAATAATCGAGCCACGCATCGATGTCTGTTGGGTTTAAAGCCACTACCTTTTTATAAGCTTCTTCTGCAAGATCTATTTGTTGTAGTTTATATCGGGCATCGGCAATCGCAAACCAGTAATCGGGGTTTGTATCCTCTAGTTCCAATGCTTTTTTATAAAAATGAAGTGATTCAAAATAGCGTTCTTCGAAATCTAAGGTAACCCCAATACCGAACCAAGCATCAGCAAGCTCCGCATCTAATTTGACTGCCTTTTTATAATAATTGCGGGCTTCTTCCATCTGCTCAAGTTTTTCATAACATTCGCCTATCGCACAATAGGTATCAGCACTTGGTTGTTCATATTCAAATGTTTGTTTGTAAACATCCAATGCTTCTTGATAGCGGTCTAGATTGACAAGAGCGTTACCCTTATTGAAATAAGCTGAAGAGAAGTCTTCCTTAATTAATATAGCATAGTCGTATGCGTCTAAAGCTTCCTCAAACCGGCTGATTTTATGGTAAGAGTTTCCTAAATTGTACCAAGCATAGTAGGAGTATGGGTCTGAATCAATGTACTTTTTATAAAAGGAGATACTTTCCTCTTGTCTATCCAATACATCATAACAGTAGGCCAATTCATAGAGTGCTTCCTGGTAATCCATGTTGAGCTCAAGTGCTTTCTTTAGATAAATTATTGCCTTGTCATAATTCATTTGCGCTTGAAAGATCATCGCAATATGGAAATAGACCTCATCTTTATTATCCAATAGCGGAAGTGCTTTGAAGAGCTGTTCCAAAGCATTATCAAACTGGCCGATACTGCCTAATATGCCACCACGGATCAAGAAAATATCCCCTTCTGAAGCCTCTAATAATTCCGCTTTATCCAACGCTGCAAGCGCATTCTGATATTGTTGAATCGTTGAAAACAGTTGAGCTTGTTTCAATAAAAAGGTAATATCAAAAGGGTGTTGGCTGATTGCAAATTCGGTAACCTGTAAGGCCTTTACAGGGTCATTTTTTTCAGCATAATAATCAATAATTCCTTCAAAAGCTTTGGAGTCAAAAAAATACTGATCCTCGTTTCGAAGCATTTCCTCATATCTGTCCACCGAGATTTTTCTTTCCTCGGGGTTTTCAAATTCAAAATCCTCTTCCATTCTCAAAAGTTTAAAACCAGTATTCTGTTACTTAATTCAAAATACTAATTTCTTATCTAATTTGTTCGAACTAATTTTCCACAAATCGGATATCCTCCACAAAGTTAAGGATAAATACGGGTAAAATAAAAAAGCCGGCTTTAAAGCCGGCTTTTAATATAATGTATAAGTTATATACGATTATTTTTTGATCTCAACACGACGGTTTTGAACGCGACCTTCTTCAGTAGCATTAGATGCAACTGGATTTTTCTCTCCGTAACCTTTAGCTGTGATGCTTGATGAAGAAACACCAGCATTTACTAAATATTGTTTTACAGAGTTAGCACGGTCTTTAGATAAAGTCATGTTATAAGCATCAGAACCTTCTGCAGATGCATAACCATCTAATTGTACAGCTGAATTGTTATCACGTAACTCTTTAGCCAATTTGTCTAATGTAGAGTATGATGAAGTTTTCAATACTGAGCTATCAAATTCGAATTGAATTGGAGCGTAGTAACCGTTAGAAGCTACAGTTTCAATAACTGGCTCTGGGAATTTGATTGGACATCCTGAACCATCTACTGGAGTACCAGCTGGAGTACCAGGACATTTGTCAAATTTATCAGATACACCATCACCATCAGCGTCAGCGCTTAATGTGTTAACTGTACCTTCTAAAGTGCTTACACGTTGTTTCAATGCTTCAACTTCGTTTCTCAATGAAGGATCTTTCAACTCATCGTACAATGTAGCAACTGGGTTAGCAAAAGTCAAGTTTTGTTTGTCTTTCGAACCTAAAGTGAATTCTAAACCACCATACACATTAGAGAAACGTTGTTTAGTAGTTCCATTTCTACCTGGTCCGTACAACAATGCCTCATCAGTAAAGTTCATTGTGTAACCTAAGTTCAAGGCAACTACTTCTGATA
This sequence comes from uncultured Sphingobacterium sp., assembly GCF_964277905.1. NCBI lineage: Bacteria > Pseudomonadati > Bacteroidota > Sphingobacteriia > Sphingobacteriales > Sphingobacteriaceae > Sphingobacterium > uncultured Sphingobacterium sp. The sequence goes on from NZ_CAXYKD010000039.1 coordinate 12,041, forward strand.
ATTTGAATTTAGCACCAACACCTACAGGTACGATCATACCTAAACGGTAATCTTTATCGCGTGGGTTTGAAGGAGAACGATCGCCTAGGACATCTTCACCCCATTTTTGATCATAAACAACTGTACCGCCAAAGTCATTGTTAGAGAATTGAACTGGATTATATGCAAAAGCACCGATACCCACTTTAGCGTAGAAGTTAACCGCATTTTCTCTTCTCAAGAAATCTACTGTACCTAATTGGAAAACACCATTTAAGCTAGCCGCCCAATTAACTTTTGTTTCAGCAGATTGAGCTTTATATTTGTTCTCAAGTGCAGGACCAGATTCGTTATGGTTGTAAGTTTTGATCTTACCACGGTTTGCTTCAACTTCTAAACCGAATAGGTGAGAGAATTGCTTACGTACTGTCAAACCATAATATTCACCTACTTTGTTTTGGAAGTAACCAACTTTTTGACCAAAGTTATTGTTACCACCGATAACAGTATTAGGAGTAGTGATACCACCTTGAACTCCGATAGACCAAGTTCTGTATTGTGATCTACCACCGAATACTTGTTGAGCTTGTGCTGTACCAGCGAAACCTAAAGCGGCAACTAATGTAGCAGCAACAGCTGTTTTTTTAATTGTAGAATAGTTCATACTCTTGTTTTTAAGGTTATTATTAATTTTAATTGTTTTCAAACTTAATTATTGTATTAACACAAGGAACAGTACAATTGCCGTGCCAAAGTCTTAAAATTATGTTAAAATTTTGTTTTTGCTATATTTTGTACTAAATTAAGTATTTAATGTGAAACAACAAAACAAAAATCCGCTACGAAAGTACCAAATTTTTGTTTTGTTTCAATAGGTTTAAGAAAAAAATTAAGTATTTTTTTTCTAAAGCAAATAATGTACGACCAATAACGACAATGCACCCAACAAAGCTGAAACTGGAATTGTCAATATCCAAGCCCATAACAAGCTGATTGTTACTCCCCAACGTACTGCTGAGACACGTTTGACAACACCAACACCGATGATTGCACCTGTAATGGTATGCGTTGTTGAGGCTGGTATTCCAAAATGTTCTGTGATACCCAAGGTGACAGCTCCCGCAGATTCAGCACAAACACCTTCCAAGGGTGTTACTTTTGTAATCTTGGTTCCCATCGTTTTGACAATTTTCCATCCACCACTCATTGTTCCGGCAGCGATTGCTGCGTAACAAGTCAATGGAATCCACTCTGGCATGTGTTCAGTCGTTGGGACATAACCACCAGCTACCATAGCGACAAGGATAATTCCCATTACTTTCTGTGCATCATTACCTCCATGTGCAAAGCTCAAGGCGGCTGAAGAAACAAGTTGCAATATCTTGAACCATTTTTCGGCAACACTTGGACGGGAGTTTTTCGCCAGATTGATTACAATCAATGTGATGATAACCGATATCGTCATACCTATGATAGGTGCAAGTACGATAAATGCAATAATCTTTAAGGTAGCATCAATGTTGATAGCGTGAATAGGATCTGCGCCAAGGATGAAAGCGTAAGCCATACCCGATCCTGCAAAACCTCCAATAAGTGTATGGGACGAACTTGATGGTACACCGTAGTACCATGTAAATAAGTTCCAACCAATTGCAGCAAGTAATCCTGCAAAAATAACTTCTAAGGTAATGTATTCTTCCAATACTGTCTTCGCAATGGTATTGGCTACTTTATGATCTGTAAAGTAGAAGTAAGCTGCAAAGTTGAATATCGCAGCCCATAAGACGGCCATTGCTGGCGTTAAAACTTTTGTTGATACAACTGTCGCAATAGAATTGGCAGCATCATGGAATCCATTGATGTAGTCAAAGGCAATCGCAAGGACAATCACAACAACGAGTAATGTTGACATCATAATCTCGTAGAATTTTTGTGCACTTAAATCGAATGATTATGCGTTTTTAACTAGAATGCTTTCTAATACGTTAGCAACATCCTCACATTTATCGGTTGCATCTTCCATTGCAGATAACACTTCTTTGTGTTTAATTAATGAAATTGCATCTTTTTCAAATTCAAAAAGGTCAGCTACAGCTTTATCGAAGATATAATCGGCTTTGTTTTCTACGCTATTGATGCGAACACATGAATCCGTAATATTCCGGATATTTTTCAAATCTCTAAGCTCATGAATAGCTTTTGATACATGTTCGGTAGCTTCAACCAGTAAATCAGCAATTTCAATCATTGGCTCAGTGGCCTTTTCAACCTTGTAAAGGTCCATTCTATTGGCGGCACCGTGTATAAAATCTGCGACATCGTCCAATGAACTTGCCAAAGAGTGTATATCTTCGCGGTCAAAAGGAGTGATAAAGTTCTTTCCCAGCTCCAAATGAATTTGATGCGTAATGTTGTCGCCTCTATGTTCCAAATCTTCCACTTTGCGTGTTAATTCCTTTTTCTTTTCAGGGTTGCTTGAGTTAACAATATCTTTTAACAACTTTGACATCTCGATCAAGTTGTTGCCGGCTTGTTCAAACAAAGGGAAGAATTTTTTATCCTTTGGAACGAAGTATTGAAAAATGCTATTTAAAGACATATCTTAAATTTATTTTTGCAAAAATAATACCTTAATGTTAAGTTAATGTTAACATTGATTTTGTTTAAACACAAAAGTGTCATCAATTGTTTAATTTCCTGACTGAACTTTTTGTAAAGTAAAGCCAAATGTTGTCCCAATGCCTTCTGTACTACGGACATTGACGTTTTGCTGATGTGCTTCGACAATATGCTTTACGATAGCCAACCCTAATCCTGATCCTCCGATATCGCGTGATCGACTCTTATCAGTTCGGAAAAAGCGCTCGAATACACGGCTGAGATTTTTTTCTTCGATGCCATAACCGTCGTCTGTAATCTCGATAAGAACTTGTTCAAACAGCGGAAAAATCTTAATTTTCGTTGTTCCGCCCTCTTTTCCATATTTCAGGGAATTGTCGATCAGATTGTATAATACCTGGTGGATTTTATTGCGATCTGCTTTAACCCAATGTGGTGTGCCCGCTTTTGGCTTGAATTCTATTTTGATATTGTGCTGTTTAGCTTTGTCCTCAAGAGAGTAGGTGGTGTCTTTAATAAGATCAACGATATCGAATTTCTCTATATTCAGGACCATTTTTCCAGATTCCAGTTTGGATATCTCATCAAGATCCTGAATCAGGTAATTTAGCCGGTCCAGATTCCGGGCAGCTTTATCTAAGAAGTTCTTGGCCATTTCCATATCTTCTTCCATAAGGCCATCCTGCAGGGTCTCAATGTAACCTTGGGTAGCAAATAACGGCGTCTTGAATTCATGAGAAATGTTGGATAAAAATTCTCTGCGGAATTTTTCTTGTGATTTTAACTGCTCTATCTCATTTTTTTTATCTTTTGCCCATGCTTTGACTTCGTTTTCAGCATCCGTAATCGGATCCTCACTAACATGTTCTCCGATAGCATCCTTAAGATCCTTGCCGAGTTTAAGGTTATGAATTAACTTATACATCGTATTGAGTCTACGATATATGTATTTTTCAAATAGATAGTTAAATAGGAGGAAACTCGTTACCACAGCAACAAAGAAAATGATCAATGCTGTCTGTAGGTCATGTTTATAATAAAAGCTGATCGTGGATATTGCAATACCGACAGCCGCGGAGTTTGCCAATAGTAATTGTCTAAAATTCATTTGCAGAATAAAAAAGGCCCCTGATTTGGAGCCTAAGTTACTTATAATGATATTAATAAATTGTTAAAATTTTCCGATAATCGTTTTTGCTCCAGTAACCTTATCACCAATGTTAACATTGATCTCAGTTCCTAAAGGAAGAAACAAATCGACACGGGAACCGAATTTGATAAAACCAAACTCATTGCCTTGCACGACTTCGTCTTTTTCTTTTACATACCATACAATACGGCGCGCTAATGCTCCTGCAATCTGGCGGAAAAGAACTTCCCGTCCAGCCTTATCTTTGACAACGACTGTTGTTCTTTCGTTATCGGTAGATGATTTGGGGTGCCAAGCCACTAGAAATTTGCCAGGATGGTATTTAAAGAACGTGACTAAACCACTGATTGGGTTTCTATTGACATGCACATTGACAGGAGACATAAATATCGACACCTGTATCCGCTTATCATGGAAATACTCATTTTCCTCAGTTTCTTCGATAACAACAACTTTTCCATCGGCTGGACAAAGAATCAGGCCATCCTGCGGGCTAACCACTTTTTTGGGACTTCTGAAAAACTGAACAACTGTAATGAATAGGAATGCTGAGAGCGCATAAATAAACCATTTAGCGTATTGCGGAGCGTCATAATAATCCGCAACGGCATTGATGATGAAGATAAAAAGTACAGCGATCGCTAATGTGGTGTATCCTTCTTTATGAAATTTCATATCTATTTATTTCTGCAAAGATAATTATTTACTCGAATTGTCTATTTGTCTTTCGATTTTAATTGAATGGGTATAGATTTTTCCGTCATTACCCTGTGTGATTCCACCAGATACTCTGATAAAGTCGTCTTGAGGCTGATTGTCTTTATATGTAGGGAAATAGAAGTCAACACTTCTCGCAATACGGCTCAAAATGCCATCGAAAGGCTCGTCGCCGGAATCTGATATTAACTTGAGGCTTTTTAGATTAGCCATTCCGCTTTTCTTTACTTCCACTAAATAAGAAAAGTTAACCTGTTTGGTGATGTCTAGCCCAGTTTTATTGAGATTGTCGTTAAAACGTTTGGTTAGGAATGCATAAAAATTAGAATAATCATCAAAGCTGCAAGACTTACCGTTAAATAGTTCCGCTCGTATAAAATAGTCATAAGGGAGGATACTTAGCGACACGAAATCCTCATTATTTAGATCTCCATTGTCGTCATAGGTCGTTGTGAGTACACCATTTGCAAAGCGTTGCGTCATGGCGTAAACTGCTTGCTGACCTACATTGTAGAAATATGTATTCCAGTTTCCCTGCGGCCTACCGTTTTTTACCTTTCCTTTGCGTAGGTAGAAATCAAAACCGAACTCCGTAAAACCTTCAAAAGGAATAGAAAATTCATAGTTGCCTTCGCCGTCTATCACCTCTTGTTTGCCTCTGTTGTCCCAGTAATCTTTGATAAAATAGCCTTGCTCATTATAGGTAATGGTTAATAAGGGTTTTCCATCCGGATAGTAATATTTCCAATCACCGGTTGGATGGTTGTTTTGGAAACTTACTTCCCATTTCAACACTCCATTCGGATGGAAGGCTTGGAATAAGCCTTCTTTTTTACCATCTTTATAGGAACCAATGAGTATTCTCGATCCATTTGGCGCAAAATCGCGGAACTCTCCATCAAAAACTTGCTTTGCAAAATCAAATTTGCTCACACGTTCGATCGTTTTAAACTCACACTCTTTTGAAACTAAATAATAATATTTGTCAAAATAAAAGCGAATCAATCCCTGGTCTAGTTTTTCATAGAATACAGGTTTGTCATTTTGTGCATGTAGCTTTGTAAAGCTACAGACACACAATAATAATAAGATATGGATGAGTTTTCTAATCATAACTTTAATGTGCTTCTAGCCAATTTTTGCCTTCTCCAATTTCTACGATCAAAGGAACACTTGTTTTTATAGCATTGGACATTTTATCCAAAATAATTTTTTTGAATACCTCTATCTCGTCTTTAGGCACGTCAAAAACCAATTCATCATGCACCTGCATGATCATTTTTCCAGATAAACCTCGCTGCTCAATTTCCTTTTGAATGGCGATCATGGCAAGTTTGATTAAATCGGCTGCTGATCCTTGGATCGGAGCGTTGATAGCGTTTCTTTCTGCAAATCCGCGAACGGTCATGTTTGCGGAATTGATATCTCTCAGATAACGTCTCCGTTTTAAAATTGTTTCAACGTAACCATTCTCCTTTGCAAACTCGACGGCATCACTCATGTATTTTTTTATCCCTGTATATTGGTTAAAATATTCATTGATGATATCGGATGCTTCTTTACGTGATATGCCAAGATTTTGAGAAAGGCCAAATGCCGACTGACCATATATAATGCCGAAGTTAACTGCTTTCGCGTTGCGACGCTGTTCAGAAGTAACAGCATCAAAATCCACATTGTATACTTTCGCGGCTGTTGCTCTATGGATATCATGACCTTGGCTAAACGCTTCCATCATATTTTGATCTTTACTTAGCTCTGCAATTAGGCGAAGTTCAATCTGCGAATAATCGGCTGAGAGGATCACATTGTCTTCCGATCTTGGGATAAAGGCTTTTCTAACTTCTCTTCCCCGCTCGGTACGGATCGGGATATTCTGCAAGTTCGGATTCGTTGAGCTCAGACGGCCTGTTGCGGCAACAGCTTGATTGTAGGACGTATGAATGAGCCCTGTTTCGGGGTTTATCAACTCAGGTAGTGCATCAACATAGGTTGATTTGAGTTTTTGCATTTGCCTAAAGTTTAAAATATCTTGGACGATATCGGATTTATGGGCCAAAGCTAATAACACATCTTCACCTGTTTTATATTGCCCCGTTTTTGTTTTTTTAGCTTTAGGATCCAGTTGAAGTTTGTCGAATAAGACTTCTCCCAATTGTTTAGGGGATGCAATATTGAAATTTACACCTGCTTTCTCAAAGATAGCTTCCTCGAGATTTTTAATGTCCTGCTCCAGTGTTTTTGAAAATTCTTCAAGTGCCGGAACATCAATTTTTACACCGTTTCGTTCAATTTCGGCGAGTATATATACTAATGGGAATTCCACATCCTGAGCGAGCTGCATGGTGTTGGTCTCGACAAGGAGAGGCTGAAATATATTTTTTAGCTGTAGCGTGATGTCTGCATCTTCAGCGGCATATTCTTTTATTTTTTCGACTTCAACGTCGCGCATATTCCCTTGCTTTTTTCCCTTTTCACCGATAAGTTCTGTGATTGATACCGGGCTGTAATTTAGGTAATTTTCTGCGAGTACATCCATTCCGTGACGGGTATCTGGATCAATCAGATAATGTGCAAGCATGGTGTCAAAAAGGGTGCCTTGTACTTTTACACCATAGCGTGCTAATAATAAAATATCGTACTTGATGTTTTGTCCTATTTTTTCAATTTTTGGGTTTTCTAAAGCGCCCTTGAAAATATCGACTATAGCCTGAGCGCTATCACGATGGGCAGGTGTTGGAACATAATATGCTTTTGCGTTCTCAAAAGAAAATGATAACCCCACAATGTCGGCAAGGTTTGCATCCAATCCTGTTGTTTCTGTGTCAAAACAAAAACTATCCAAAGAAGCAAGCTGTTGAGCGAGCGCTACTTGTTTTTCGTTTGTATCAACCAAAATATACTCATGTACGGTATTATGTATGTTATTTATTGCTGCATTTTCGACGCTAACTTCGGTAACAATTTCGGTCGTGGTAATTGTCGTTGTTGTTGTCGAAAATAGATCCATTTGTCCATTTGTAGGGCTGCTCTTGTCAAGGACGGAGAAATCTTCGCCGAAAACTCGTTTTCCAAGTGTTCGGAATTCCAATTCAGCAAATAGCGGTTCAAGGATTTCTTTGTTTGGATCTTCCAGTTCTAGCGATTTTTCATCGAGTTCAATGGGTACATCCAATAAAATGGTGGCTAATTTTTTGGAGATGAGCCCTTGTTCTGCAAAATTCTCTACGTTTTCACGCATTTTTCCTTTGAGTTGGTCCGCGTTAGCGATAATGCCTTCGACAGATCCGTATTCTTGAACAAGTTTTTTCGCTGTTTTCTCTCCAATACCAGGTATACCAGGGATATTGTCCACGGCATCGCCCCAAAGACCGAGGATATCGATGACCTGGCAAACATCAGAGACTTCCCATTTTTCAAGAATCTCTTTGACACCTTGTACTTCTGCTCCATTACCCATGCGGGCAGGTTTGTAGATAAAGATATTTTCAGACACAAGTTGCCCAAAATCTTTATCGGGTGTCATGCAATAGATTTGAAAGTCCTGTTTCTCGGCCTTTTTTGCAAGTGTTCCGATAATATCATCGGCTTCGTATCCATCCATTGTGATAATAGGGATATTGAAGCCCTCGATTAAGCGATTTATATAGGGGATAGAAGCAGCAAGGTCCTCTGGCATTTTCTCCCGATGTGCTTTATAAGCTTCAAATTCAATATGTCGAGCGGTAGGTGCCGCTGTGTCGAACACTACTGCTATGTGGGAAGGTTGCTGATTTTTCAATACATCCAATAGGGTATTGGTAAATCCCATGATTGCTCCTGTATTTAACCCTGTTGAGGTAATTCGGGGAGTTTTGCTCAAAGCAAAATAAGCTCTATATATGAGAGCCATTCCGTCTAAAAGAAATAGTTTTTTCACAAAATTGAATTTTAGTCTCCTTACAAAGGTAAGAAATTCATCAAAGGGTAAGTTTAATAAATTTTTCCGATTTTTGTACTATGACACATTTAATGCAACAGGATTTATGAGAGGACTGGTAACTAAATCGACAGGTAGTTGGTATCAAGTTTTGGGTGAAGATGATAAAAGATACGATTGTCGTATCAAAGGAAAGTTTCGTACCAAAGGAATAAAAACGACTAATCCTGTTGCTGTGGGTGATTGGGTGCATTTTGATGTGGAACCTGATCAGGAAAGTGCGGTCATTCACGAACTGGAACCTCGTCGAAATTATATTATTCGAAAATCCGTCAATCTGTCCAAGCAAACTCAAATTATCGGAGCAAACCTGGATCAGGCTTTTTTAGTGGTGACACTTGCCTCGCCACCAACTTCTTTGGGTTTTATCGATCGTTTTCTAGTAACAACAGAGGCGTACGGAATTCCGGCCGTAATTATTTTCAATAAACTGGATCTTTTTAGTGATGAAGGTTTGGAGATATTGGCCGACTATAAAGCTATTTATGAACATATTGGTTACCCCTGTTTCGAGGTTTCTGCGTTAACCGGTACAAATATCGACGTTGTCAAGCAACTGCTTAAAGATAAAATAACCTTGGTATCAGGCCATTCCGGGGTTGGTAAATCAACGTTGATTAATGCAATCGTCCCTGAATATGGGTTGAAAACTGGTGAAATCTCCGATTGGTCCGACAAAGGAAAGCATACAACTACTTTTGCTGAAATGTTCGATCTCCCTTTTGGAGGGAAGCTAATTGATACGCCTGGTATTCGTGAGTTGGGAATTGTCGATATAGAAAAACAGGAGCTATCTCATTTTTTTCCAGAAATGCGCGCGTTGATGAATCAATGTCGATTTCATAATTGCCGGCATATCAATGAACCTGGTTGTGTCATTATGGAGGCTGTGGAAGAAGGCTCTATTGAGAGTTCGCGCTACGATAGCTACCTCAGTATATATCATAATGAGGATAGTAGATCTTAACTTATATAAATCTTAATCTATATAAAAAATAGCGCCTTCTTACATCAAGAAAGCGCTATTTTTTGTAAAGCGAGATAGGAGGAAGCCCTTAATGTATCGCTTGTGTTAAATTTAAAAAATCACGGAGATAGGTACACTCCCGCGAAGCGATTGTAAAGAAAGGCGTATCCTTATATTGTGTGCTCAATTCTTTGAAGTATTTATTTTGCATCGAAAAACGATAGAAAGGATTCTTTAATGGTGAATCATAGTATTGCCAACGCGATTCATTGGTATAGACAAAATCTTTCTGCTCGCATTTGGCAAGCATAAAGGTACATTTCGCTTTGAACTCTTTGTCTGTGCTCAGCGTACGCGCTTTGCTGTACCATTCTTTTGCTGATTTTGTCTGTAGATAATTTCGTTGCCAGTGAAGTGTCGAAGCTGCGTGGTTGTCTGTGGACGACCAGTCATAGGACACCAGGGACCAAGCATTTCCATAGGTACTAGTCTGATAGATACCTGTGGCCATTTGGAAATAATACTCGGCTTTTTTCTGATTGTTCTTTTCCGTTTTTATGGCATTTTCCAAGCGTGCCATGCGTTCAGCATATTTTAGCTTAGTGGTGGATTCTTTACCATATTTTTTGGGGTAATCATTTATCGTTACAATAAATGGATTCGGTGTAATATCGCTTTCATCCGCATCGTACCAGTTTTTAATTTCTTTTATTTTATGGTCTTTAGGAAGTCCCGCTAAAGTTTTTGCTGCTTTTTGGAAATCCAGTTCGCGCAGGTAGGTTGTACCCAATAATTCCGTGAGATAATCTTTATTGAAATGTTTGATATCCTTCAATAAGAATTTAGATAGGGTATTCTGTTGGGAATTATCCGACAGTAAATTTCTTATTTTTAACAGCGTTTTAGGTGTAAGGCTATTTTCCCAGAAGTGCATTGTTGTCCACTGCATATTATCTTCCAGCGAGTCTTTCACAAAGCCATAGTTGTAAAAGGCATCCGCCTTTACAGCAGCTAAACTAGCCATGGCGGTATCTTGTGTATTCAAATAATGTTTTACGACAAGATTTTGTAGAATATTCCGGCAGATTAAGCTATAGTTGCTATATTGAAAAGCACTATATCCCCAATTTTGCTTGCGGATATCTTCTTTACCATCAAGTTTTGCTTTTTCTTCTAACCAAGATAGCGTTTTGGTCAATTGAACTTCATCTAGTTGTTTACTGCTTTGCCAGTCAGTTAATTGCGTGAGCAATCGGGTAATTTGAAGCTGATCAATCAATTTTGGACTGAGGTCAGTCTCTTTTATTTCGGACAGGTATTTTTTTGCTAACGTATTTTCCTTATTCATCCAGCTTAGGTAGGCGGCAGTAATAAGACCCAATTGGGGTTGAACATATTTTTTGTCGCGATAAAGTTTTAGGGCAAAATTGCGAAGAGAATCCAGATGTAGTTTAACCTTTCCTTTATCGTCATTTTTACTGTAGTAATTATAATTATCGCTACTGAGGTAAAAAGACTCGTTCATTTCTGTTTCTATCTTATTGACTTCGCGTCCCAATAGTACGGCATTTACGGTATTGGCAGGATCGAGCTGATAGCAGTCGCTCAGATATTTCAGGGCATAGTCACTTGTTCCAAAGCCTATGATAGCATTGATATTGAACCGATCTGCATCATTTTTTGCATATTGAAATATCTCAGCATCACTGGCTGTGATATAATGGAAATTAGCATAAGCGAGGATGCGCCTTTCTGGACTGGCAGTGAATAATTTAGAAAAGAGATAAGCTGCCCTTGCTGCATCGCCATTTTTGCGGACAGCGCCAGCGTAGTTGGATAGTGCCCAATTGAGGATGGCTTCATCTCCCTTGGCGGATTGCAGGTACTTTTCATAGATCGTCATGCTCTTGGCGTATTCCTGTCCAAATAGATATAAACGGGCGGCTTGATAAGCATAACGGATATAGAGAAAGCTATTTTTGGGGTATTTGGTGATCTGCTGTTCAGCGAGCTCAGCAAATTGTGTAATTTCTTTGAAATTTCGGGTATCCGGATCCCAATAGTTATGTTGAATATTTGTGATAGGTTCCTGCTTTTTTGTAAACATAAAATAAGCGCGTTCAGCTTCATGTTTCCCGTCAATCAACGTGCTTAGGAACGTATTTCCTCTAATGGAATCGGGAAGGTTTGTCCAAGCCGACTTTTGCTGATTGCTCGCTAAATTAGCGGTTGCATCGTTGCTATTGTACATCAATTGTTCGATATCCTTAACCTTAACCTGTGAACCTAGGTGTTTAGCCCAGGTTTCGGCATTGATTAAACTTTCTTTGACTGGAGCTTCTTCCGTATAAAGAAATTGGTAGGGGATAAATTGAAAGGCAGAAAATCCATTGTCCTCCAGATTGGGGAGATAATATGTCGTTTGATTGTCGTAAGGATCCACTTCAGGACCACAGGCGATATTGGTTGCAATCTCCCCAAAGAAGAAAGCTAATGTAGTGCTAGAAAGCAGCAATAATTTTTTGTAATTCGGCATTGCCATGATTTGCTAGTGTAGCTTGATCTAAATGATAAAAAATAATCCGGTGTTCTTTTCCTTTCAGCTCTCCCTTCAAAAATTTTGCCGTTTGTAAGAGTTCCTCCTGATTGATGGATTCAAAACGTATAACATCTCCCTTTTTAAGGTTTGCTTTTGGGAGATCTTTCGTTAAAATATAGAGGTTCGTATTGGGGTTATGGGTAAACAATGACGAGTCTTTGAGATCTTCTTCATTGATGTGTTTTGAAATACCGATGTAATTATTATTTCTGAAAACGACAAACCACTGAAATAGCGGTAATGCAATATCCATTTCCATGGGATAGTTGCGTAATGTTCCGCTTAAATAGGTCTTGAGGTCCTGTTGATTTAAAATGGAGTTCTGATTGCCAAATTGTCTGAGATTTCCCATGTTGTAACACATTAACATTGCTTTTTTCACAGGTGGAATTCCACTGGTGACTGTGTTTTTGACCTGGTGTAGCCGCAGCGTAGAGCTTACGACAACATCTTTTAAGGCCGGCAATTGCTGTAAATAGGTGAGCAAGTAGAAAAATTTATCACGGGATGTCTTTGTCCAATCGCAGTCCAGTTGAAGTTCGGTAAATTTTTCCTTTCCTGCTTGTTGTATTTTAGCCGTCACAAACGGAACAATTTTATTTGCCAGTCCTCTGATCTGCAGGCTATCCATTTCCACAAAAATACGCTGGTTGACAAATACTACAGGAATCAGCTGCTGTTCTTTGGGGACAGGCTGCGAAAACGTAATGGGGCTAATAGGGACGGCTTGTACACCAGATGGATCGAAATCAATATCCATAATGCGGACATAGATAGATTTCGCGTCAATTTCCTTTAAAGAGCGGCTTTCTACGGTGTCTAACTGGAATACTGTCTTCCAAAAATAGAAGCCTGTTTCATGCTTTGTTTTGGTGCAGGAACTTAAAAAAAGTAGAGAGAGCGGTACAAGAAATAAAAATAGTTGTGTTTTACGCAGCATATTCACTTTATTTAGTCGTAATTCAAACAAAATGGGCTTAATTTTGTTTGTTATTCAATAAAATAAAGACGAAATTACAAAGAGATTGTGACTTTATGAAGCCTATTTTCAAATGGATCCTTGGTATTGTAGCGTTTATCCTATTGGCATTGGCTGGAGGTATTTGGTATTTTAGCAATAAGTGGAAGCCTCTTTTAGATACTAAAATCAAACAGCTGGTGTCCCAAGCAACGGACAATTTGTATACTATTAAATACGACGATATCCACGTCAACCTATTATTAGGTAATATAACAATAGACAATCTGCATCTCGTGTCAGATAGTTCCATCTATAAAAAGTTGGAGCTGGTCAAAAAAGCACCAGATAACCGCTTCGAAATTTCCATCAATAGGTTGAAAATAAAAAGCTTTGGAATTCGAAGGGTGTTGATGGATAAGGAACTTTTCCTGAATGATATCACCGTCGAAAGACCAACGATTCATGTCATTAATGAGGTGCACCGTTATAATGATACGGTGAGTAGGGGACCTAAAAAACCGCTGTATGAGAAAATAAAGGACAATCTGAAAAAAATTCAGGTGCGGGCCGTCAATTTGAATGACATCGATTTTAGATATACGCAAGTCCAAAAAGGGGTTTATCAAGATTTCGAGGTCAAGAAGGTCAAGGTCCGGATAGATGATGTTTTGATCGATTCGACTTCTGAGCATGACAGGCAGCGCTTTTATCATACGAAAATGATCGATATTGAGGTGCCTGGTTTTACCTATAAAACTCCGGATGGATTTTATAAAGTAAATTTTGATCAGTTGAAAATCAATAGTAAAAACCGCAATGTCCTGTTGACTAAAGTTGCTTATCAGCCGACGCTGAATAAGGCGGCTTATTACCGGAAGAAAGGAGAGGGTGGAAGCTATATGGTACTGAAAATGGACACACTTCTTTTGACGGGATTCAATTTTGCCGAGCTTTCCCGGGATAAGAAAATATACGCACAAAATGCACGCTTAAAAAATGGTTCACTTTCGATTTACAGTGATAAGCATTATAAAAGCCCTCCAACCAGTCAGATTGGAAATGCTCCGCATATGAAATTAATGCAAATGTCGACACGCCTGGGAATTGATTCATTGATTTTGGATAATATAGGAATTTCGTATTCTGAAATGAGTGATGAGTATAGTCAAATTGGAACGATTACTTTTGATCACACGTATGGTACACTATTGAATGTGACAAATGATTCGACAAAATTGCTTAAACAGAAGCTAATGCGTGCAAATTTGAGCAGCAATTTTATGAATGCCGGTAAGCTTTCTACCAACTTTGTTTTTGATATGACCTCTAAAGTTGGAGCCTACACCTATAAGGGCACACTTGGGAAAATGGATCTGACAGTCGTTAATAAAATGATTCGTCCATTGTTAAATGTTGAGGTTAAATCGGGCAATCTCAGTCAGATTACATTTGACATCTGGGCTAACGATTACCGTAGTAAAGGAACCTTTAAAATGGATTATGACGACCTCAAAGTTAATATCCTGTCAGAGGCAGGTGATGATGGTCGTCGAGAAAAGAAGGGGCTGCTGTCTTTTATGATTAATCAGGTTTTATTTAATCCGGGCAATCCGGATTTATACGGTAAATATACGGTGGGGCATATCAACAAGCGTCGGGATCCCAATCATCCGTTTTTTAAAGCGATGTGGCAGACTTTGTTGGTTGGAATCAAACAATGTGTCGGCCTTGGTCCAGAGCGGGAGGCTAAACTGATGAATACGGCTGGAAAAGTTGAAAAAGTCGTTGGGGGAATCAGCAAGGCCAAGAAAATGATCTCAAGTATATTTAAGAAACACAAAACTCCTGAGGAGTTGCTGAAGGAAGAAAAAGAAGATGAGGCCAAGGAGGCAGCAAAGATTGAAGAGAAGCGGAAGCGTGACCGTGAAAAAGCTGAAAAGGAACTTGAGAAAGAAGGAACGGGAAATTGAGGATCCGTTTCACGTGGAAAGGTTACCGTTTGGTGCCGTTGCTCATATTTTTTAGAAATGGTAGAGGAAGCGATGTACTGTATTTATAAATCCTCATTCTCGGCTTCGTTAGCGCTCCAAAAAATACAACGGAGATAGATTTGCATTTATTGACAGATTTATCTTAGTTTGAGACATTATGATAGATTCGATTTTAAGTTTTATCCGATTTGTTTTCAAATATAAGAATGGGCTTGTAGACAAAATCATGTTCTATGTGAGCATGATTTGTGCCGCAATCGTTATTTTCAATGTGGGCTATGTCACTGATCCTGCATTAGGAAAATTGCTGGGTAAAACAATTCATTATCTTTTCTTTGTCCTCTTTTTCATGATTGCTCTCCGCGAGTCATCTTCCATTTACGCACTCAAAAAAATTGCTGTTGAGCATTACGCGGGCTTAGTTATCCTCATTTACTTTGTATTTATTCTTATTGCCCGTTTTGCAGGATTTGGAGCGCTTTCTGTTTTTTCAAGAGAACAGTGGGTTTATCTAGGAATCTATCTTATTTTTATCGCGGAGCTATCGAAAAGCACGCTTTTCTTTGACAATTTTTATTTTAATCCGACAATATTATTTGTCATCAGTTTCCTGGTTCTTATCTTGCTCGGGACCGTACTCTTGATGCTGCCCCGTACGACGGTAGAAGCTCCGTTAAGTTTTGTGGACGCCTTATTTATGGCAACTAGTGCTGTTTGTATCACTGGCTTGTCGGTTGCCGATATTTCAACCAATTTTAGCATGTTCGGACAAACTGTGGTCATTGTTTTGATACAGGTTGGCGGATTGGGTATTATGACCTTTACAGGTTTTTTTGGTTATTTTTTCTCTGGCGGATTTTCTTTTAAGAATCAATTGATGTTTGGTGAAATTCTAGGTGAAAATAAAGTGGCCTCTGTCATTAAAACCCTATTGACCATGATATTTATTACGCTGCTGTTTGAATTTCTTGGCGCTATACTGATCTTTAGTACCTTAGAAAGTGCTAATTTTCCAAATTTAGGGAGCATGGTTTTCTTTTCGATCTTTCATTCTATTTCTTCATTCTGTAATGCTGGATTTTCGATCTTATCCGGGGGAATTACCAATGAAGCCTATAAATTCAATTACCCATTCCAGCTGGCGTTATCTTCACTTTTCATTCTTGGTGGTTTGGGTTTTGGAATTGTATTGAATTTCTACACCTATATTAAAGAATCCATATTGCTTTATTATCACCGATGGATCACAAAGAAAAACTATAAGCATAAAGCATGGAGCTTTAGTTTTAATTCTAAATTGGTGCTGGTCTGTAATGCAATTATTATTGTAGGTGCAACTTTGTTTTTCTACTTTTTGGAGCGAGGGAACACCCTTTCTCTTGAAAGGGGAATCGATGGTGAATGGGCAACTTCCTTCTTTATGGCCAATGCAGCGCGTTCGGCAGGTTACAATAGTGTTGATTTGAGTTTTGTCGGGCCACCGACTGTTTTTTTGATTATGCTTCTGATGTGGGTCGGGGCTTCTCCCGGATCTACTGGTGGGGGAGTAAAGGTAACTACAGTTGCTGTTTCGCTGTTGAATATTGTCTCTCTGGCTAAGGGAAAAGAATATATTGAGATTTTTAAAAGGAGGATAGCCGGCGAATCTGTTAACAAGGCTTTTGCGATTATTCTGTTGTCGCTATTTGTCGTTGGGTTCAGTTTTTTTGTGCTCATTTTTACAGATCCCGATAAGAGTATGAAAGCACTCCTCTTTGAATCACTATCAGCCTATACAACATGTGGATTAAGTTTGGGGATTACACCATCACTCAGTATGGGCGGAAAATTGATTATTGCCCTAACGATGCTGGTTGGGCGTGTGGGTATGCTGACTCTTCTGGTCGCTTTTATTAAAAATACAACACGGAGAAATATTGTATTTCCGGAAGAAAAGATCTTGTTTTAGGTAGACCGACAAGCGTATTGACTAACTTTTGATGAACTTATCGGAGTAATATGAGCAGGTAGAGAGAAAGAGAGCTTGGAAATAACAGTAAATTTATTTTAGTTTGAGATATGAAGTATATTGTTTTAGGATTGGGGCATTTTGGACGTTCTTTAGGAGTACATCTTACTGAGCTCGGACATGAGGTGATTGGGGCAGACCGAAATCTCAGTATCGTTGAACAACTCAAGGACAAGATAACGCACACGGTATGCCTAGATACAACCGACCGAGAAGCGGTATCGTCATTACCCCTTAAAGATGCCCATGCTGTTATTGTTGCTATTGGAGAGGATGAGGGAGCTTCGCTCATGACCGTAGCCCTCTTAAAACAGCTGAAGGTTAAACGTATCATTGGCCGTATCGTTTCAGATTTACAAAAGACTGTTTTGGAGGCAATGGAAATCAATGAATATATTATGCCCGAAGAAGAAGCTGCTGAACGATTGGCGATGCGCTTGGACAATATTGATATTGTCGATTCGTTTAAGGTTTCGGATAAATATTCCATTGTGGAGACTAAAGTGCCTGCTCGTTATGTGGGCATGACATTACGTGAAGCGAACCTGACCAATTTATACAAGGTTATCGTGTTGACCACTGTGAAGATCACAGAAACGAAGAAGGACGGTGTGACCAAAGAACAAAAGGAAGCTTCTGGAATTGCTGCCTCGGAAACGATCATGGAAGAAGGCGATATTTTGGTTGTTTTTGGGGAGTTATCCAATATTAATAAGTTAATTCAAAAAGGAGAATAAAATATGTTATTGACAACAACTGGTACTATTGAGGGGCACCAAATTGAACGTTATTTGGGGATAGTCTCTTCCGAAGTGGTTCTGGGAGCGAACGCAATCAAGGATATGATGGCGGGCTTTCGTGATTTTTTTGGCGGAAGATCCAATTCTTATGAACGCGCATTCCAGGAAACACGTGAAGCGGCGTTGCGTGAACTTGAAGACCGTGCACGCGCATTGGGTGCTGATGCGGTCGTTGGGGTTCGACTAGACTTTCAAACGGTAGGAACGGGCGGAATGATGATGGTGGGCGCAACGGGAACGGCCGTAAAAATGAAATCTTAATTACCTGAAGCCCTAAATAACATTAGGGCTTTTTTAGTGCTTAAAAGACATGACATTGATCGATCGTATTTAATACCTATTATAAACTTTCTGTTAACAGGACACTGAGCGATAATTATAATTGTATATAAAAACAAATTTATCTAAGTTTGGCTTTTAAGACTTTTAAACAACCTAAGAAGGTAAATGAAATCATCGAGTTTTATCAAACCGCGTGTAATGTGTTCATAAATACAACGAAAGGCAAGTTATGAATGAACGATTATTTGGTAAGTTGAATAAATTAGATATATTCATCACCTTTAAATGACAAATTTATACGGATGAAAAATTGGTTTAAGGTGAATTCGGCACATTTGATCGTTATTGCGATATTCATTGCGCTCGTATTTTTTTATTTTACCCCTGTTTGGCAAGGAAAAACGCTGGCACAGTCGGATGTGGTACAAGCGCAGGCGGCACAGAAGGAATTATTTGATTTTAAGGCAAAGGATGGTAAAGCGCCCTTATGGACTAACTCTATGTTTGGCGGGATGCCTACTTATCAAATTTGGCAAGAAAATGAGAATAACATTGGTACTTATTTCTTAAAAGCGGTTAAGTTCGCCTTTCCGAGCCCAATGGATACGGTGCTATTTTATTTGTTGGGTGCTTATTTCCTTTTTAGTGTCTTACGGATCAAACCCTGGCTGGCAGCGGTAGGCGCAATAGCCTTCGCTTTTACCTCTTATAATTTTATCTATATTGAGGCTGGGCATATTACCCGGGCAAATGCAATTGCATTTATTCCAGCTGTTATTGCAGCGGTTATTATGTGTTATCGGGGAAGTAAATTGTGGGGGCCTGTATTATTGGCGCTGTTTCTTTCGCTGGAGATTCGTGTAAATCACTTGCAAACAACCTATTACCTGTTGATAGTCCTGATGGTATACGTGATTTTCACTTTTGTAGATGCAATTAAACAAAAACAATTAAAAGGTTTTTTTATTGCTTCGGGTAGGCAGATTATCGCAGTAGTCATCGCTTTGATGGTAAATGCATCTATTTTATTGCCAACTTGGGAATATAGTAAATTAAGTACGCGTGGACATGCCAATATCACGAAGGTTGATAACAACACCACCAAAGAGAAAGGGCTTGATAAAGAATATGCCTATGAGTGGAGCCAAGGGATTGGTGAAACCATTACCTTTTTGATTCCAAATGCCTATGGTGGTTCAACTGGCGGACAATTGGACGAAAAATCACATGTCGCTAAGTTTTTGATGGAAAAAGGAGGGATCTCCGAGGTTCAAGCTGGGCAGTTTGCAGAAAGCATGCCAACCTATTGGGGTGACAAACGTTTCACTTCGGGACCATGGTATTTTGGTGCCGGTGTTTTTTTCCTATTTGTTTTAGGCCTTTTTATTGTCAAAGATCGGATCAAGTGGTGGATTTTGGCAACCACCATCTTAGCATTGCTTTTGTCATTCGGAAAAAACTTTACACTTGTATCGGATCTGTTCTTTGACTATTTTCCGATGTATAATAAGTTTAGGGCTGTTGAATCTATACTTGTTTTGGTTTCCATTACAGTGCCTATGATGGCAATTCTGGCTGTCAACGAGCTTTTGACACGGGCGAAGGAGATTCCAAACTTAGATAAAAAAGTGCTGTATACTTTTATTGGTGTCGGCGGAGTCTGTCTTTTGATTGCTGTAATGCCCGATCTATTTTTAAACTTTAGAAATGCGGGACATGGCAATTTGATCGAAATGTTAGAGCGTAACGTAGGCGATAAAACTTTTGCGACCGAATTAGCAAATCAATTGGTCTTAGATCGTAAAGATATCGCAAGCAAAGATGCCTATCGTTCTTTTTTCATTGTCCTCTTAACTTTCGGATTCGTTTGGGTCTTTTTAAAGAAAAAGTTGAGTGAGGGTGTACTATTGGGGGCTTTATTGGTCTTGTTCCTGTTTGACTTATGGAGCATAGATAAACGCTTCTTGAATGACAAATCTTTTATGGAGAAAGGGGCTACAGCACAGCAAGTATTCCAACAACGTGAAGTGGATCAATTGATCTTAATGGATAAAGATCCAAGCTACCGCGTACTAGACCTGACTTCGGATCCGTTTTCGGATGCCCGTCCATCCTACTTCCACAAATCTCTAGGAGGATACCATGCTGCAAAATTAATGCGCTTCCAGGAAATTTTGGAAAATCAATTTAATGGTGCGCTCAATGAAGATGTGCTGGATATGTTTAATGTGCGTTATCTGATTACAACAGATCCTCAGAATCAATCACAACGTATTGTGCGGAGAAGTACCGCGGCAGGAAATGCTTGGTTTGTGGATCGGGTAAGTTTTGTGAAAGGAAATGCCGAGGAGATGCAAGCAATCAGTTCTTTTGATCCACATAAGGAGGCGTTTGTGAATCAACAATATCAAAATGAGATTAAGGCTAAAACTTCGAATGCTTCAACGACAGGGGAGATTAAGTTGACATCTTACCATCCGGATAAAATGCAATATGAATATACGGCTGCCAATGATGCCTTTGCTGTATTTTCTGAAGTATTTTATGATAAAGGATGGAAAGCCTATGTGGATGGAAAGGAAACGCCAATTATCCGTGCGGATTATATCCTAAGAGCACTGCAATTACCTGCGGGAACGCATAAGGTAGAATTTGTTTTTGATCCTGAATCGCACAAAATGGGTAATATATTGACTTTGATCTCCTCTATCATCCTCGTCGCAGGATTGGGAGCGGCGATATATTTCTCGTTTAAAAGAAATAAAAAAGAAACAGCGGCTTAAAGCTGTTTCTTTTTTTATTGTGTGAGCTTTAGAATAATTTGAGCTGCGGATCGGTTATTCTAAAGCTTTTTCTATGATGTGGAGTGGAGCCGTGTGCCAATACAGCTGTTCTGTGCTTAACTGTCGGATACCCTTTGTTGTTGAGCCAGTCGTAATTGGGATAATCCAAGGCGATGTTGTCCATGTATTCATCCCGGTACGTTTTAGCTAAAATAGAGGCCGCAGCAATGGATAGGTATTTTCCATCCCCCTTCACAATACATGAATAAGGTATCTCTTGGTAAGGAATAAACTTATTCCCGTCAACAATAATATACTCGGCTTTGGTCTTTAAGAGATCAAGTGCCTTATGCATCGCCAGGTAGCTCGCATTGTGGATATTTATGCGATCTATTTCTTCTGCTGAGACGCTCGCAACGGCATAAGCAAGGGCTTCGCGCTCAATGATGGGGCGTAAAGCCATCCTCTTTTTTTCACTTAGTTGTTTGGAGTCATTAAGAAGTTCGTGATGATAGTCTGTGGGGAAAATCACTGCCGCAGCGAAAACTGGCCCTGCCAGACAACCTCTTCCCGCTTCGTCACAGCCGGCCTCTATCCACTGCTCCTGATAATATGATAATAGCATGTTCAGTTCTTTAAAATAGCCGAAAATACAAATAAATTTAGAGTTATCTATTGTAACTTCTGTGTGAATATCGACCGTTTACATTAATTAACACTAATAATGTCTTCTTTTGTAAAGATTTAGAGCGCTAGACTATTAAAACGTTGGAATAATTTCCATTAACAAAATAAAAGTTTGTTCTTGTCTAGGCCATATTGTTTCAAATTAAACTTGAGCAATAGTTTTAGAGTCAAAGATTTATCAATTATAGAAATATAAAAATACGTATTATGAGAGGCTTTGTGCTTTTTTTGTTTAGTATGCTGATGGGATGGACCGTTTATGGCCAGACGAAGAGCGTACAGGGAATGTTGAAGGACGACAAGAATCGAATTGTCGCCGGTGCAACAGTGAAATTAACGTCAAAATTGGATTCCATGACGACAGGATCCAATATGGCCGGGATTTTTATCTTTGATAAAGTCAAGGCGGATACCTTTAAAATTACGGTTTCAAACCTTGGTTTCGAACGTTTTGAGCAGGAATTTAGTATCCCTAAAGGCGAATCAAAGCATATTATTCCAAGTTTGACTTTACAACAGAACTCACAGATGCTACAAGAAGTTGTTGTTGATGGAGTCCCTACAGTCGTTGTCAAAAGTGATACCCTCGAATATACCATGAAAGATCTAAAACTCCGCGATGGCGCGGTTGCCGAGGACGCTTTGAAAAAATTACAAGGGGTCGAAGTCGATAAAGACGGCAATGTAACGGCACAAGGGGAGTCTGTTAAGCGGGTTCGTATAAATGGTAAGGACTTTTTTGGTGGAGATGTAAAGACAGCTACACAAAATCTACCTGCAAATATTATCCAAAAGATGCAGGTCATCGATGATTATGGCGATATGGCCAATGTCACCGGTAATAAAACGGGTGATTCAGAAAAAGTATTAAATATTCAGATAGACCCAAAATACAATACAGGACATATGACGACCCTACGAGCAGGCGTGGGAACCGAAGATCGTTACCAGGCTACAGGGATGTGGATGGGAATGCGCGAAGGTGAACAAATTTCTGTATTGGGAAATTTAAACAATACCAATGCACCCTTATTTGATTTTAGCACCGTAGGTGGTGGTGCACGTCGGGGGCAGGGCGGTGGTGGCCGTCGCGGCGGCGGCATGTTTGGCGGATCGGACGGTTTAACTAAAATAGGTTCTATCGGGCTGAATTACCGTAAAGACTTTAATGATAAATTGACGGTTTACGGTAGTTACAGTTATAGCCATAGCAACAATACAACAATCTCGCAGCGCTTTCAGGAAAATACACTGCCTAATATCATGCAAACGGATAGTGTTCAATCTAATTCCAATACAGTAGGAGCAAGCCACCGTTTTGAAGCAAATGTTGAATGGAAGCCTACAGCGAAAGACTATATCAAAATTTCTCCTCAGTTTGGTTACGACAATAGTGATGTAACGACAGGTACTAATTCACTAACTTACCGTAGTAACGTATTTAATAATTCACAGGCCCAAGATATTGTTGCAAATTCTACTGCACCGAGATTTGGGATTAGCGGATTGTACAACCATAAATTTAATGATAAAGGAAGGAATGTTTTTGTAAACATGAACTTCAATAATGCAAAAACAACGAAGGATCAGAATGCAATCTTAGACAGGCTATTGGCTGATCCCAACAATGCAAATGCTCCTTTAGATTCGATTTATGAAAAAACGATTCTGGAAGCAAATAATAAAAGTTGGAATGGGGGGGCTTCGGTGAATTATACTGAACCTGTTTCCGAGAAAGGAAAAGTGGAATTTACCTATGATTTCAACAAAAATAAGTATGACAATTCGAACAAACAACAAGGGTTTGATCGCGATGGAAACTTAATTGCAGAAGATCCCAAGTTGAATTTTGATTATAATTATGATTATTCCTTCACAACACATAAAATCGGAGCAAACTATTTGTATAGTGGTGATAAAATAACCTATTCCATTGGAGCTGCGGCTCAGCCTTCTCAATTGAGAGGTGATGCGATCAGTTCAGGGTTAGTAGTTCCGATTCATCGGAACAACATGAACTGGATGCCTATTGCACGTTTTGAGTATAAATTTTCGAGACAGTCCAATATCTCTGTGAATTATTCGGGAACACCGAATGAGCCTTCAGTAACGCAGATCTTGCCGTTTGATATGAGTACAAACCGGACGAGTATTGTGATCGGTAACGCCAATCTGAATCCGGAATTTAGCCATCAATTGAATGTAAGATTCCGTAAGAATGATTTTCAAAAGGGAAACAATTTTTTTGCGTTTGTTAATGCCGGTTTGACTAACAACAAGATTGTGAGCTTGAGCAAAAGCTATTTTGATGATTTAATGGATTATCAAACAGGACAGACAAACTCAACCTTAGTTTCTGAAACACGTTACTTAAATGAAACAAGTGATAAGCCATTTAATGTGAATTCTTTTTACCACTATGGAAAGTCATTGAAAGAAAAAACATATAATATTATGTTGATGGGTGGAATATCCTACAGCAAAACTATGGGGTATATATCTACTGAAAAGGATGATAACATAGGCCAAAAGAACGTAGCACGAAATATCGTGCTGAATCAAGGTTTGATGTTTAGATATAACCCTTCGGAAAACCTAGAAATTAATCCAGGAGTACGTTATCAATTTAATCATACGGAGAACTCATTGACTAATCGCAATACGAATGTTTCGTCCTGGACACCGACTTTAATTGGATCGGTCAATATTACAAAAACAACCATTTTCGGAGCGGATTTATCCAAACAATTTAATAATGGTTATGGCGCCGGCATTAATGCAAATCCTTTCGTCATAAATACCTACTTGGAGCAGAAGTTCTTGAGTCAACAACGTGGTACTGTACGTTTACAGGCGTTTGACTTATTAAACCAACAAACGAATGTTTCCAGAACATTCAGTGAGTCTATGATTACAGATAGCCGTACCAACCGTTTGGGTCGATATTTTATGATTTTGTTTACTTATAAATTCCAAAAATTTGCGATGGGAAATCCAGAAGGAGAGAATAGATTTCCGGGCGGAATGAGACCTCCGCGTATGTAATCTGATTCCTATAGGATATAAAAACGGTCATAGTGATTTCGCTATGACCGTTTTGCATTTAAAAATGCCTAGTTTTGTGA
This sequence comes from uncultured Sphingobacterium sp., assembly GCF_964277905.1. Lineage (NCBI taxonomy): Bacteria > Pseudomonadati > Bacteroidota > Sphingobacteriia > Sphingobacteriales > Sphingobacteriaceae > Sphingobacterium > uncultured Sphingobacterium sp. Next base: position 36,688 of record NZ_CAXYKD010000039.1, read on the forward strand.
AGACTTCATATGCCCATACGATTTTGAAGATTGAGTAACGTAGCAAAAAATGTAAGATTTTATATTTTTTGTTTTAGGGAAGACTGTCAAGGTTAATGGGCACAAAAAATAAATAAACTAAAAGAAGCTACAGCAAGTTTGTACTGCATGGAATACGAAATTATTAGACTTTCAAACGGAATACGCGTAGTATTTCAATATCAAAATTTACCGGTTACACATGTCTGCATGGTCATCAA
>NZ_CAXYKD010000040.1:0-25264 GCF_964277905.1 uncultured Sphingobacterium sp.
CTCGAGCACGGATATAAAAGTGGCTGTATTTTTCTAGATTTATATGTAGAGGATTCAAAAGGTCATAAAAAGCTAATAGAAACTAAAATTTCTATTGATTTCATTAATATTCAATCTGTAGAATTTCTTGAAGTATAAGGCTTTAGATGGCAAATAAATATGTAGCATAATTGTTAACTTAGATTGTAGCTGTTTTGGTGCTAATAAATACTCAGTTCATTCCAAAGTATGCTATAAAATATTCCAAATCAATCAATTCGTATAAATAAGAGCCAGCCCTAACAAATAGATAAGTTGTGAAGCCACTTCGAGAGAAGTGGCTTCAATTTTTTGCGTATCATTGTATGTCGATGGGTAATAGGTAATCAATTTTGAATTGAGCATATGGTAAAATATACTATCAAGTGGCTAACCGATAGATTTGAAAATGGAGATAGCTTCAAATTTCTCTTCTTTTGGGGGCATATAGCCAAGCAAAATCAGGAAGTTGGGAAATTTGTTTTCAGTCAATGGTATGAGAGTCCGTTTACAGTAGATAATATTACCTATAGGACTGCGGAGCATTGGATGATGGCCCAAAAAGCATTGCTTTTTGATGATAAAAAGAATTTTGAGAAAATCATCAACTGCATTAAACCGGGTGAGGCCAAAGAATTGGGAAGGCAAGTTGTAGGCTATGATGATCAGATTTGGAACGAACGCAAATTTGAGATCGTTAGGAACGGAAACATCCATAAGTTTAATCAACATTGGGCGTTGGCAGAATACCTGTTAAAAACAGAAAATAGAGTTCTTGTTGAGGCAAGCCCCGTTGATACCATATGGGGTATTGGACTTGCACAAGATGACCTCGATATTGAAAACATTTATTGTTGGCGCGGTCAAAATTTATTGGGCTTTGCATTGATGGAAGTACGAGACTTTCTAGGTCAATTTGGGCAATTTCAAGCACTTCAAAACCCTATGCCACCGCCTTGGTCGAAGTTTTCGGATAAGGACAGTAGGGATATGTTTTGGAGAATGGGATTGGGTGAGGAATATTTGAGCGAATTCGGTATTTATTATGATCATCTGTCAGAAAGGGAACAAACGATATATCAACTGACCTATCCTCCTCCTTATTCATGGATGGATTTTTATTAACTCGAAATAGGAATGTCCCCATTTCATGAAAAGATTGATCAAGCTATTGTTGACATGCCGAATTTAGCCAATTACATTAAACATAAAATTAAATCGAACAATTCGGGTAGACTTTGTTGTTTCGTTATGCCATGTTTTTAACGATTATTGGATTTTCACTGTACGACGCTAATTTTTATGTTAAACCTTTCTTTCGAAAGTTAGCTTGTCGCCGTTTCAGCGTGCCACACCTACCTTCCACTTGAATAAGCTATAAAGTAGCGAAACACTTCAAATGAATCAGATCCATGAGGTTTGTGGAAAATTATATAGTTAGAATTTTGCTCGTCATTCTTTTTGTTTTCTCCAGGTGACAGTGTGAGGTTTTGTTCAAGTGCGACAGCTTTTCCGTGCCCGAATAATTTTATTGCAGATTCCTTAAGGTCGGGAAGTAGATCGCTATGCGCAGACAGGTACTTTTTAAGTTTGTCATTGTATGCTTCCTGCTCGGCCTCCGAAAAACCTTCGGATATAAAGAGATTACTTTTCGCGTTTGCGATTTCTCGCAGAAACTCATCCGCATGTCCTGAAAGCAAAAATTTACGTAGTTGATCATATTTTGCTAATACTTCCACCTGTAGCTTATTTTGATTCATTTCTGAAAGATCCTGGGAATTGTTCAGACATGTGACCGAAGTTGGCGCTTCTGCTTCAAAATCCCAGGTATGCGTATAAGCATCTAGCGGTTTTTCAAGCGCTGGAAATTCAAGTTTTTTGATCTCCCTGATATTACCATAATCTTTATTTTCAAGCAGGTAGATGCCTGTGTTTCTACTTATTTCATTGAGCATATCAGAAGTTATAGATTTTTGGCTCTTATTTGACGAGATCCTAATTTTCACCTCCTGTTTTCCACTGGAAAAAATGTACTGATTCAACTTGTAAGGGCCAGGGATACCATTGTTCTCCTGTGAATGGGCAATAAGAAAATCATTTAAATATATTTCATAGTCTATATTTCTTATTTCGTGATTGAGCATATAAGATTTCATAGGAAGTTTTCCCTCTGTGTCGGTTTGGTCATTTTTTTTAATGTCACTTTTACCATTTTTTTCATTACTGCAGCATACAAACACGAATGCACAAAAAGCGATTGTCAATATGAAGTATCTCATCATTCTAATTCAACATTATTATTTTAAAATGAATTTACGGTTATTTCAAAACTTTTTGAAATCAATTCTTCTGCCAGTGAAATAATATGTAATGCTGTGCTGTGTTTGAATGCATTAAGTTTAGGGAAATTTATCGCTATGAGCTGAGTAATAAAAAAGTAGAAAATGAAATAAAAGTAACGAAATTATCAGCTTTCAATTTAAATTTGTATACAGCACCTCAATTAAAGAAGATAAAATGATCGAAGATCTTATTAAGCTGAGTGCAAAATATTATCAGTAATAACTTTATACCAAATGAATCACAGATATTTTTTAGTACTACTTTTTCTCACAATATGCCAATTGGCCTCGGCCCAATTTGCAAAAATCATTGACAAAGACGGCTATGTAAATGTGAGGAAACAAGCTACAGTGAATAGTGCGGTTGTTTCAAAAATTGCTGCTGATGAAATTGTTTATGCGTTTCCTGATGACCAGTTCGGCGATTGGGTAATTGTAGATTATACAGACAAAAGCAACAAGAGCATCACTGGCTATGTACACCATTCAAGAATTAAATATATCGAATCCTATAAGCAGATCCCTAATGTATTTTCTGATGAAGGCACAGCAAAATTTATGGCAAAAGATATAACCGTTCAAATAAATTCCGATAGTTTCGATTATGAAAAAAATAAAGGTGATTTTTCATCGACTCAATATGATGGTTATACCGTTGTAGACAAATTTAAAGGGCAGCAGGTATGGGGAACAGATGGCGAAATCCCTACAAGCCATTATACCTCCATTGAAGCTACTATAAAGGGAAAATTTATCCAGATCCCGGCAAAGGAAATTGAAAGCCTATTTAATGTAAACAACGAGTTTGCAACATGCTACTATGATGACTCAAATGATAGTTTATACATTACTGCTGTTAATGGCGATGGAGCTGGTGGGTATGCAGTTTTATTTGAGATTAAAAAAGGTAAATATCATGCAAAGGTGGTAACAATGCCATTTTAGCAATAGCGATAACGGTAAATTTACCGAGTTTTCCTGACCGTTGTCTAAAGTTCATGGAGGCTGCGCCAGCCTTTTTGAAAAATAACTAACTTTGTCCTGCAGTATTAGTAGATACATACAAGCATGCTAGAATGGTGAAAATAATGGTCGTAGAAGACAATGAACGCGTTGCTTCGAGTGTGAAAAAAGGATTAGCAAGTCAGGGCTACCTAGTTAATATTTTTGGTGATGCGGAATCAGCGATCAAAGAAGCCAAATCTGTTGACTATGATTTACTTATCATAGACATCATGTTGCCAAGAATGAATGGGATTGAGCTCAGTAAACAGATGCGTGCGGCTTACCCCAGGATCCCAATCATCATGCTCACAGCATTGGGCAGTATCGATGAAAAAATATCTGGTTTTGATGCGGGAGCCGATGATTATATGGTGAAACCTTTTGAAATACGCGAACTTTTTGCACGTATCGCTGTCTTGCTTAAACGGCACAGGGAAATCAGTGAAGAAGAGATTCAGGGGCTGCTGACTTATGATCGTATCAGTATTGATCTCCGGAGTAAGCAGGTTCATAGTCAGGGACAACTTATTAAATTGACTCCCAAAGAGTTTGATCTCCTTCACTTCTTTTTGAAACATAGGGAGACCATGCTCAGTAAGGATGAAATAGCACGTAATGTATGGAGCAAAAACTTTGATACCGGAACAAACTATATTGATGTATATATCAATTATTTGCGTAAAAAAATAGACCGGGATTTTTCACCTAAATTGATTCATACGAAATCCGGACATGGATTTATTTTATCCAATAAAGAATGAAGATTGTCAATAGAACTTCCTGGGTATTTACGCTCTCTTCGGCTATCATCTTGTTTCTATTCGCCTATGCGGTTTATTTCTTCTCGGAATTAAATCGGCAGGAAGAATTTGTGGATCGGTTGCGCTATAAGATCATCTGGCGCGCAGAATTTATTTTTGATGCACAGGTGCAGGAACATCAGATAAGAAGAATTCATGAACAAAATAAAAGGCTGATCAACGAAGCACAGATTACTGTTTTCGATCAGCAGAATAGGGTTGTTTTTTCCGATATAGGCGAACCGACGTATCCCGATGTTAAATTGGAATCTGTCAAAACGTCTAATTTTTTTACTTGGGAGCAAGGCAAAGAACTGTATATGGGCTTAAACTATCAATTTGAGGGTAAGCCTTTTTTCTTGATCGGACATGCGTACGATGTAACGGGTTTTGCACATATGGAACGGCTGAAAAATATTTTGATAACGATTTATATCGTTGCCCTATTTTTTATTTTTTTCTCTTCATTTCTATTTGCACGTTATATTCTTAAGCCAATCAATTACATTATACATCAGATAAAGGATGTGTCCGAACATAACTTGAGCACACGTGTCTCCTATAGTAATGCAAAAGACGAACTCTCAGAACTTATCGAAACATTCAACAATACGTTCAATCGGTTGGAAAAATCTTTCAACAACCAACGCCATTTTGTATCCATTATTTCACACGAGTTTAGAACACCTTTGGCAGCTATGATCGCCGAACTGGAATTGGCGCAGCAGCTGAATACCAATGTGGATGAGTATTTTCACTCTATTGATAGGGCATTGCTCGATGCGAAGGAGGCTACGGTACTTTCGACAGCCTTGCTGGATTTTGCCCGGGCAAACTACGATAGTTCGCAGGTAAATTTTGAAGAAATCAGAGTGGATGAAATACTGCTTGAAGCAAAGTTAGTGGTCTTAGAGAAAAATAAAGACTATCGGGTAAGCATCTCTTTTGATGCTAAAGCTGCAATCGACGAAGAGGAAATCTTGGTATCTGCAAATGCCTACCTCTTGAAAGTAGCCTTTGCTAATTTGATCGAGAATGCCTGTAAATATAGTGCCGATCGGCATGCCCAGGTACTGCTCTCCAGAAATAAAACCGTCGCGCAGGTGCAGGTAAAAGATCATGGCATCGGAATAGACAGCAAGGATATCCCGCATATCTTTGATTTGTTTTACCGTGTGGCGGGTACGCCTTCAAAAGAGGGACATGGCATCGGTCTCTCAATTGTTCAGCGGATTATTGAGATGCATCAGGGTACCGTAGCGGTTAATTCAACTCTCCATGTAGGGACTGTGTTTTCAGTCGAACTTAAACTGGCCTATCCAAAGGGGCTTGAATAAGCTAAAAATTCTAATGGTTTTCTAATAATATCACCTCCATATTCAGCCTAATTTTGACTTATCAAAAAAACAAAATTAGGTTGAATCATGAATAGAAAACAGCTTACCTTGGCATTGTTCCTCAGTTTGGGACTAGGTAGCGCAGAGCTCGCCGAGGCGCAAACCAATGATTTTGGAAATCCAAAACTTACTCATTTCTTAAATAAGGAGCATACACGTTATATCAGCTTCAGCGGGTACGCTGAGCTGTGGGCGAGATATAGTCAGCTCAATCCGGGAAGTTTGGTAAACAACGAGTCCGTTTCGAATGTATCTGATCTTTCTTTGCGGCGTATTAGGGCAAAGATGACTTACAAGCCTACCGAAAATTTACTGTTTGTTTTACAGATGGGGCCTACCAACGTAAACGTCAACAGCAAAACTAATACGTATATGGATCTCTTGGATGCCTATGCAGAATATAGTTTCAGTCCCAAACTTGCGATCGGTGGCGGTCGTTCGACTTGGCGCGGTCTTTCCCGTTTTACAACAGGACCACTCAATACGCTGCTTTACGACTTGCCTCTGTATGCGACATCCAATACTGGGGCGACTGATATGGTCGTACGTGAAATGAGCATCTATGCAAAAGGGCAGTTTGGAAAATTTGACTATCGGGTGGTACTGGCTGATCCATATTCAGCCGCCAGTGCTGATCCAAAATTAAATAAAGCCACCTTCAGCAAAAATGAAGCACGCAAAGATGTGTCAGGCTACTTCCGCTACGCATTTCACGATAAAGAGAGTAACGAAACGCCATTCAATTCGGGTACATACCTCGGTAAAAAAGATGTGCTCAGCATAGGGGCTGGATTTGAGTATATGCACAATGCCCTTTGGCATCTGGATGAACGGCAGATGACCAAAAATGACGATATGCGCAATTTTGCAGCGGATATCATCTATGACGCGCCCATCGACAAAGAGAAAGGAACTTCGATTAGTGCCTATGGTATGGCCATGCACAGCAATTATGGTCCTAACTATCTCCGCTTTGCAGGGACAAACAACCCCGCGACAGGTATCGATGCGGCCAATGCAAGCCTGAATGGTGCGGGAAATAGCTTGCCAAATGCTGGCACGGGAAATACATTTTACGCACAGGTCGGCGGTACGCTCCCTTATTTCAATCCATCCAAACATAATTTACAGCTGCAGCCAGCGGTTTCTGTACAAGTAGGGGACTACAAGGCATTGAAAGACAAAAGTCTAATTTATGATGCAGGTATCTCGCTATTGATGCACGGTAATAGCAGCCGGCTGACTTTTGATGCGCAAAATCGTCCGATCTATAATTTAAATGCTGCGGATCAAGCTGTGGTAACAGATCACAAGTGGGCATTTGTGCTTAAATATAGAATTGATTTTAATTAAATAGCAATAACATGAAAAGAAAAGATTTTATCCTTACACTAGGTACTGCTGGCGTAATGAGTTTTGCGGCCACCTCACTGATGGCAAAAGAGAAAAAAGCGAAAACAAAAAAAGTATATTTCCACTATTTGCTTTTTTGGCTAAAACCTGATTTGTCTGCTGAACAGGTAGAAGAGTTTAAACAGTTTTTTGAAGGTCTTAAAAAGCTTCCCTATGTCAAAAATGTACGTTATGGCAAGCCAGCTGCTTCTTCCCCAAGAGCGGTATTGGACAACTCGTTTACCTACAATGCGTCCATGGAATTTGCGACATTGGAGGAACTAGAGGCTTATGGTAAACTGCCGGGGCACCTCGCCCTTGTCGCTAAATACAAACCTTATTTTGAACGGATGATGGTGCACGATACGGTTTATGAATTCTAAAATTAAAATAACAAAATAATAATTTCAAACATTACAAAATGAAAATGATATCCAAACTAACTATTGCTTGCGTATTGGCAGCATCAAGCTTAACCGCTGTGAAAGCGCAAGAAGGTCATGGAAAAATTAAAGAGGTCAAACTCGAAGCCGAAGGTAAAATGCCTGCAGTACGATTGATCAACAATCCGGATGGAACCTGCTCGTTTCAAAAAGGCTTTATTCCAACATTGAAACACGCCAATACGAGTACATTTTGGACAAGCAATAAAACAGAAGAATGGGAGAAAAACGCTCATCCAGCTCCAAGAAGACAATACGTGGTTACGCTGAAAGGTAAAATCAGATTTAAAGTCAGCGATGGTTCAACTTTTTTAATTGAACCTGGAACGATTCTTTTGGCTGAAGATTTGAAAGGTACTGGGCATAGCTGGGAAATGGTTCATTCAAAAAGCTGGGAAAGATTGTATATCCCTATCAATGAGGGGGCTGATGATCTTTTCGTAACAAAAAATAACTAACATTTATGTTGTGCCTCAGTCTGACCTGTGGCACAACATTGCCCGTAATTTTTCTTGTTTCCTATCGTTTCCTCTTTTTTGTTTCGTCATCCAATGTTTTAAAGACTATTGGATTTTCACTGTGCGACGCCAATTTTTATGTTGAGCCTTTTTTTGAAAGGACAGGTTGGACCATGATGGCCTTTAGGAATTAATGCTTTATCTTGGATCTTTCCATTAGACCAAGACTATGATCACCTTTTCTAAAAACATTTTATTTTCTTTTATCTTTTGCCTGTTATTTTCACAGCTGCAAGGTCAGTCAGATTCTATAAAAGGATTTTTGAAGATTAAAAATGATATTTTTTGGGACACCCAAGATGGATATCCTATTTATAGTCAAGGAGGAGGTATTTTTTCTTTCAAAGATCCTGAAGATGGGCAGACTAAATATTTTTGGTATGGCGCAAAATATCAAGAATCTGAAAAATACCGAAATGATCCTAGTGTTACTCCTGAACGTGACAATTTTGTTTCTGTAACCTGTTATGTGTCTAAGGATCTCGTAAACTGGACCTCTCATGGCGATGTATTGACTCTTGATGAACTCAATAAAAATTCTACCCAGACAACGCGTTGGGCAGGACGTTTAGGTGTCGCATACATCAAGGAAATACGTAAGTATGCACTGCTCATCCAACACAATGATCAATTGTTAGTTACCTTATCGGAGCGTCCCAATGGCCCATTTAAATGGCACCAGCGCATCGATATGACTGGTATGATAGGCACCAGCAACACCGGAGATCAAACGGTATTCACGGATGAGGATACCGGAAAGTCTTACCTGGTGTATTCCTACGGAAAAGGAAGAAACAAGATTTACATCTCAGAAATTGGTGTAAAGGACGGGAAGGTAGGACTACTGGATTGTAATATGGTATTTAAAGGCGAGGGGCGAGAGGGGAACTGTATGTTCAAACATAATGGAAAATACTATTTATTTGCTTCCAACTTGTACGGCTGGGATTCCTCTTTTGCCTATTACTTAGTTTCAGAACATATTTACGGTCCATATACGCCTACCAATGAAATGCTGATCATGGAGGGCTCAGAGGCCGATTATGCCCATGTCACGCAAACAGGATTTTTTGTAACGCTAAAAGGAACTAAAAAGCAGACAATTATCTATTGTGGCGATAGATGGGCTAATTTTGCGGGTAATGGTCTGGGATATAACCAGTGGTGTCCTCTATCCTTTAATGGCCCAAAGCCTATTTTTAATTCCTTAAGTTCATGGAGCCTTAATCCAACAACAGGAGAATGGCTGGCTAACAGTGACAATAATTATGTGAAGAACGGTAGTTTCGAGGCCGATAGAAGACATATACCAAGTCCGGTAAAACCTGTTCAGGAACAGTTATTAGGATGGCAAACCACGATCATTAAAGGGAATATGCTCTCTGTTGGTGATTCTTTATCGCCTGTGCTTAATTATTTCAATACAACCGAGGATAGGAAGCAGGTAATTGGAGAAAAGAGTTTGCAGATAAATGATAAAATAGATTTTAAACGTAAGGTTTCACAGATTATTCAGTCTAACCAGCGTGTGAAACTAGCGGATGGAAAATATACTTTATCTGCAAAATTTAAACGTGGCAGTGGATTTGAGGATTTATATATGTATGCCTTAAGCGATGGTAAAGCGTATAAACAAAAACTGAGTAAAGTGGATCAGCATTGGAGTGATATTACCCTAGCGAACATATCCATTAAAAACGGGCGCGTTGAAATAGGTTTTATGGCTTGTGGAAAGGCGAATGCTTATTGCCATATAGATGATGTAACGCTAAGTCGATCTAAATAATCCGCATGGAATAAAAACGCGTGTTAAAAAGAGTTAATAGCATTGTTAAATATTTAGTTTTATAATATTTTTATTATAAAACTGATTGAAAGTGAGTAGACTACAGTTGTTGTTGCTATTGCTCTTTATCGCAGACTTATCTTCTGCACAAGATCTGAAAGGCACGATTAAAGATAAGCATTCGGGTGAAATCCTTATAGGTGTTTCGATCAAAGTAGCTTCACGCAGCACCTATTCCGATAGCTATGGCAAATTTATATTGCCAGGCATTAAGCTTGGCGATACAATTACCTTTTCTTCAATCGGATATCGCGAGGAAAAATATATCGTTGATAATAGCAATCTTGATAATTTGATCATATATATGAAACAAACAACGATATTGTTGGATGAAGTCAAGATCAATTCTTTAGGAAATTATAAGGCTGATTCCTTAAAGTTTCGGGAAGAATTTGCTAAGACCTTCAATTATAGCAAACCCAAATTTAAAGAGATTTTCATCAGCAAAAATTATTCTTCAAATGTCCCGAGACATCCTAATCAAGTTAGCAATAGTACCGCCTCGCTGATTAGTGTTGATGTGCTTTCTGTTATTTCTATGTTCGGGAAACATCGTACCCCTCAATCCAAGCTCCAACAGAAATTGATAAAGGAAGAGGAAGAGCAGTATCTTGATAATACCTTTTCGAAGCGTAAGGTTCAAAATTTGACGGGCCTTAAAGGTGATTCTCTACAAACTTTCATGCAGTTGTACCGTCCGAATATTGACGCCGCTAAATACATGTCCGACTATGATATTATCCTGTACATCAAAAAAAGTTACCATGAATATATCGAGCCTTAAATTTGGAGCGTGTGGGTAATGACTGGAAAGTATCCAAATCAATCAATTCGTATAAATAGAACTTTACAACTGGTGGTTTGCTAGTAATAAAAGACAAACCACTATTGAATCATCTATTTTAGTTTAGAAGCCAGGTCTTGAGATGTGGTTTTTTTGCGTTTCCTCTTTTTTGTTTCGTCCTCCAATGTTTTTAAAGACTATTGGATTTTCACTGTACGACGCCAATTTTTATGTTGAACCTTCCATTTTAAAGGTAGCTTATAGCCGTTCTTAAATCATAAGAATAACAGTCGTTTCAAAATAGTTTTATAAGAATGACCTCTTTTGTCTTGCTAACTGTTTTGTTTTCTTTTAATTATTGTTGTAGTTTTGGTACCTCACATCGAACTGTTTTGCCGTAACGAGATAAAACGAGGCGAAAAATGAAAAACAACTATAGTTCACTCGAAAATTTAACTTTGCAAAAGTTAATACGGGCTGGAGACCAAGAAGCATTTAGGATAATCTATGAAAGGTATTGGGACAAAATATTTGTGATTTGTAATAACCGGATACCACAAAAAGATATTGCGGAAGATCTTTTACAGGATATTTTCATTTCACTTTGGAATAATCCCAAACTCGAGGAGATTCAAAATCTTGAAGCTTATTTATTTCAGGCAGCCAAGTTTTCTATAATCAAATATCTAAATAGATCTTCAAGAATCGATTTTGTTGATCCTAATTCCTATGGACTATTGGATCGCGTGGAAGAGCTTGGTCTGGACGATTCATTATGCATTAAAGAGCTTCAGCAACTTATTTTCCAAGAGGTAGAACGCCTGCCGGAGAAAGCAAAGATTATCTTTAATTATTCCCGCATAGATCATTTGGACAGTCGAGAGATCGCTGAAAAACTAAATATATCACACCGAACTGTTGAAAATCAAATCAGCAAAAGCCTCAAACATTTAAGGATTTTTATAAATAATTTGAAATCTTTATTATTTTTTTAATTTTTTGGCGTGCGTTGCTTAAGACTTGTGGTACTTCTATATAGACCACAATTGTTAATCATATGAAGACGCAACAAGACATTAAAGAAATTATTTCCCGTATCAACCAGGGAATAGCTTCAGAAGAAGATATAGTACAATTCCAGCTTTGGTACAATAGTTTTGATGATAAAGAAACGATACTCGATAGCAATCTCACAGCTGTCGAATTTAAAGATAAAAACTGGGCAGAGATTCACAGACGTATTGCACCCACTAAAGTACGGCGATTGCAATGGGCATGGGGAGTTGCCGCTGCACTGCTGCTGCTTTCTACAGCTGTAGTTTGGATCTGGTCAATTCAGCAAAAGGGAAATAGCAATGAAGTTTTTAGATCAGCGGCGTGGATTACAGATGCTTCGGGCCAAACTCAAGAAATTAGTAGCAGCTTACACGATTTTCTAGATTCGACGAGCTATGTGGATCTTAAAGAACATCATGATTTAAGAACCTTGGCAACAGCGGCAGGGGAGTTTACCAAAGTTATTCTCCCAGATGGGACTAAAGTGTCGCTAAATGCCGGATCGAAAATCGTCTTATCTCCAGATTACGCCAAGGCGGCACAAAGGACAATTTCATTGGAAGGAGAGGCTTACTTTGAAGTCGTAACAATACCTGGACGCAGCTTTGTCGTAAAAACAGCAGATCAGCAGATCAAAGTTCTCGGTACAAAATTCAATGTCAGCGCTTATCCTAGTTTTGATAAAACAATTACCACACTACACGAGGGTAAAATTGAGCTAAGCAATGGAAGCCAAAATGTCATATTGCAACCCAATAATATAGTTGTCAACAAAGATGGAGCTTTGTCTCTTCAACGGATGGTGAAGCTAGAGAAAGAGGCATGGCGCAAACTAGATTTTGAATTTGATAATGAATCTATTAAGACTGTACTTCATCAACTTAGCCAGTGGTACGGTTTTGAGCTCTCTTATCAGTCCGCTGTTCCTAACCAGCATATCTCTGGTAAAATAGTAAATGGCACAAAAACCTCAGATGTGCTTGAGATTATGAAAAACTTAACGAATGGGAATTTTCAGATGAAAGGCAACGTCCTCTATGTGAATTTCGCAAATAATTAACCTTAATACAATGAATGAAAAATTCTTTAAACGAAGCCCGGCTTTTTTAAATCCGGAATTGCTTTCGGTTAAACTAACCACCTTAATGACAATTGGGCTATTGTCTTGTAGCATACAGCAAAGTTTCGCACAGCGAATTCATATTGATACAACCAAAAAGCCACTTAAAACAGTATTAAAGCAGATTGAAGAGCAGTCAGGTTATTCTTTTGTTTATGATGCAGGTATTGTAGAAAACACGTCTATGTTTCAGATTTCGCTTGATGAAGATGGGATTCAAGCTGCATTGTCGAAATTAGCTAAAGAGCTTCATGTTGACTATAAGATTGTTAATAAAACTATTACATTAACTCGGATCAAAGAAAAGGAGGGAACAATCTTGTTGAAAGGACGTGTGTCCATCGATGATCAGGATGGTAAATCTCCTTCATATCAAGCTGGTGTTAGTGTCGCTATCAAAGGAACTAATAAAGTTACCAGTACAAACAATATCGGCGAATTTAGTTTGGACGTTCCTATGGAGGCAACTATTGTGGTCAGTTACATCGGTTATAAACCCAGAGAAATTCCTGTTAAAGATATCAGAAAAAATCTCGCTATCGTGCTCCAAAAAAGTATGGATTATCTGGATGAAGTAATTGTAACAGCATATGGTACCAAAGAAGCGAGAGAGAACCAAACAGGATCGGCTTTTACGATTACAAGAAAGGACCTCGATAACAGGCCTGCACTCCGGTTGGATGCTTTACTGGAAGGTGTCGTTCCAGGGGTCGAATTTAATTCACAAGATGGGGGGACAAATAGCTCTGCAAGATCACGCTATAGCACTAGAATACGTGGAGAATCCTCTACCGTTGGCGGTACAACATCAAATGAGCCATTATGGGTCGTAGATGGTGTGCCTTTGTATACTGGCGGAACGACTAATTCAATTCCTGGGATGCAAAATTCGATCAGTCCATTGACATATATAAATCCGAATGATATTGAAAGTGTCACCGTACTTAAGGATGCCAGTGCAACGACAATTTATGGCGCAAATGGATCCAATGGTGTTATCCTGATAACAACCAAACGAGGAAAAGGAGCCCCAAAACTTACTTATTCATTTCGAACGGGGATAAATAGACGGCCATCAAGTCATCTCAACCAACTGAATGGTCGCCAATATTTAAACCTGGTCAAAGCCATGGGGATGGTTGATCAGTTGGGGAAAATTGATACCAGTCAGGATACACGGTGGGCAGATGTTTATAATCGTACTGGTTTTACTAATCTCCACAGCCTAGGACTGTCGGGTTCAACAGATGCTGTTCATTATTTCCTCTCGGCCAATATCTATGACGAAAAACAGACCATTATCGGTAATTCTACAAAACGTTATGATGTGCGTTCAAACGTAAGTGGGAATGTGGGTAAACGTTTGGTTTTGAACAGTACACTTGCTGCTTCTTATTCTAAAGATGACATGTTCAATCCAGGCAATGCTTATTTTCAGTACAGCCCATTGATTAGTCCATTTGGTCCAAATGGTGAGTATATTGAGCGAGATCCAAATGGCGGGCTTTTGCAGGGTATGCCTGGTCTGATCGATCAAAATGAACAAAAACAAGCAACCGCACATGTTTTGGGAACCTTAGGATTTACTTATCAACTATGGGATGGATTAGTCTTTACAAACCTTAATGGTGCGGATTTTACCAGCGCCAATGAAGATCAGTACTTTTCAATGTATAATTACACGGGCTCTTCCAGTAACGGCGAGGCCTATCGAGGGCAGTCACAGGTTTTAAACTTAATCAGTACAAATACCTTAGCATTTAAGCGTACTATTTTTAAAGGTGATTTTGATGTTGTACTGGGAACCGAAGCACGAAAAGAAGAACGTAGATCTGTTTCCGCTACGGGAAGTAATTTTCCAAATGACTATATCCGGGAAGTCGGCTTTGTATCCACTGATAATCGTCTTGGCACAACAAGCCGCGATAAACAAACGTTACTTTCCTATTTTGGGCGTGCCGGTTACGTATATGATAAACGTTATGCAATAAACTATACCTATCGAAAAGATGGCAGTTCCAATTTTGGGAAAGATGTAAAATGGGGAACCTTTAGTTCTGTCGGTGCGGCATGGACAATAAGCAATGAGGCTTTTTGGCCAAAAAATAAGATTGTTGATTTCTTGAAATTTAAGGCATCCTACGGAAATAATGGTAACTCTCGATTTAATTCAGCTTATGCTAGTGGTATTTACAAATACGATTCCAATTATAGTTACGGGGGGAGTTCTGGAACGACGATGTCGAGAGGTGTGAATGACGGACTGAAATGGGAAACAACAAAAATGCTCAATACAGGGATAGATTTTAGATTGTTAGGTCGGTGGAATGTAGCGGCCGAATACTATCGAAATGTTACCCACGATATGATTGACGATGCCTATGTATCTATGGTGACAGGCTTTAGACGTACTTATCAAAACGTCGGAAAAATGCAAAATGCAGGTGTGGAGTTGAGTGTCAATGGAGCAATACTACAAAAGGAAAACTTTAATTGGAATGCAACGTTCATTTTATCTTCAAATAGAAACAAAGTGTTGCAGTTAAATGAAGATATTGACCGTGTTTCGGGCAATACGATCATGAGAAAAGGATATAATTCCCGCTCTTACTACCTTGTGCGTTGGGCAGGTGTGGATCCTTCTACAGGAGATCCAATGTGGTATGATTTGGATGGCAATGTAACTAAAGTATATAATACAGAAAATCGTGTGCTTGTTGGAGATTCAACCCCGCAATATTATGGAGGACTAACGAATTATGTTAATTATAAAAACTGGAATTTTTCAATTTTTTTCAAATATTCAAAAGGAGGCTATTATTTTGATCAGGCAACTAGAAATAATGGATTGGATGGTCTTAATATTTTGAGTGGCAATCAATCCATTGATATGCTGAATTCTTGGTATTTTCCGGGGCAGCTGGCAACTTCTCCACGACTTTCGAATACAAGTACCTCATCTATTATGAACTCCACCCGCTTTTTATTGGACAAAACATACCTTAAGTTAGATAATATCAGTGTAGGATATACTTTTAATAGCGGTCTAATTCGCCGATTAAAGTTAGATCATATTTCAGTTACCGCTATGGCGAGTAATATTGCGATGTGGACTCCATATTCATCGAAAAAAGGATCAATAAAAAATTATGAAGTTTTAGCTAAACAGTATGGTGTAACAAGCGGAAGCGTAGTTGACAATACCTATGCAAATATGCTTTCAGAATCCAGTCGCGTGCTTAATTATTCAATGGGTATCAATATCGGTTTTTAATCAGAATTTAACATGAAGTTATTTAAATATACAGTAATCGCGGTGTCATTATCGTTGGCAAGTTGCGGTAAATCATTTTTGGAAGTTGAACCCATAGGACAACTCGGCAAAGAGCAACTATTTTCTGATTTAAATGGTATGCGGGATGCACTTGTTGGTAGTTATAACCTCACCTCGCGTTTTTTTCAGTCACAGTATGGGATATATGGCGATTTACGTGGCGATGATGTACAACGCATCACAAATGGTACGCAAAATTATATGTTAACGGACTATAACTATACTTTTGATGAAGAAGATGGAACTGGTGGGACTTTAGCCATATGGTCAACAGGCTATGAGGCCATTAATAATATCAATAATATTATTAACTCTGCTGAAACGGTGCGTAAATCACTAAATGGTAGGTCTGACGATTTTAATAGCTATATGGGACAGAGCCACGTTTTGCGTGGACTACTATTTTTTGCATTGGCAAATGTCTATGCACAGCATTATACGTATACAGCGGATGGAAGTCATCCGGGAATTCCTATTCCTACAGTAACACCATTACCGAGTGAGCGCGTGCCCAGGGCAAGTATGAAAGATACCTATGCGCAAATCATAGCTGATCTAGAACAGGGAATTACCTTTTTGGGAAATTCAACAGGAAAGACTAAGATATATGCTTCAGCAGATGCCGCACGAGCCCTTTTGTCGAGGATATATCTATACATGGGGCGTTATGAAGATGTAATTAACTATTCTTCAGTAGTATTGACCGATGGAAAGTACAAATTGGTGAATGCCGAAGATTATAAAAATATGTTCATTTCGGATAGTCAGTTTTCAGATTTTAACAGCATTAATTCTGAAGTGATCTGGCAGCTAAATCTGACTATTAGGTCTTCAAATTTTATGTCAAGCTTCTATTCTGATAGAGTTGCGTTTTTAGCCTATCCTTCAGACAATTTTTTAAATCTATTAGGCACAGATGATATCCGTAAATCAATGTTTGAACTACAATCAAGTTCGAAGAGATACATGTCTCTTAAGAATGGGAAGTATTCCACAACAACTGATTTGAATTGGCCTGTCAATTTTAAAGTGATCCGGTCTGCCGAACTCTATCTAAATAGAGCGGAAGCATATTTTCATACTCAACAATATAATTTGGCGATTGAAGACTTAAAAACCGTTAGAGCGAGGGCACTAGGTAAAAATACCGCGGAAATTGTTGTCGAATATACTTCACCAAATGAATTGTTGGAATTGATAAAATTGGAAAGACGCAAGGAATTGGCTTTTGAAGGCCAGCGTATCTACGATATCATGCGTTATAAAGAATCGCTGGATCGTGGGACCGGATGTAACTCGGCAAACTGTCAGATAAATTATCCCAATGATCTGTTTATTCTTCCTATTCCAAAATCAGAATTAGATGCCAATAAATCCATCACTCCCAATCCCACTGTAAATAAATAAAAATGAAAAATATCCTATTTTTAATGAGTTTCATCTCCCTGCTATTTTTAGCTTGTAATAAAGAATTAGAAACTCCATATGATCATCCTTTTTTCTATATCCACCAAAATAACGTTTCGGAAATAACTGTGCAGGCTAACAGAAATGAGTCGGTTGACTATAAAGTTTATTTCAGTACAAAAACACAGTTCGAAGCCATTGAAGTGGATTATGAAGTGGTGGCGGGCGATGGCCTTAAAGCGGGCGTAGATTACGAAGTTATTAATTCGGGTTCGTCGCTTTTGTTTAAGCCAGGTGTCGTAGAAATGCCTATAACAATACGCTGGATTAATCATTCGATAGAAGAAGGTAAAGACAATACATTAACTATTCGTCTGCTCAGAAACGATAAAAATATTACACTTGGCCTACCCGGCCCTGATCATAAACAATCCAGTCTGAAAATTACTAAAATATAGAACATATGGATATTCTGAAAAAAACAATAGGGATATTGTGTGTTCTTCTTGTATCATTCATACAGCTGAAAGCGCAGGACCTTAAACAGGATCCAAAGTTGTTGCGTGGAAAATTAAAAAATGGCTTTCAGTATTTTATTTATCCTAATAATACGAATAATCAGCAGACTGCTATACAGCTTTTTGTCAATGCCGGCAGTCTACAGGAAGAGGATAATCAGTTGGGATTAGCCCATTTTGTTGAACACATGGCTTTTAATGGAAGTAAGCACTATCCAAAAAATGAAGTCATCACCTACTTGGAGTCTTTGGGCGTTAAATTTGGGGCTGACTTAAATGCACATACCTCCTATGATGAAACGGTTTATAAAATCACGATCGATAGCAAGTCGAAGGAAAACTTAGAGAAAGCGCTTGATATCGTTAGCGACTGGGCGTTCAATCTTAGTTTCGATTCTTTGGAAATCGAAAAGGAGCGCGGCATCATCATAGAAGAATGGCGGACCAAGGAAGGTCTTTCTGCCCGCCTGAGCGATCAGACCCTGCCTTTGATCTTTTCTCATTCCCGTTACGGCCTTCGTAAACCGATTGGCACGCTGGATATATTGCGTAATTTTCGTCGGCCGACGCTGGTAGATTTTTATCAAAAATGGTATAGGCCAAACCTAATGGGATTGGCTGTCGTAACAAACCAAGATCCAAAAGCAGTTGAGAAGATGATCAAAAAGCTTTTTGGAAAAGCTAAAAACAGAAAACCAGAAACAAAGCGCATTTCATATAGCTTGGCAAATCATACCGATACACTTTTTAATATCTATACGGACAAAGAGGCTAATAGTATTGACTTTAGTTATATTGGGATTTTGCCGGCTAGCAAAGCTGTAAAGACGGAAGCTGATTTTTTTGAAAATTTAAAACGTAGTGCAGTAAATGCACTTTTAAAGAAAAGATTTGATCGAATTGCCCAGTTGGACGACAGTTACAAAAGTGCTTCCATGTCGGTCTCTGATCTTTTACTGAACAATGGACTTTCTGTTGGTGGAGCTACCTTGTACGAGGGGCAGATCAAATCTGGAATTTCTAAATATTTGAAAGAACGCGAACGTATTTTGCGCTATGGATTTACCTCTTCAGAACTGTCTGATTATAGAGAGCAATACAAAAGACAGCTTCAACGCGCGCCGGAGAACAAAGAACTAAATGCCAATATCATGTTGAGCCAATTAAAAGATGTCTTTTTTACGGGCCAAATATTAATGGATAAGGAACAACGTAATGGGCAGATATTACGTGATCTGGATCGACTCGATTCTTTAAACCTCCTGCATCATCTCCAGGGTTATTTTAAGCCGGGAAATACAGCTGTGATGCTAACCGCCCCTGAACGCCTAATGGCAGAGGTGCCCAAAGAAAGTGTTTTGCGCCAGTTGTTCGCAGAGTCCGCCGAGGCAGATTTGAAGAAATGGACAGATCATATTGAAATACCCCAGCAATTGCTGAGCGATCTGCCTATATCCGGTAAAGTGATACAAAAGAAACTGATCAACGAGGTCGGTGTGACCGAATGGCAACTTTCCAATGGCGCCAGATTTTTTCTGAAGAAAAATGATAGTAGGAAAAATCATATTCAACTAACAGCCTTTAGAAAAGGCGGTTTTATTGCTATGGACAGCTCCGATTATGTCAACGCTGTGTATGCCAAAAATATAATTGGAGCCAGTGGTGCGGGGGCATTTACGCGGGCGGCATTAACAAAATTTTTAAATGGAAACTCAGCGTCGGCCACGTTTATGATAGCGCCAAATCGAGAGGGACTGTCGGCGTCAGCTAATCAAAAGGATATCAAGTCTATGTTTGAGCTGATTTACCTCAAATGGACTCAGCCTCGTGTCGATGAGAAAATTTTTGGAAGCATCAAAAAGCAAGGGTTAGATGCCGCCAGGAATAAAAAATTCAATGTGATGGATGCCTATAATCAAGCGATCAATAAAGCTATAGGGGCGGACGATTTGGAAGAAAATACACTTTCGGTCGAACGCATTGAAAAGGATCTACAGATCGATCGTATTGTACCAGTATTCAAAGAACGTTTCCATTCAGCTAAAGATTTTGATTTTGTGCTCGTCGGTGATTTTGATATAGATAGTATTCAAGCATTTGTAGAACAGTATATAGCGGCACTTCCTAGAGGATATTACCGCAGTGAGCAGCGGATGCCAGCTTATAAACAACGCCAAGATCAAGAAATTGTCCAATATGCAGGCCAGGCCGAAAAGGCCACGGTTAACTTGTTCTATCAGACCACTTCTACACATTATGATTACCCTGATATACTACAAAATGAACTTTTGGAAAATGTGCTCAAGGTTAAACTCCGAAAAAATTTGAGAGAAGAGCAGTCAGGCGTATATGGCGTAGGCGTTAGTGTCAGTGCAACTTCAGAACCGACCGATTTGATGCGTACACGTATTAATTTTACCTGCGAACCTTCAAGAGCAGAGTTTTTGATCGGACAAGTTCAGGTCGAACTTGATAAAATCATAAAAGATCCGTCTTACTTTATTGAAGAACTTAATAATGCTAAAGTACAAATGTACCAGGTATACGACAAGCAATTTGGAAAAGATACATTTTGGAGTGCAGAACTGCGCAACCATGTTTATTATGGTTTTGGAACCTGGTCATTTTTTACCAGTTATAAGCAAATGCTTGATCAGATAAAAGCTGCTGACATTGCCGATTATGCTAAACTTAAGCTTAATAAAGCCTACAAAGTAAAGGCGGTATTATTACCAGAAAATTTAAAGAAATAATTCATACAGATGAAATGGTCAGCGATATATCAGACAAGTTTGATAAAGATAAGACCTAAGCTTCATCATCATAAAAATATAGGGATGAAAAAACACTATTGTTTAATATTGATCACGATGATCTTTAGTCTGTTTCTTCTCGGATGCAAACAGGAGGCATTACTTGCAGATAATGTACAGTTGCAATCCTTTTCTTTTGACCCTTCAAGCAATCCGGGCCTTAAAGATGCAGTATATGGTACTATTGAAGGACAGCATATTTATATTCGTGTGCCCAACTCGGTAGATATCACAAAAGCAGTACCTTCATTTAAGGTTGCCTCGGAGAAATTGGTTGCATACGTTGGGAAAAATATTCAGGAATCTGGGGTTACAGCTGTCGATCTTTCCAAAGCAACGGTCTACCGTTTTGTGACACCAAACGGAATGTCGGAATATAGCGTTTCGGCACAAAAGTCGGGATCTATTCTTTCCTTTGGTTTCTATGCAGCTGATAATCCAGATTATTTGTTTCGCGATTATCCCGCTAAAATAAGCAAACTTGATATCAAAGTAGATCTACCTGTAGATGCCGATATCACCGAGTTGGTTGCCCGATATACTGTCAACGACGGCACAGTACTGAAGTCCAATGGTGCAGATTTCAAAAGCAAGGAAACCATTTTAGATTATTCCAATCCCCAAACCCTGACATTGCAGGATTTAGAAAGTGGTACATCCGAAATTTTTGTTGTTCAGGTCGGTAGGTTGACTGCGCCTGTGTGGACAGCGATGCAGCTTCCAGATTTTTTACAAACCAACAATGTTGCGGAGGCAGGACTTGAAATTAATCCAATAAATAATCAGCCGTATGTATCCGTTCAATTTTCCGGCAGTACAGATGATTTACGAAAAGGGCTTATTACTGCGTTCAATAGTGAAAGTAAACAGTGGGAAACTTTAGGGAATGAAGCTGGCTTTACGCCAACAAGAGCCGATTATATTTCGTTAGATTTTTCGAAACAAGGAATTCCTTATGTTGCATTTAGAGATTATACGGCAGGAACTAATGCACAGTATGCATCGTTAATGAAGTATGAGAATAATACCTGGTCATTTGTAGGTGAGCAGCAGGGGTCTTTCAACAGGGTGAATTATTTAACGTTAAAGTTGGATGAAAATGATGTGCCTTATCTAGGATATGTGTTCTCACGTGCGTCTTCTCCTTACCCTAGCCGTGGTACATATGCTGAATCGTTACGTAATGGAAAGTGGACGGGGCAGTCCTTTGCACAGTCAACTACAGGATGGTTTTCAAAAATGTTTAAAGGGCGGGATAATAAATTGTATTATGTCGTAATGGATTTAACAAGCGGTACAGCAAGCCGTAAACCTTCTGTATATCGATTAGAAAATGGTGCCTGGAATTTGGTCGGAAGTGTTAATGTCGGACCTGCAGAGTCAAATTCCGGAGGTATCAATATTGATCTTGACGTAAAAGAAGACGGTCAAATTTATATGGTTTACCAGTCCAATTCACCTGTTTATAAAACATTTGTTATGCATTGGAATGGTAGCAGTTGGAAACAGTTAGGTGATGGTATTAGCCAAACGACCAGTAGCTCCGCAAACCGCGATAATGTGGCGGTCCGTATACACCCCGATGGTCGAATTTTCTTGGCATACGGAGACGCAATCAATGGAATAAAGGTCTGTACCTATAATGAAACTACAGGAAACTGGAATACGGCAGTGCAGGTTTCACCAGAAAATGGAAATAAATTTGTGATGCAGATAAGTGATCAAGGAATACCTTATTTGATCACAGTAATAAACAGCAAAGCTGCTCTTTTCAAATACGATATTCCCGGATTATAATATAGTTCAGGTCACGGTCGGATGTATAAAATTATCTGACCGTGACTTATATATCAGCAATGAATAATATGATAAAAAAAATAAGCATTATCTGGATCTTGGGATTACTTTTTGTAATAAAGGTCACAGCCCAAGTAGCAGTAGCTAAGAAAGTCTGGATTGAAGGACATGCTTTTGAAGACAAAAATAACAATGGCCTTTTGGATAAAGGAGAGAAAAAGCTTTCTAAAATACCGGTATCTAATGGCATTGATGTGATAAGCACCGATAAAACCGGAGCATATAGCTTTGAAGCTAAGATTGGTCAATCTATTTTTTCTATCACTCCATCTGAATATGTATGGGCAAAGGAAAAGAAAATAGGAAATGCAAATGCATATTACCTCAATCCTAATCATACTATTCCCGATACTTTGGTGTTTGATATACCATTAAGAAAGAGGAAAAATATCCCTCTCGAATTCAATATTGCCGCCATTGGAGATGTGCAGGTGAGCGATCAGGAGGAATTGGGATTTGCGGCCAAAAGTATATTTTCCGAACTTATAGGAAGGAAGGATATTGATTTTAATCTTGTTCTGGGAGATTTAGTCAACAATAATATGGAGATTCTGCCTGAAGTGGGGAAAATGATCGATGCACTGCCGATGTCATCCTACACGATGGTCGGCAACCATGATCGGAACGTTGCCAATCCGGACCATATGAACGACCGATTCAATGCAGTTTTTGGAGCTGATAATTATGCTTTCAATTATGGTAATGTACATTTTATCGTGTTAAACAATGTCTTTGCTACAGGTAAAAATTCGTATGAAGGAAGATTAACTGATGAGCAGTTGACATTTTTGAAAAATGATCTTTCCTATATTCCAAAAGATGCTTTAGTAGTGCTTAGTCAGCATATTCCTATGGCTTTTACACGAAATAGGACGGAGGTACTTCAACTGTTGGTTGATTATAAAAATGTATTGATTTTGTCTGGACATACCCATCAAGTGGATCGTTATTTCTTTAAAAACAAAGCAATACAGGAATTGGGTGCTGGTGCAACCTGTGGTAACTGGTGGCGTGGTGAGAAGGATGCCAAAGGAGTTCCGGATGCCAGGATGTTGTGCGGTAGCCCAAGGGGGTATTTTGTGATTAATATTAAAAACAATAGCTATTCGTTTCAGTTCAAAGCCGTAGATCAGGATGCTAAAAAACAAATGCATATCGCTGTTAGAGCGGGCGTATTGCTAGCAAATGTTTTTGGAGCGGCAGATAGCACAAGTGTCATGGTGCAGATAAATGATGGAGAATGGGGCCAGATGCGGAAAAGTAAAAGTATAGATCCCTTTGTATCCGATATTATCGAAAAAAATAATCAAAAAATCTATCCCACTTTAGGTAGCACGGCGAATCCTTTACGAAAGCGGGCCTCTGGTCATCTTTGGGAATTTCCGTTGCAAAACGTAAATGGTGATAGCATAAAAGTGATCCGAATTAAAGCGGAGGATAACTATGGCTTTTCAGTTCAAAATGAATTTACCGAGTTTTTTTCGCAGTAATTATATAAATTATTCTTGCTAGCTATGCAACCTTATGTAAAAGGGTAGGCTTGACTGTAGAAGAATACTATAGTTTTCATATGTTTTAAGTTTAGTTTAGAAGCCACGTCGTGAGATGTGGCTTTTTGTAGATACCTTATTTACCTAATGCCTTGACGATGGCCGTGCCCACAGCCTTAGCTGATTGAGGATTTTGGCCAGTGATCAATCTGCCGTCAATGGTGACATGGGGCTGCCAAGGTTCAGACTTTTCATAAATCCCACCTATTGCCTTTAGTCTATCTTCCAGTAAAAAGGGAATGATATTGCTGAGCTTTACAAGCTCTTCCTCTTCATTGCTAAAGCCATTGACTTTTTTTCCTTTTATCAAATATTCACCGGTGCTTAGTTTGATGTTGGTTAAGCCAGCAGGACCATGACATACAGCTGCGACAACGCCATTTGCCTCGTATATCTTGCTGGCAATCTTTGCGATTGACGAGTCGAGAGGCAGATCCCACATCGCACCATGTCCTCCGGCGTAGAAGATGGCCTTATATTCTTCCGGTTTTATCTGAGAAGGTTTGAGCGAATGAGTGATTTTTTTGTGATAGTATTTATCCTCCCAGAATTTTTTGTTAACGGGATCATTTAGGTCAAATCCATCCACAGGTGGATTTCCACCCTGTGGGCTAACGAAATCAATCTCATATCCAGCAGCTGTTAAAACCTCCCATGGATGTGAGACTTCACCGAGATAATAACCTGTTTTTTCGCCTGTATTGCCTTTTGTATCGTGACTAGTCACTACAAATAAAATTTTTGGTTTTCGGCTTGTTGCATAGCAATGCGTTACTACTAGGATGAATAAAGCCGAAAATATTCCTATTTGGCTAAAGAGTTGCCTTGCTTTCATATTGCTGTGATTTTCTTTTTGTTGGAACAAATTTCTTGATTCTGTATAATAATTTACCGTGACCTACATCACAAAATTAAAATTCACCTTCCCTTTCCCGCTATTCACCGAGTTTTCCCGATCGTTGGTCTAAAGCCGATAGGCTAGGAGCGTATTGTGTTGTAGTTTTGAGTCAACAAATAAGAACAAAAACCATCATGAGCATCGATGGAAATGCTCATGATAGCTT
>NZ_CAXYKD010000041.1:0-23155 GCF_964277905.1 uncultured Sphingobacterium sp.
TTTTTAATAAAATCTGACAAGCTGTCGGAATTTTATTGTTTGGCAAAAACTTTGACAAACGAAGCATAGAGTAAATTTTTGAATCTAATTTTAGCATTGAAGATATGAATGAGCAAGATAATTATTACGATGAAGGTCAAGATCCAGTAGAAACAAATTCTTCTGAACAACAAGAACAGCCTGCTGATAATATAGCAGAAGAACTGTCTACTGAAGAGAAATTGGCTGCAGAATTGGCAGAGGCAAAGGATAAATACATTCGTCTTTCTGCTGAATTTGACAATTATAGAAAACGTACAAGTAAAGAACGTGTTGAATTGATTCAATCAGCGGGAAAAGATGTCATTAGTAAGCTATTACCTACACTAGATGATTTTGACAGAGCGTTAACAGCCATGGAAACAGCGACAGATGTTGAATCTGTAAAAACAGGAATGGATATTGTTAACAACAAATTCAGACAAACGTTATCGCAATTGGGGTTAAAGGAAATGGAAGCTACAGGCCAAGCCTTTGATCCTGAATTACAAGAAGCTATCACAGCAATTCCTGCACCCACAGCAGAATTAAAGAATAAAGTAGTGGACGTGATCGAAAAGGGGTACTACTTAGGTGACAAAGTGATCCGTCACGCAAAGGTAGTTATAGGTCAATAATATTAAGACGATGTCAAAAAGAGATTATTACGATATACTTGGTGTCTCGCGATCAGCGGACGAGAAGGAGATTAAATCAGCATATCGCAAATTGGCGATAAAATACCATCCGGATAAAAATCCTGGTGATCATGAAGCTGAGGAACAGTTTAAGGAAGCTGCTGAGGCATACGATATCTTGAGCAATCCACAAAAACGTCAACGTTATGACCAATTTGGCCATGCCGGTAATTCGGCAAGTGGTGGCTTTGGGGGTGGTGGCGGCATGAATATGGAAGACATATTCAGCCAATTTGGTGATATCTTTGGTGGAGGACATCCATTTGAAAGTTTCTTTGGCGGCGGTGGTGGCCAGCGTGGTGGCCGTCGGGTAGCTCGTGGAAGCAACTTACGCATAAAAGTTAAATTAACACTCGAAGAAATTGCCAAAGGCGTCGAGAAAAAGGTAAAGGTAAACAAACAAGTGGTCTGTCATTCTTGTGACGGATCTGGTGCTAAAGATAAATCTTCTTTCCATACCTGTAAAACCTGTGGGGGATCCGGATCTGTTAGAAGGGTAACAAATACCATCTTAGGACAAATGCAAACAACAAGCACTTGCCCTACTTGTAATGGCGAAGGCGTTGAAATTACAGCAAAATGTACAACTTGTAGAGGTGAAGGACTCGAACGCGGTGAGGAAACAATCGCAATCAATATTCCTGCAGGGGTAAGTGAAGGCATGCAACTTTCCATGAGTGGAAAAGGGAATGCTGCTCCGCGTGGTGGTGTTCCAGGAGATTTAATTATCCTGATCGAAGAAGTACCACACGAAAGTCTAAAACGTGACGGGCTAAATGTAATCTATGATCTATACATTAATTTCGTAGATGCTACCTTAGGCACTAGCGTTGAAGTCCCTACAATAGATGGAAAAGCGAAGATTAAAATTGAGCCCGGTACACAGGGTGGTAAAATTTTAAGGTTAAAAGGAAAAGGTATTCCTGAAGTCAACTCTTATCACAAAGGGGACCAACTTGTATACGTTAATATTTGGACACCAAAAGCCGTGTCTAACGAAGAAAAAGAATTATTGAACAAACTGAAAGAATCGCCAAACTTTAAACCTCAACCAGGTAAAAGTGAAAAATCATTCTTCGAGCGAATCAAAGAATATTTCGATTAAAATCGGTCTTTCAAATACAAAAAAAAGCCATTTGTCCGCTGTTGACAAATGGCTTTTTTTTATCTTCTTACTTGAAATTGACAATTAAAAACAAAAAGTCAGCTTAATATCATTATTGTTAAATAGAAACGATAAAAATAGAAATACTTTAAATTTTAATCTATTGAACCACTATAATTTACAATAATGACAAAACATCTAGACAATCCAGTGACAAAAAATCAAAATAAGATTTCGATATTTGACTAACAAATTTAAAAAGTCAGGAAGTAATTACTGGCAGATTAAAACAAACTATTAAATAAAAAAGACATGAAAAAAGTTTTACTAACATTGACTGCCATTGCAGGTTTAACAATAGCAGCACAAGCTCAAACTGAACAAGGAAAAATTATAGTTGGTGGTCAAGTTGGCTTCCAAACTTCTAAAGTTAAAGACACAGACTTCAAAAATAACTCATTCTCCATTAACCCAACAGTTGGTTACTTCATAAGCGACAACTTGGCAATTGGTACTGGAGTTGGTTACAACTGGAGCAAAGATGAGAGTGTTACGGACTTAAGCACAAAAAGAGATGCGTTCCAAGTTTCTCCATTCGTAAGAAAATACTCTGCTAATGGTCCATTAAGATTTTTTGCACAACTATCTGTGCCAATGTCTTGGGGAAAAACTACCGTTGAAACAAATAACACAAAAGCGGAATCAAAATTTGAAAACTACGGTGTTGAATTAGCTCCAGGTTTGGCATACTTCCCAACAAGCAAAGTTGGTATCGAGTTAAAAGTTAGAGGTTTATACTACAACTACAACAATAATAAAACAGCTGATAGATCAACAAATACATTTGGTTTAGACGCAAATTCATTAGCGCCAACTTTAGGTGTACAATTCCACTTCTAGTCAATACGGCGTTTGACAATAGAAAAGGCTATAATTACTTATAGCCTTTTTTTATATGTCCACCTTTATCAATTATACCGTTTAACAATCCGGAGTTTGTGTGTATAACGATTCTGTTCAGCATTAAAAATACCTTCCGTATCCATACGATCAACACGGACTTTCGCTGAGGCATGTATAATCGTATCGCGATCCAGCATAATTCCTACATGAGTAATCCTTCCTTCGGCATTGTCAAAAAAAGCCAAATCCCCTACCCGTATTTCCGAAACAAAATCCACAGTTTGCCCCATCTCTGCCTGCTGATAAGCATCACGAGGCAAGGAAAGATCAAAACAGCTATAAATCAATTGGGAGAAACCGGAACAATCGACCCCCCATTGTGAACGCCCACCCCATAGATAAGGAGTGTCTTTATAACTCAAAGCCAATCGTGACACCTCAGTTTCAAATTGATTTCTGAGAAACGGATTGATACTACCTTGATAGTTTAATCCCAATGGAGATAAATTGACAGTATTTCCTGCATCAAGGAAAAGTTTGGTTCCATGACAGAGCTGAAATTGTGCGGTATCAGTAAAAAGAACTCCCCCCTCCCTTCCAACGATAACTGGTGTTCCGGTCAGATAATGTTGCATATCCAAGTCGTTTAGTTCCTGAAACTGCCCGTTTTGAATCCAGCCTAAATAGTC
The DNA here is from genome assembly GCF_964277905.1 of uncultured Sphingobacterium sp. NCBI lineage: Bacteria > Pseudomonadati > Bacteroidota > Sphingobacteriia > Sphingobacteriales > Sphingobacteriaceae > Sphingobacterium > uncultured Sphingobacterium sp. The sequence goes on from NZ_CAXYKD010000041.1 coordinate 3,414, forward strand.
CGTTTCCAACAGACGTATTGATGTCCAATCGGCCTGTTCATCAAGGATCTCAAAAAGTTCCCCAAACAATACCTGAGAAACCATCTCACTACGGTGTGCCTGTTCTAAACGTAACGGAACGAGAGTTAGTGTACAAATACCATATTTCATGTGCTAAACAAAACAAAATCGTCAAAAATGTGATTATATATTATATGACGAAGATAAATTAATTATAGTAGAAATGGAGAATACAAATTCAAAATTCAAAAGGATACTCGTCGCTGTTGACGACGAACCATGCTCAGAAAAGGCTATACTATATGCCAAAGAAATGGCCGCGGTATTTGGAGCCTCCATAGCGCTTGTCACTGTTGTTCCCCCTACTTCTCCGGCCAGCTTTGGTGCGGACCCGCTATTAGGGCAGCAACCTATTATCGTTCCAGAAGTATCGGAAATGGAACAGGATAATGCACAAAAATATCTTGAGAAAATAAGCCGCGAATTTACGGGCGCAGGCGAAGTATATCTTTTTAATCGAATCGGATCCATTAAAGAAGAAATTCTGGCCGCATCCCATGAGTGGTCTGCCGATCTTATTATTATGGGGACCAATGGACGAACGGGCTTTGATCACTTTATTTCTGGCTCTGTATCCGAGTCAGTCATTCGTAAATCTACCTGCCCTGTACTCGTTGTTCCAAGTAAATGTGACTGATATTAAACGATCCATATGTATAAAAAAAGGCTATTTTTTCATTGGAAAAAATAGCCTTTTTGTTTTTATTATATACAAATTACTTTTTAATCAATCGCGCCACAAACATACTATCCGCTTTCTCTTCATAACCTTTCAAATAGTCCATACGTTCTATTTCAAAGCCAAAATTATCTACAATGTAATTGACAACATCTTCGTTTTCTGCTTTAAAAATAGAGCAGGTTATATAAATCAAAGGCTTGCCCGCTTTAACATGCCCCACCACATTACTCGCAATATTCTTTTGTAGTGCATTGAATTCGGCAATCTTAGCGGCCCGAAACTGTCTAACCATTTCTGGTGTACGTCCCCAGGTTCCCGATCCAGTACAAGGCGCATCCAATAACACCCCGTCAAATCGTTCGCTCCCAAGAATTGCGAAGCTATCCTTGGTAAGATCGAGTATTTTTTTTCGGTAATGCTTTATTCCGGCACGGTCAAAACGTTCATCGAGATTTCGGAGAATACTCATGCGAACATCAGAAACCAAAAGATTAACAGATGGACAAGCATCCATCAACAAGAGTGATTTCCCACCCGAAGCCGCACATGCATCCCACCAGGATTCTCTTTCAGCGGGTTCCATATAATCCAAAGTGCGCTGCGAAGACAGATCCTGCACTTCTATGATCCCATCCAAGACATCAAATCGCTGCAAGGATGTTCCATTATTCAAGGCGATAGTCTGATCGCCAATCATGGAATAAGGAATCTGATTGTTATCCAAAATAGCACACACGATCTTTGTCTTCCCGCGTTTCACCCGAATATATAAGCTGGGCTGGATCAACTGGCTTTCTAAAAATTGCACCAAGTCAACCTCTTCAGAAATATAATCCGCAAAAGGAAAGAGGTCATTCAGTTTAAAAACACCCTCAGACGTTAGAAATGCAATTTTGTCTTTCAGCGGCAGATGGAGTTTATCGCTATAGGAAGGCTCAAAAAGGGCCACCAAAGGACTTTCCTGTTCACATAGGAATTCCGCAAGCACCAATCTACGCTGTTGTGACAACTGCGAAGCCGCCATTCCCAGACGAAAATAATTATAACATAAACGGGAGGTAGACTTCCGATCAGAAGATCCCATTTGCTTGTTCAACTTAAAAAAAGTAGTCAAATAACGCGAAAATGGTTGATCAGCTTCAAAACCATCCATTGCCCGCTCAAAATTACGTATTTGCTGATGAACACGTCTTTCACTGAATTCAGCCATTCAAAGATTATTTTCTTTCAAATTTTTTGTTGTGATAAACCATTATACCCAAAGCTCTATTAGCATAGCCCCATTTTGGATAAAACTCAAATTTATAATCGCTATTCAATCCCGAAAACTTATCTTGCGTCATTCGGCTAACATAATCCACGCCATATTTATGAATCAATCGACCGAAATACAATGCCGCATCATAACCTTTATAAGAAAACTCAGACGGGTCTACTTTATAAGCCGATTTATAATTTCCAATAAATTTCCGGGTATCACTATCATTCTCATTCACTAAGTTGGAAGAGGTAATAGTAAGTCCATAGAAATCCATATTTTCGAAATTCTCAAAAGAAAGCTTAGCCATATTTGGATGTCCATACAACTTAAACTGGTTACCTGGATTCAAAAAGCGTTCGTCCATAGCATCCAAAAGCCCCTTTACCAAATTCTTATTGGCCGTACCAGAAATGACATGATTAGTTCCCGTCAACACAAGGCTATTATTGAGCTCGTTGACGCTCATAACGGTTTTTACTTTTGCCTGTGCATTAGCCTTTGAAATCTCGCTAACAAAATTGACTAGAAACTGCTTGCTTTCATCGTCACCGGCATCATATACCAGAATCTGATCACCCGTATAGTACTGATCAGCAACATATTTTGCTAATGTTTCTGCGTGTGTACGAATAGAAGGTGTGATGGAAACCAAATTGGGTAGGCTAAATTCAGAAGCCATAGTCGCCGCCAACGGAGAAACTTGTAGCACATTCTTATTTGCAAATGTTTGCCCAAAGCTTTTTATCTCACGAGGATATACCGGACCGACCACAAGTACGGCATCTTTAACATTCACCGAAGTCCCTAAAGTCGCATTGTAGGCAACATTGTCTCGAGAATCAATTACTTGTAGATCAAATAAAGCACCCTCTTTGGCAATTTTGTCAAGGCCCAACTGAAATCCCTGATAAAAATCAAGAGCCAAGGAAGAACGCTCCACATCTTCTTTTGTAATCGTCCCCGCAATACCACTTAACTCGAACGGTAATAGCAAGGCGATGCGATTATTTTTCACAGCATGGCCGTTGACATCCTGGATATCCCCCACTTTGGCAATGGTCTTATCTTTGTCAACTGCTGGCTTAGTCACAGCAGTTTGCTGTTCGCCTTGACCAGAGGAAGGCGAACGCAATACTGTGCTTTTTTTGGTTGTGCAGCTTGCAAGACATAATGCTACAAGTGCCGCAACCCATATTTTATTCCCACTCAATTGTAGCGGGCGGTTTTGAACTGATATCATATACAACTCTGTTTATTCCTTTCACATGGTTGATAATTTCATTTGAAATTTTTGCCAACAGGTCATATGGTAAATGTATCCAATCCGCAGTCATTCCATCAAGAGAACCAACTGCACGTAAGCTAACAACATGCTCGTAAGTACGCTCGTCACCCATTACGCCTACAGAACGCACTGGCAAGAAAATTGTACCAGCTTGCCATACTTTATCGTACCAGCCAGCTTCCTTTAGATTATTGATAAAGATCGCATCAGCTTCTTGTACAATACGTACACGCTCAGGTGTAATATCACCTAAAATACGAATTGCCAAACCTGGTCCAGGGAAGGGATGTCTGCCTAAAATTGCCTGATCCACTTCTAAAGCTTTTCCTACTCTTCTCACTTCATCTTTAAACAACGTTTTAAGTGGTTCTACGACTTTCAATTTCATGAAATCAGGTAAACCACCAACGTTATGGTGCGATTTGATTGTTGCTGAAGGTCCTTTCACTGAAACCGACTCGATAATATCTGGGTAAATTGTTCCTTGTCCCAACCATTTCGCTTCAATTCCTTCAGGTAATTCCTTTTGGATTTCTTTTGCAGCTTCATCAAAAACATCAATAAATGAATTACCAATGATTTTGCGTTTCTCTTCTGGTTCAGAAACCCCAGCTAATCTACCATAAAATAAATCCTTGGCATTTATTCCTTTAATATTTAGCCCCATATTTTTGTAAGAATCCAACACCTGCTCGTATTCATCTTTACGAAGCAGACCATGATCTACGAAAATACAATGTAAATTTTTTCCGATTGCTTGGTGCAACAATACTGCTGCTACTGTCGAATCTACTCCTCCCGACAAAGCCATGATAACATGATCGTCACCCAATTGCGCTTTCAAAGAGGATACTGTTGTTTCAACAAATGCGTCTGGTGTCCAATCCTGTGCACAACCACAAATGTTTACAACGAAGTTTTTCAATAAAATAGCCCCATCAGTACTATGTGTTACTTCCGGGTGGAATTGTATACCATAGGTACGGGTGCCTTTTACTTGATAAGCAGCAACACGAACTTTATCCGTACTTGCTATAATATCAAAATTTGCAGGAACTTCTTTGATAGTGTCTCCATGTGACATCCATACCTGCGATTGAGTTGGTACTCCTGCCAATAATTCATTCTCACTATTGACAAACTGCAGATTTGCACGACCATATTCGCGGATTTCAGAAGGTAACACTTCACCACCTGATTTTTGAGCAATGTATTGTGCTCCGTAACAAACTCCTAAAAGTGGGAAACGATCCTGAATAGCGACAAAATCAATTTGCGGTGCATCTTCTTGTCTAACAGAATAAGGACTTCCTGAAAAGATAACACCTTTTACGGAGTCATCAAAATCTGGCAATTTATTGAACGGGTGTATCTCACAATACACATTTAGTTCTCTGACACGTCTAGCGATCAACTGTGTGTATTGAGACCCGAAGTCTAGAATTATAATTTTTTCTGGCATGCTGCAAAGGTAAGTATTACGAATGAATTATTAAATGTCAAATCAGGAAATAATGCCTGCTTTTAACAGTTCTACTTCCATTTCTTTCTGTAGAATTAGGGCTTCCTCCCGTGCTCTTTCAGCGAAGTCACGTCCTTTTGAAGCATAGATAATTCCCCTTGTGCTGTTTACTAAAAGCCCACAATCTTTGTTCATACCAAATTTACAAACATCTTCAAGCGAACCTCCTTGCGCCCCCACTCCTGGAACCAATAAAAAATGGTCTGGTGCATGTTCCCTAATTTTGATAAACCCCTCTCCGCGTGTTGCTCCGACAACATACATCAAATTGTCAGGTGTCCCCCAGGTATTGACTTTATCGATCACCTGTTCGAACAATTGCAGCCCTTCTTTGTTTTCAAAATTTTGAAAGTCCAAGCTACCCTCATTCGACGTCAAAGCAAGTACGATTGCCCATTTATCGTTAAAATCCAAAAATGGAGTCACCGAGTCCTTACCCATATAAGGTGCGATTGTAATACTATCAAAGCCAAGACCAGACGTCTTTTCATCAAAAAATGCCATCGCATAACGTCCCGACGTATTGCCAATATCCCCCCTTTTTGCGTCAGCAATACTGAAACAATCCTTTGGTAACGCAGCCCAGGTTTTTTGAAGCGATTGCCAGCCTTTAATTCCATAACATTCATAAAACGCAATATTGGGCTTATAGGCAACACACAAATCAGCTGTTGCATCTATGATAGCCTTATTGAAGCTATAGATCGGATCCTCATCATCCAAGAGATGCTCCGGGATTTTCGTGAGGTCTGTGTCTAATCCGACACATAAAAATGAGCGTTTCGCTTTTATTTGATGAATAAGTTCTGCTCTTGTCATGCTATATTTAGAGATCTTAAAATTATTTATTGATTAAATCTTGAATAAATTTACCTACATCAGGGCTTGAATAATCCGCCATACCTTCATGCCGTGTCGCTACATTACCCGCTTTGTCCAATATCACCGTTGAAGGAATTGAACCCGAGAGCCACTCTTTTGGAATATCACTATTTGGAAAACTAATCGGCAAAGTCAGCTGCTGTTCCTTCATAAAAGCCTCTGCTTTTGCTTTCCTGCCTTCTATCTCCACAATCAAAAACACCATATTTGCGTTATCTTTATAGCGATCATAGAGTACATTGATCGAAGGCATTTCTGCGCGACAAGGTGCACACCACGTTGCCCAAAAATTAATAAACACCACTTTTCCCTTCAGATCCGCCACCTTGACTGTTTCTCCCAGCGAATTGACAAAGGAGACATGACTGAATGCGCCCCCTGAAGCCACCCTATCGGAATCTTTAGAAGCTGAATTAAGCTCCAGTTTAGGTTTGAAAAAACCCATTTTCATTAAAAATTGCTGAAAATAACTTCTACTTGTTGGCCAGATCAACAAACCGATAAGCAGTACAAATACAACGTTTCCGATTATCTTTTTTGTCTTCGGACTCATAGGTAATCCCGCTATTAAGAATCAAACTTATCCAACAGCTTCAACAAGGTCGCAAAATCCTTTGGATAAGGTGCCTCAAAAGCCATCTTAACTCCGTTCAACTCAAATTCAACATGTTTTGAATGTAGTGCAAAACGCTTCATAATGGGTTGTTCCTCTTCATCTTTGGATAATGTATATCCCCTTTTCTTGATTTGGGACAAATACACAGGTTTACCGCGATACATGTCATCCCCCACAATAGCGGCATGTTGTGTCGCTAGGTGAATACGGATTTGGTGCATACGTCCTGTAATGGGTTTACATTCCACTAAGGTATAGTTCTTGTAGTATTTGATCGAATTGAAGATGGTCTCTGCCGGTTTGCCGTTTGCACGATCAATAGATACATTTTTATTGCCTTGGTTCAAGATGGGCAAATCGACAAGCAAATCCTGAAAAGTATGTGTACCACCTATGATTGCATGATAAATCTTATTCACTTTTCTTTTTTCAAATGCAATGGAAATTGTACGGTATGTTTCTGGATTTTTTGCAATTAATAAAATACCCGAGGTCTCTTTATCCAGGCGGTGGCATACCTGTGCATCAGGATGATATTTCTTCGCCAAGCGAAGAATATTGACCTCCCCACCCTCACGTTCATCTAAAGAAGCGACAAACGGCGGTTTATTGATAACAATCAAATTTTCATCCTCGTGGATGATTAATTCTGAAAATTTGGGGAATTTAAATAGATGAGTCTCATTTTGTATCATTCTGCAAAAATACAAAACACAAGGCAGAATATTGGTCAATGTATGATAAAAAGCTTACTTTTGAACACACAATATAAGTTAAGATGTCTGTAAACAAAGAAATGAAACGAGTAAGCACAGCAATGCTGCAAGCCATGAAAGAACGTCAGGAAAAGATTTCTATGCTTACAAGCTATGATTACTCCATGGCCAAAATGGTAGATCAAGCTGGTGTTGACGTTATTTTGATTGGAGATTCCGCTGCCAACGTATTTGCTGGCTACGAAACCACCTTGCCTATCACCCTAGATAATATGATCTACCATGCCGCTGCCGTTGCTAGGGGTACCGAGCGAGCCATGGTATTAGCAGATTTGCCATTTGGATCTTATCAGGGCTCGGCTAATGAGGCTTACAATGCAGCTGTACGCATGATGAAAGAATCGGGTGCGCACGCATTGAAACTAGAGGGAGGACTTGAAATTATCGAAAACATCAAAAAAATCATTGCCGGCGGCATCCCTGTATGTGGACACCTTGGGCTGACTCCCCAATCCATCAATAAATTTGGAAATTTTGGTGTGCGGGCAAAAGAAGAACAAGAAGCCGCTAAACTCGTCGAAGATGCGCTCGCTTTGCAAGAGGCGGGCTGTTTTGCAATTGTTCTGGAAAAGATACCGGCAAAATTAGCTAAAACAGTAACCGAAAAACTAGCGATTCCAACAGTTGGTATTGGGGCTGGGCCGGATTGCGATGGACAAGTCCTTGTGATTAACGATATGCTTGGAATGAATGCCGATTTCAAACCAAAATTTATGCGTCATTTCGCTAATTTGCACGAACAAATCACAACAGCAGTAGCAAATTATGTGGCCGAAGTAAAAGCGGTACAATACCCGAATGAAGACGAACAATACTAGAAGAAAAATATGCGGTTTTTGATCATTGGGCTAATTATTCTTATTGCTTATCTGATGATACGCAAAAAATTCAATCTATTTGGGTTTACCGAGGATATGTCCAGAAATTTAAAATCAGGTTTTCAGTTGATTGAAGCTTCATCTCCAGTCATCCAGGCAAATCTAAAGAAGAGCGTTTCCAATGCCGTTATGGGAGTTATCCTCATTTTGATCACCGTTTTGCTGTTCATGAAGATAAAAATCGTCCTGTTCCTGATTCCGATTGCCTTTTTCTTGTTGGGCTATCTCTTTCTGTTCAACAACCACTTTAGTAAGCTCAAAAGCCAACAAATATGGTACAATGCCAAAACCAATGAGGTTTTTATTGAACAGCTAAGAGGAGAAAATTATGCTTTTAACATTTTTAAGGACATAGAAGCCGTTCAGAAGATCGAATCAATTCAAACGACCAAAGGTTTATTATACGGCTACTACCGTATCAAGTTAAAGAGCAAAATATTGGAAATCCCTTATTTAGTCGCTGAAAACAGGCCCGTCAATAATTTATTTTTCGACACGATTAACCAAAACTTCAATGTAGCTATTCAAAAACGCATTTTTCCAATTATTTAAAAATGAACAGGTTGAATATCCGAAAAGAAAGTGTTATATTTAGGTAATCAATATAATTTGTTAAAACCAAAATATTTTACACTATGGGAAAAGGTGATATCAAGACCAGAAGAGGAAAAATATCAAATGGTTCTTTTGGAAAAAGAAGACCACATGTATCGAAAGCTGCCATCAAGCCAAAAGTAAAAAATGGGGCTTCAAAAGAAGTGGAACAAAAAGCAAAATCAAAAAAATAGTAATCAATAAAGCTAGAAACTTATTTCTGGCTTTTTTTATTTCCAATCGTTCCCGCTACGTCCATTTCGATGCCTATTTCGATGTTCATTTGCAATGTTTTGGTCGTATTGTAAAATCCTTTTGACAACTGATATCCTCATAATAATAAACCTATATTTACCCGTTAAATGTAAAAAGTACATAAGAGACTATATCCGTATGAATAAAAAATCGATCATTTACCTCCTTTTGGCTTGTGCTGTGTTTGGAGGTGGATACTTTCTGATAACTGCTAAAAAAGACAAAAAAGAAGCTGATAAGCCCAATGGGAAAAAAGATATGCCAGTCCCCGCACAGGCTATCATTGCCAAATCTTCCGTCGCCGATCGATCCATTAATCTCTCAGGAAGCATTGACGCAGAAGAGCAGGTTGAAATCAGAAGTGAAGTAAGTGGTCGAATCACCAAAATCTATTTCTCCGAAGGGCAGCGCATCAAACAGGGCGAACCCTTGATCAAGATTGATGATATTGAACTTCAGGCACAATTAAGACAAGCACAAACAACAAACCAGCTGAATGCCGAAAATGAACGTCGGGCCAAACTGCTGCTGCAAAAAGGAGCAATCAGTCAGGAGGAGTTTGATATAGCCAGTGCAGCTTTAAAAACCTCCTTAGCACAGATCCAGTTGATTCAGGCACAAATATCCAAAACAACCATCCGCGCCCCTTTTAGTGGCATGATTGGACTTCGGAATATTTCCGTAGGAGCCATTGTCTCATCCAGTACCCTGATTACAAACTTAGTGAAGGACAATCTTGTCAAAATTACCTTTGCAGTTCCCGAAAAATACAGCAATATTGTTAAAATAAACATGCCCATTGAGTTCAGCGTAGCCAACGACCCAACCGTCATAAAAGCAAACATTTACGCCGTTGAACCGCAAGTATCACTTAACACCAGAACACTCACCGTCCGCGCCAGAGCAACGAACGATCAGGGCAAATTGAAAGTCGGATCCTTTGTCAATGTGATTGTGCCGATCGAAGTGGAAAACGATGCGATATCCATTCCAACAGAAGCCATTGTTCCCGTACAGGATGGAAAAAAGGTCTTTGTATTACAACATGGCCTTGCCAAGGAAGTGAAGGTTGAAACAGGTGCGCGTACCGACAAAGACATCGTCATTCTATCTGGCATCAGTGCCGGTGACACCGTTTTAACCACGGGCGTTCTGTCGTTAAAAGATGGAGCAAAAGTTAAGGTATCATTAGCTAACTAGTTGTACATGAATTTATCTGCAGTTTTTATTAAACGCCCTGTTTTAACTATTGTCGTCAATATTACCATCATATTGTTTGGCTATATTGGTTTTAGTTTTCTAGGCGTACGTGAATACCCCTCTATTGACCCAGCGATTGTTTCCGTCAGAACAAACTATGCCGGTGCGAATCCAGATATCATTGAATCTCAGATTACCGAGCCGCTAGAAAAGGCCATAAACTCGATCGATGGTATCCGCAACATCTCTTCTTCGAGCAATCAGGGATCCAGTAATATCACCATTGAGTTTGACTTAAAAAAGAACCTTGAGGAAGCCGCAAATGATGTCCGGGATAAAGTATCCCAAGCCGTGCGAAGCCTGCCACAGGATATTGATGCCCCACCGGTGGTATCCAAAGCCGATGCGGACTCCGATCCCATTATTACATTGACATTGCAAAGTGAGACGCGCGATAAACTTTCGCTGAGCGACTACGCCGAAAATGTGATTTCCGAAAGGTTACAAACCATCCCCGGTGTCAGCAGCACACAGATTTATGGTCAAAAACGTTACGCCATGCGTCTATGGCTCAACCCCGACCGTATGGCCGCCTATGGTATCACGGCTTCGGATATTCGTACAGCATTGAATAGCCAGAATGTTGAATTACCTTCGGGGAAAATTGTTGGAAACACAACCGAGCTCACTGTAAAAACCGTCGGCAACCTGTCTACGCCCGAGCAATTCAATAACATCATTTTAAAGGCGGATAGCAGCCGTATCGTCAAGTTTATCGATATTGGCCGGGCAGAAATAGATGCTGAAAATCTCGAAACAAAAATGGTCAGTAACGGTAAACAGCTGGTCGGTATTGCCATTATTCCGCAGCCCGGAACAAATTACCTCGATATTGCCAACAATTTCTATAAAATGCTCGATCAGATCAAAGAAGATCTGCCCCAGGATATTATACTCAACATCGCTTCTGATAATACGACATTCATCAAAAAATCTGTTGAGGAAGTCGCCGAGACACTCCTGATTTCGATCATCCTGGTCACCCTGATTATCTATTTTTTCTTCCGCGACTGGGGTATCGCACTACGTCCTCTATTGGACATTCCCGTATCCTTGATCGCGACATTCTTTATTATGTATATTTTCGGATTTTCCATCAATGTACTGACGCTGCTCGCTATTGTACTCGCGACGGGACTTGTCGTCGACGACGGTATCGTTGTTACCGAAAATATCTTCAAGAAAGTTGAAGAGGGAATGTCCCCTATTGAGGCGGCCCTGAAAGGATCGAAGGAAATATTCTTCGCTGTTATTTCCATTTCAATCACACTCGCAGCCGTATTCTTACCCGTTATATTTCTTCAGGGCTTTGTGGGACGGCTTTTCCGGGAGTTTGGTGTCGTCATCGCCTCGGCCGTATTGGTTTCCGCATTTGTTTCCCTCACCCTCACGCCGATGCTCAATGCCTATCTAATCAAAGGCGGTGGACACAAGAAGACAAAATTTTACGATTGGACAGAACCCATGTTCGTCAAAATGAATAAAGGTTATGCCAATGCGCTGGAAAAATTCATGAAATTCAAATGGATAAGCTTTCCAATTCTGATCCTATGTTTTGTGATTATTGGCATCCTTTTCTCCTCCATTAAAAAAGAAACGGCACCTTATGATGACAGGAGCAGCATTTCTGTCAACGTGACGGGCCCTGAGGGTGCCACTTATGAATACATGGACCGATACATGCAAGATCTGGATAAATTAGTCTATGACTCCATTCCCGAAAACAAAATCAGTTTAAATATTACCTCCCCGGGTTTCGGCGCAAGCTCAGTCAACTCCGGACGTATACGGATGACACTGGTAGATCCTGAAGAACGTAAAAAGTCTCAGGATGATATTGCAAAAGAACTGACCAAATGGACAAAAAAATACGATGGTGTCCGCGTCAATGTTTCGCAAACGCCAACGATATCCATGAATCGAAGAGGTGGATTACCTGTTCAGTACATTATCCAGGCACAAAATTTTGAAAAACTTCAGGAAAAGATACCCGAATTTATGAATGAGGTCAACAGCGATCCGGCATTCTCCACAACGGACATCAACCTGAAGTTCAACAAACCCGAACTGCATGTCGAAATTGATCGTCTGAAAGCCCTCAGTCTGGGCGTTTCCGTACTTGACGTTTCGCAGTCCCTCCAATTGTTGCTAAGCGGCCAACGTTTCGCCTATTTTATGCGTGATGGCAAACAATATCAGGTCATAGGCCAAGTTGAAAACGACCGTAGAGCCACACCTACGGACCTTGCGTCAATTTACGTGCGTAATAACCTCGGACAGCTTATTCAGTTAGACAACGTTGTAAGCGTTAAGGAAGAGAGCAGTCCACCCCAACTCTACCACAATAACCGTTACATGTCGGCTACAGTTTCAGCCGGTTTGGCGCCGGGCATGAGTATGAGTGACGGCATTGCAGCAATGGATCGCATAAAAGAAAAGGTGCTCGATCAGAGTTTCACCACCGACCTCAGTGGCGAATCACGTGACTTCGTTGAAAGTAGTTCCAATACACTATTTGCCTTTGGTCTTGCTTTGTTGCTTATCTACCTGATCTTAGCTGCCCAATTTGAAAGCTTCCTCGACCCATTTATCATTATCCTTACGGTACCCATGGCGGTTGCCGGAGCACTGATAAGTCTATGGTTATTTGATCAAACCTGGAATATATTCAGCCAAATTGGAACGATTATGCTAATTGGTCTCGTGACAAAAAATGGTATCTTGATTGTTGAGTTTGCCAACCAGATGCGCGAAGAGGGAATGGAAAAATTTGAGGCAATTATGCACTCTGCCGAATCACGCCTCAGACCGATCTTAATGACAAGTCTAGCCATTGCCTTGGGCGCATTACCGATTGCCATGTCACTTGGAGCTGCTTCAACGAGTAGAATTGGTATGGGGGTTGTTATCGTTGGTGGTACAATATTCTCCCTTATCCTAACCTTGTTCATTATCCCGGCAATCTATTACATGTGGTCAAGACAAAAAAAGCATAGACCTGAATTTGATAACATTAAAAGCTACGAATAATAAAGACATGAAGAGAAATTTCATCCTACTAGTATTACTTTACTCCATCATGTTTCAAGCTCGTGCACAAGAGATACTGACCTTGGAAGATGCGCTAAAAACAACGTTGAGCAATAACTTCAATATTCTTTTGGCTAAAAATGACAATAACATCGATATGGAGAATACCAGTCTGGGAAGCGCTGGTATGCTTCCAGCGGTAACTGGAACGTTCAATAGAAGCAACTCCATCCAGAATTCAAGGCAGGTCAGAGCAGATGGTCAAATACAGCAGATTTCCAATGCAAAAAATGATAACATGTCTTATGGAGTCAACCTAAACTGGACGATATTCGATGGATTGGGCATGTTCGCCCGTCGCGACCGCTTCAAAGAAATACAACGTCAAGGGGAAGCGGAGATTAAATATCAAGTGATTACCCAGCTCAGCGAAGTCATGGCTACCTACTACAATCTGGTGCAGCAAAAGCGCCTGATAAATGCCCTAGATACAACCATCACCTTATCGAGATACCGTGTCACGCTTGCCGAAAATCGCCTGGAGATCGGAAAAGGCTCCAAGCTTGACCTCCTGAATGCAAAAGTCGATTTAAATACCGATCAGACAAACTTACTCAGACAACAGGAAAGCTTCAAAAATACCAAGACTTACCTCAATCAGCTGATGACGCGCGACTTGAGTCTAGATTTTCAAATTGAAGACGAAATGAAACTTGATACGGATCTTAAACTTGGTAATCTGATCGAAATTGCCGATCGACAAAATCCGCAAATTCAGCTTGCCATCATCAACAATCGGGTGGCCGAGCTCAACTTAAAAGCAGTTAAGGCCGAACGTTATCCAAAAATTGGCCTAAATAGTGGGTACAACTGGAACGAATCCCACTCCTCCCTCGGTTTCTCGACAGAAAACAAAAATAGAGGTCTTACCTACGGCGTATCGGCTTCCCTTAATATTTTCAATGGATTTCTGCAAAATAGAAACGAACGGATTGCCAAATTTCAGATTAAAGGCTCCGAGCTACAGATACAGCAACAAAAACAGGATATCCAGGCTCAGGTCAGAACCCTGTTCCAAACCTACATCACCAATATGGAGCTAGCTAATGTAGAACGGAAAAATGAGGAACTGGCAAAAGAAAATTTAAACATCACGATGGATAAATTCCGTATCGGTACCATCACAACCTTAGAAGTAAGAACAGCACAGTTAAACTACATCAATGTAATGACACGTAGCTATACAGCACAATATGATGCAAAGGTATCCGAGATACGCCTAAAAGAATTAACAGGCGAAACGTATTAGAAATATCTTTTTGCAAGAGGTCCTCTTAGAAAGGAACACAATACTGATACGCTTCTTAACAGCATCAATCATTAAAAGCGAAAGGCTCCTTAACTAAATGAGGAGCCTTTCTTTGTCTATTTAATAGTCAATTGCTATAATAGATTTCAGTGGTATTAAAACGCCACTTTTAATCTGAATATATCTATCGGTTAACGACCATACAGTGGTCTCGATACGCTTTGGTCCGGAATCAGTCTCAAAGGCGATTTCAGTTTTGGATTTAAACTCATTTCCCAACCGAAGTGCCCCTTTCAATTTATCCATAAAAGTCGCTGTCTTATCTTCACTCGCCGGGATAAATTTAAATTGAGGAATTTCCTCTTTAGCTATTAGTTCTCCAACCATAATACTAGCATTTAATGTGTAAATTATTGTTTTGCGCTATGCTACTTTTATAACGCTTTAAAGCCAATCTTATTTTATCTCTTTCTGCCATTGGCTTATTTAAATCTACCGATTCCCATGATAAAAATCAATTAAATCCTTGAAAACTATCATTTATTTTACAATAAAAAAACGATTGTACTTTGGACACACTACTCCGCTTTGAGAGTTACCAGCAAGCCCAACAGGCATTTATAACGAGATATCTAAATATAGTGTCATTTCATTTTGAATTTATAGCCCAAATCATTCATATTGCCTATTTTTGATCAAAACAATATGTAAATGGAAAAATCTGTTTTTGAAAAAGAGTGGGAAATTTATTTCACACAATGCTATTCTAACGGCCGTATTCGTTTCTCCGATTTATCCAATATCCTTCAGCTTACCGCGGGAGAACATGCCAATGCTGTGGGATTCGGTTTTAAAGAAATGGCCAAACATAACCAAACCTGGGTACTTAGCCGCATACGCATAGAGATTGCACGGTTGCCCAAATGGATGGATCATGTCAAGGTAAAAACTTGGGTTCAAGAATTAGAGGGTGCACGCTCAACGCGGAATTTTGAAATTACAGTCAATGGACAGATCTATGTTACTGCAACCAGTTATTGGGCTGTTATCAATACCGTGAAAAGGAGCTCTGAAACACTCGCAATTTCCACCGAAGATTTTACCACCTATCCTGATCGCCCGGCCACACAACAGCCATTTTCGAAATTGGATATTTCCCAGACCGTCAAAAATATTGATGAATATAGCGTTAGGCTTTCTGACCTGGATATTGTCAATCACGCCAACAATGTAAAATACCTGGATTGGTGTATGGACAGATTGCCCATTGAGCTTGTATTGACCAATCAGATCAGATCTTTAGAGATGAATTACCTGCGTGAATTACGCTATAATGATACCGTAGAAATTAATGGTGATGCAACAGATCAAGGTTACTTTATGACTGTTACTAAACAGCAACGAATCCACTTTGCTTTGGCTATAGAAACAAAATAAAAAGGGGAAACAAGATAAGAACGCAAAACAAGATAAAACGCGAAACAATAAAAAAAGGGAGGCTTTGGGCCTCCCTTTTATTTTACATATAGCATCATGTTATGCAAATGCCTTATCTCCTTTTTTGTAAGGAAGGTTACCATCAAATCTTCCTGGGATCTTCACAAAACGCAATGCTTTTGTACAACCCAGCTCTGAATTAAAGAAACCAGTCAATGTCAACTGTTTGAACATCGTGAACCAGTGTGGTGGATCGTTCTCAACATAATTGTACAATTGATTTTGTTTTTCTTTATTTTTCTCCAGAATATCTTTTTGATCTTCAGCTTGCTTTTTATTAAACTCGTTTGCTTCTTTATCCAAAGCAGCGGCAACAGCTGTTCTGTCTTCAGCAGAAAGCTCGAGGAATGGTTTTCCTTTTACCTCTTTTGCTTTATCATCTAAGCTCCCCAAACCAGTTAAAAATGCTTTTTGTTGCTTCTCCGTATAACAATCGCGAACCATGACCGGAATAAAACTTCCTACCCCCGCTTCTTTCGCACCCGGAGTTGCGGTAGCTGGTAAAATTGCTTCAGCCAAGTCACCTAATAAATCGGTTGTCTTCGCTTCAAACAAGGCTTGTACATCTTTTGTTGCTGAGCGTGTACAACCTTCCAAAAATAAATTAGCGCCGATAACGGTACCTCCTAAAATTAAGGCAACTCGTTGTAATGCTTCTCTTCTATTCATACTACTAAATATCTTAATTTTAGAAATTATATTTCATTTCCCAACCTTGTCTGTAATTACGTTTTACATATTGATTGACGTTGTCGAAATTGGTGACACGCATGTTATCGTTATCCCACAACAATTTTAAGTTACGTCCAGGGTATTTACCATCAATACGTAAATCAGCACCTCTGATCGCCAGGTTAGCCATTAATAAAGCTTCTGTCAACGGACCTGCTATTTCAAAAGGTGAACTCACTTCTTTCTTGCCGTATCCAGCTTGACAAGCTTCAACCCATTGTGCATAGTGTCCACCTTCTTGTCCTTGAACACGGGCATATTTCTGTGCCACCTGCTCTTTTCTTGAAGTCGGCAACAAACGTGCATTCTGACCGTAGGTATCAGCAAGGATTTTCCCTTTTGTACCAACAAGTAAGATACCGTTACCACCATCACCAAAAATTTCGTTTGGACCTAATTCATCCGGACGAGCAGGCTGAATACCACCATCCATCCAATGTAAAGTCACGGGACCATTTGTACGTGGTGTTTTAGGGAAAGTTAATGTCGCATGGCTCGATGGAGGGCAGCTTTCAGGGAAATATCCACGTTTGAATTCATCCACATACACCGATCCTACAGTTGCCTGTACATCCTGTACATAAGTCAATCCTAAAGTACTGAAAGGAACTTCCAACAAGTGACAGCCCATATCACCCAATGCACCTGTACCGTAATCCCACCATCCACGCCAGTTGAAAGGCACCAATTTGTCAACATACTCTTTATAAGGCGCTGTGCCTAACCAAAGATCCCAATCCAATTCTTTTGGAACTTCAGCCTTGCCTGTAGGCCATGCAATACCTGAAGGCCATACCGGACGATCTGTCCAACAATATACCGTATGTACATCACCGATCAGACCTGCTTCGTACCATTCACGTACAAAACGCGGTCCATCATTTGATGCACCTTGATTTCCCATTTGGGTAACAACCTTATATTTCTTAGCTGCGTGCGTCAATGCTCTCGCTTCCCATACATCGTGAGTCAACGGTTTTTGAACGTACACGTGTTTACCCAATTGCATAGCTGCAAGCGCTTGAATCGCATGTTGATGATCTGGAGTTGATACAGAAACGGCTTCTATACGTTTGTGCTCCTTATCCAACATCTCACGGTAGTCTTTGTAATATTTTGCTTTCGGGTAACGTTTCAACGCACCAGCTGCACGACGGTCGTCCACATCACACAAGAAAGCTAGATCTGCTTTTCCTGAATCATGGAATGCATTGATGTCACTAAAACCTTTACCCCCTACACCAATACCTGCTACTTGTAATTTGTCACTTGGAGCTGTAAAGCCATTTCCGCCCAATACATGGCGAGGGACGATCATAAAAGCCGCAGCAGCTGTTGCCGCGCTCTTTATAAAACCTCTTCTACTCGTCTTATTTGAGTTATTTTCCATTGTTATCAATCTTTAGCTATTAGATGTTACCTTTTTTCAATTCGCTCACTGCGAAATCAACCGCACGAGCAGTAAGCGCCATATACGTTAATGAAGGGTTAACACAACCTGCAGAAGTCATACATGCACCGTCCGTTACGAAAACATTCAATGCATCCCAAACTTGGTTGTTACCATTTAATACCGAAGTTTTCGGATCACGTCCCATACGGGCAGTTCCCATTTCGTGGATACCTTGGCCCAGACCATATACGTTATCGTATGTATACGTATCTTTTACGCCGATGCTTTCCAACATTTCCTTCATTTCATTTTGCATGTCACCACGCATCTTCAATTCATTATCCTTGATCTCAGCGTCAAATGATAACACAGGTAAACCCCATTTATCTTTTTTGGACTTGTCAAGTGTAATTTTATTTTCGTGATATGGTAAGGTTTCTCCAAAGGCTGTAAAGCCAACCGTCCAGTCGCCTGGCTCACAGATTGCATCTTTCCATGCACCACCGACTTCCATCTCGGCAACAGCACCAGACCAACGTCCACGACCCGCAGCACCTTGGTAGCCAAATCCACGTACATAGTCGCGTTTTTTGGTATCACCTTCTACGTTCACAAAACGAGGTACATATAAACCTGTTGGTCTACGGCCATATACATAGCTATCCAAATAGCCATCTATTTTACCTCCGGCACCACAACGGAAATGGTGATCCATCAAATTGTGGCCCAATTCACCGCTGCTACTACCAAGTCCGCCTTCCCAAACATCTGTAGCCGAGTTCATCAATACCCAAGTCGAGTTCAATGCAGATGCACAAACAAAAATCACTTTTGCGAAAAACTCATAAGTTTGATTTGTTTCAGCATCTACAATCTCAACGCCTTTTGCCTTTTTCGTGTTTTTATCGTAGATAATTTTTGTTACGATAGAAAAAGGACGTAATGTCAAGTTATTTGTCTTTTTTGCTGCAGGAAGAGTCGCCGATTGCGTACTGAAATAAGCACCAAAATTACAGCCCAACCAACATTGATTTTGATATTGACAATTTACACGGTCATGATGCGGAACAGTAATGTTTGCTGTTCTACCCATGATGAAATGACGTTGACCACCGTATTGTTTTTTCAAACGCTCAGCCAGGTCTTTTTCAACAATGTTCATCGCCATTGCAGGCATGTAATCTCCATCGGGCAAAGACGGCACGCCATCTCTATTTCCAGAGATACCCGCAAATTTTTCAGCATAACTATACCAAGGGGCAATATCCTTATAACGAATCGGCCAATCCACACCGTGGCCATCTTTTAAGTTAGCTTCAAAATCCAAATCGCCCAAACGATAAGATTGTCTTCCCCACATTAAAGAACGTCCACCAACATGATACCCACGGTACCAGTCAAAACGTTTTACCTCTGTATATGGACTCTCTTTTTCATTTACCCAAAAATCCAGGTTCTTCTCATTCAAAGGATAATCTCTACGCAAAACCGGATAATCTTCGATCATTTGTTGCGTACGACCACCAGCATGAGGCCATTCCCACGGATTTTTATTTGGCGCAGTATAATCCTTGATGTGTTCAATGTTACGACCACGCTCCAGCATAATTGTTTTCAGCCCTTTCTCTGTCAATTCTTTCGCAGCCCATCCACCACTTATCCCCGAACCGATTACAATTGCGTCATAAGTATTTGTTGCCATCTCTCTTC
>NZ_CAXYKD010000042.1:0-32944 GCF_964277905.1 uncultured Sphingobacterium sp.
ATGTTACGACCACGCTCCAGCATAATTGTTTTCAGCCCTTTCTCTGTCAATTCTTTCGCAGCCCATCCACCACTTATCCCCGAACCGATTACAATTGCGTCATAAGTATTTGTTGCCATCTCTCTTCTAATTATTTGTTTTTAAATAGTTATTTTTTCTGTTTAGTGTGCAGCATTTGTATTGTCGATCTTTTCGTCCTTAAATAAAGCTAAAAAGATAAAAAATACAACAGCTGCGATAATTGCAGGTACAACCCAAGTATGATTCCAGAATGCCGCCATATCAGTTGCTTTCAATTCTTTGTACTTGTCTCCGACATAACTTGCTACCCAGAAACCGATCAATTGTCCAACACCATAGGTTGCCAAAGTGATCAAGCCCTGTGCTGCCGATTTATATTTAACGCCAGCTTTGCTATCCGTATAAATCTGTCCCGAAACAAAGAAAAAGTCATAACAGATACCGTGCAATGCAATACCGATCAACAACATGAACGATAATTCACCCGAATTGCCATAAGCAAATAACAGGTAACGGATTACCCAAGCCAACATACCGACTAAAATTGTTTTCTTGAAGCCAAATTTTGTAAAGAAAATTGGGAGTGCCAACAAGAACAAGACCTCTGAAAACTGACCAATCGTCATCTTACCTGTTGGATTTTCCAATCCTATTTCAGTAAGGAACAAGTTGGCATTTGAATAATAAAATGCCAAAGGAATACAGATCAATACCGAAGAAATGAAAAAGATCAAGAAGTTTTTGTCTTTCAACAATTTGATCGCATCCAGACCAATGATTGATGCAAAGGATGGTTTTTCGGTTTCATCCAATTTAACAGGCGGTGTTTTAGGTAATGCGAAGGAAAATACGCCTAGTACCAATGAGGCTACGCCTGACATCAAGAAGGTATTTTTCAAAGCTCCTTCTGATGCGCCTGCGTCCCATCTGAAGATATAGCTAATTGCCAATCCTGCCGCAATCCAACCAATTGTTCCCCAGATACGTATTCCTGAGAATTGTTTTTCCGGATTAGTCAATTGTCTGAATGAAACTGAACTAGCCAAAGCTAATGTTGGCATATAAAGTATCATATAGGCCAAAACATATGGATAAAATGTCGACATGTCTGCAGCACCATACATCTGATACATCAATACCGCACCGACCAAGTGTAAAACACCCAAAATACGCTCCGCATTGAAATAGCGATCTGCAATCATTCCGACAATAAAGGGAGCAATAATAGCACCCAATGATTGTGTTGAAAATACATTGGCCATTTCAAAATCCGTTGCATGTAGATTTTTGCTCAAGAAAGTACCTAATGTGACAAACCATCCCCCCCAAATAAAAAATTCGAGGAACATCATGAAGGATAGTTTAAATTTTATTGTTGATGAAATCATAAAAAAAATGGTGTTTTACAATACTACTAATTGGTTTTACCTGCTCAATTTAAGAAATTAAATCTAATTGTCAATAGTACACTATTAAAATATTACAAAAAGCTATCGACCTCGCGATAAGCCGCCACCAAGCGATCCTCACCCTCTTTCCCGGGTTTGGAAATACCATGTTCCATCCCCATGACACCCTTATATCCTTTACTATGAATGTGTTTGAATACGTTTTTATAATTGATCTCTCCTGTAGTCGGTTCTTTACGGCCTGGATTATCGCCGATTTGAATATAAGCAATTTCATCCCAGCAACGATTCATATTTGCAATTAAATCTCCTTCGGTACGCTGCATATGATAAATATCATATAAAATTTTGCAGGATGGACTGTTCACGGCCTTACATAAAGCATAGGTCTCATGTGTTTGCTGCAAAAATAGATCTGGTGTATCACTTAAGGTTTCCAACACCATCACCAAGCCATGTGGTTCAAAGATCTCCGCACCCTTACGCATCGCAGTAAGTATGTTGCTGAACTGATTACCCCAAGGTAGTTTTCTTTCATAAAAGCCAGGTACCACAGTCAGCCATTTTGCATTGCATCGCTTGGCAGCTTCGACAGACTTCTTGCATGTTTCGACAAACTTATCTAAATACTCTTGTTTACCCGTCGCTAAAGAAGGCATCCAGTTTTGTCCGCCATCCACAACAAATACCCCCATTGTCATGCCTAACTTAGCCAATAAATCTCCGATCTTCTTCTGCTCATCCAATGTTCTGCCCAAATAGCCATTATCTTCTATTCCACGAAATCCCAAATCATGCATATACCGAATTTCATCCAGGAAATTGTCACCTGCATGATTTTTGAACATCCCTTGATGCGGGGCATAATTTAAGTTAAATGTCTTTCCTTTATCCATCGTATTTGCTGTATTTTGAGTGGTTGACGCAAAAGCCTGTCCAGCTAGTCCTGCCCCGGCGGCCAAAAGACTACCTTTAATAAAATCCGATCTCTTCATTTTATTTATAATTGATTAATTTTTAAATAATTTACCAAATCCATCCGAATAAATCGCTTCAATGGACTGATTTTTATTTTTAAAAATGACAAAAACCTCCACACCCTTCAATTCTTTGGCCTTTGTCTTAATTTGTTCGGGTTCCATGCCCATAAAATAATTATCCAGTGCATCCGCTTCCATAGCAGCCTTCGCATAGACGCTAACACTCAATATATCGGTCGTGTATGGAAAACCCGAAACAGGGTCGATATGATGACCCAATTTTTTCCCTTTGTACTTAATAAACTTTTCAAAACTGCCTGCCGTTGTAAGCGCCCCTTCTTTGAGCTGCGCAACAGCGGTCATCAATTCCTCTCCACCCGCATCATCGGGCTGAACAATACCAATAGAAAAGCCCTGTCCACCTGGCGGAGTCCCCAAAGCCCTGATTTCACCACCGACCTCTACCATATAATTGGCAATTCCCTTTCGCCCAAGATAGTCGGCCAAAACATCCACCGTATAGCCCTGGGCAATACCATTGACATCTATTTTAATCCCTTTCTTCTTTTTGGTCAGCCGATTGCCACTAACCTTCAGATAGTGCATTCCCACCAGTTCCTTCGCTTTTAGCACCGTCGCCGAATCTGGGGCGACCGGACTCTTATTAGCACCAAAGCCCCATAGGTTGACTAGCGGGGCAATAGTAATATCGAATTGACCTTTCGATAATTTATGATATTTAAAGGAAGCTTTTATCACCTTGGCCATATGACTATCCATCACGATAGACATTACCGTATCTGTATTGAACTTGGATATTCTCGAGTCCTTCCGATAAATTGACATCGACAAATCGATCGCCGTTAAAATACTGTCAACTTCCGACCGTCTAACAAGACTGTCGGAAGCGAAGTAAGTGATATGGAATTGAGTCCCCTGCGCGGGTCCTTCCAGCCGAATTTTTTGGAGTTTCGTTGATGGTATTTGTGCCTGTACATCAATGCAACAAATCGTGACAAAAAATAGAAGACACAAATTCCACCTTAATCCCATCGGCCCAAAAACTTAAATATATAGGTTTGTGTTTTGACCAGGCATCGCTACAGGGTAAAAACCTTCTGCATCCGGAAGTAACTTTGGTTTAGCATCCCAAGCAAGTACATCTGGTCCCAGTTTGATGGTAGACTTCAAGGCTTCATCCCATTTGATCACTTTACCTGTATAACAAGCGATACGCCCGATAATACCTGTCAACGTACTATAAGCACCATATTCTGCATTATCAAATTTATATTCGCCTTTCGAAATTGCTGTAAAAAGTTCTTTATGTTCTTGTTGATAAGGGTTCGGATTGCCCTTGGCATCATGGCGATAGATTTCTTTTCCTTTCCAGTCGTACAATACAGCCTGTCCACCTGCAGAAAGGTAAGCACGTCCTTTTGTTGCCTGGAATTGCTCGTCTACACGGTTATGTATACCCTCAAAGTGTCTACACTGACTATAAACAACACTATTGTCAGCATAGGTTAGTTCTAATGCGAAATTATCATAAATTTCACCATACTCTTTGCCGGTACGGTGTGCTCTGCTCCCTGTACCTTGGATCGATACGGGATAAGCACCTTTCACCCAATTGGCGATATCAATATTGTGCACGTGCTGCTCAACGATATGATCGCCACACAACCAGTTAAAATAATACCAGTTACGCATTTGGTACTCCATTTCAGTTTGCTCTGGTTTGCGCGGACGCACCCATACACCACCTGAGTTCCAATAAACTTGTCCAGAGGTAACATCACCGATAGCACCTTCGTGAATACGTTTGATAGCCTCACGGTAATTCGTTTGATAACGGCGTTGCAAACCAACCACAACATTCAATTTTTTACGTTTAGCTTCTGCAGCCACACGTAAGACCTGTTGTACACCTGGGATATCAACAGCTACCGGTTTCTCCATGAAAACATGTTTACCTTGACGGATCGCTTCCTCAAAATGCATTGGTCTAAATCCTGGAGGAGTTGCCAAAATAACAACATCGGCCAATTGAATTGCATCTTTATACGCATCGAACCCTACAAATTTATGGTTGTCGCTTACATCGATCTTATCTTGCCATTTTTCTTTCAGCGTTTTATAAGTACTTTCTAAATTATCTTTAAAAGCATCTGCAAGTGCCACCACTTTAATGTTCATTCCCGAACTTAATGCATCAAATGTAGCTCCAGTTCCGCGGCCCCCACAGCCCACTAAGGCAACTTTGATAACATCTGAACCAGCAGCATATGCACCTGATAAAGGCATTGAGCTCAACACAGCGCCCCCAGCAACTACAGCAGAAGTTTTAATAAAATCTCTTCTTTCTAGATTTTCCATAACAGTTTTATATTGATTATTTTATATTAAAAGTCTTTGATTGGCTGTTTGTCGTAATAAGCCATAATTTCTTCGTGACTGGGTGGATTAAGGGGTCTTACCAGTCTCATACCCACGAATGGAGCTTCCGGAAACCACCAGTTACTTTTTGGAATTTGTGGATCCAACTGTTTCCACACGGGATCTGAAGCACCACGCGCTGCAGAGCGCATATCCTCGGCCCCGCTGTCAAAAGCACCACCTCGTACAACATGTGGATACAGGGTTGTCGGAACGACTACGGGGTTGGTCAATACCTTTCCTTTGCCTTCATTGTAACTATCGGCCTTATATTGGTCATAAGTCCACTCAGCAACATTGCCATAAATATCATAAAGACCCCAAGGGTTCGGTTTCTTCTGTCCTACAATATGTGTTTTCTGTTCACCATTATCTTTAAACCAGGCATAATCTGCTAATGGCGTTGCTTGATCGCCGAAAAAATAAGTTGTCTTTGAACCAGCTCGAGCTGCATATTCCCACTCAGCCTCTGTTGGTAAACGATAAAACACACCGGTACGGACATACAACCACTTACAGAATTGGATCGCATTGTAATGGGTCATCGCCAAGGCCGGGTGTCCTTCTTTTCCAAAACCAAAAGTCATATCCAAATAGGGTTTGGTAGGTCGCGTAACGGCATCAATCTCTTTGGATACTTTACCGTCCTTACTCTTTGCGATCTCATAATCTTTATACAGGAACGGTTCAAAGAGATCCCAGGTTACTTCATACTGCCCCATCCAAAATGGGTCCAACTTCACCTCATGTGCAGGTTTTTCATCTTCTTTCCCGCCGCTTGTAGTTCCCATTTTAAAACTACCACCAGGGATTGCTAGCATTTTGAACGTCAGATTGGTTCCTTCAATAGGTTGCTCATACGGTTCGAACGTCTTCTGAGCCATAGCGTGCACGCCAGCAAATAACAAAACAGGAATAAAGATTCTTTTTAACATATTTAGGTTTGTAATTAGAGACTAAAATATAAAATAAGGTGTATACTTTACACTTTGACACTATAACTTTTTTATTACAGTTTAATTCTTAACATAATAGTCCATTCGTAATAACGATTTAGCAGGATACTGATTAGGGTCCCGGGGGAACTTAACTAGCCTGAAAATCAAGATCAATAAAAAAGGTTTTCCATTTTCATGGAAAACCTCGATATCTTATCACAGCATGCCTGTGTCTAAAGCAGAATCTTACGACTTACCGCCTTATCGATGGTAATATACCCCGGGTAGAACACCGACTGCCCTGCGATATTGATAGAAGGTTTAACTTTTAACGTAAATATCCCCTTTTTATTCTCATCGCTTGACATTAAAAAATCCTGCAAGTCAGAATTCTTCAACAAATCATAGATATTGGTGGCTATACGCACATTGGCCACTGTAGATTCTCCGGGCTCTATTTGTAATGATTGATTCACAATCCCTTCCACAAGCTGCTGCCCGCCGTAAAGAATGATATACTGGAACTTATTAATAGACGCTTTTTTGAGCGTCGGGTTATCAATTTTAAGTCGGATAACTGCATCCAATGGAATATCTTTCCGCAAATAGGCCAATGCCAAGCTCGGCGCCGCTCCCAGGTCAATTTGATTATTCCTGATCAGTCGTTGCAATGATGTTCCAGCCAATCGAATACTATCTACCGATTCCACATCGAATTTACATTTCGCCAAATTTTCGATCTGTGCCTTTTGTCGATTCACACCACAGCCGGAAATAAACAAACCCAGCAGAACCAAACATCCAAATAAAATTTTCTTGCTCATAGCCACTATTTTCCTCCAAATTTATATAAAACTCCCAGTGTAAACAATGGGTACCCTGCTTTTAAATAGGTATTACTTTTAAAACCGAATACCATACCGTTCGTATATTGCAGCTTCCATCCTTTCCCTAACCCCATTCTTGTATAAAATACAGGTTCAATAAGCATATTATCTTCTTTCTCTGCCGGAAGACCATCAATAGCAAAATTTTTCATACGCATATTGCTCAGCCGGATGATGGTACCGTAATCAATATCATGCCGGTTGCCGAACAATTTCAGAGCATCCTTTTTCTCCGATGAAAAGTTCACCTGCACAAACACCTTGTCAAAATCCATATCCTTCGTTTCTACAACGGCCTGTCCCATCGTCGACGAACGTTTATCAACCACACTTGTATTACCCAGCCCATACCCCCCGTAAACCTCAAATACACGATTATTTTTTCTACCAAAGCGTGTGTAATAACCTATCCCCGCTTCGCCCATCTTTTGTGCGTAGTCTTTGATATTGGATCTATTATCCACATATGAACCATTGGCAATGACAGCCACATGATCTGTTACAGCTACCCCCAGGTTGGCCGATACATTGGCCTTTGTATTGATATTGCCGGAAACATAGACCTCGCCAGCTTCCGTAAACATAGGCGCCGAAGGCACATTGGGCATGTAAATCGAACTACAGGAATAAAATGAACAGGCAAATAACCCGGCACACAAACCATATCCAAACTTGTTGTATTTCATATGTAAGTATTTATTCAATCGTGCTTGCATCCAGTGATATTTACGAATGCTACGCCTATTGTCTTAAAAACACCTATCCTTTATAAAAATTGTACCAAAGCGGTTACATTTAACAGAAAATAACAATTTAAACAGCCCAAAAAGCTTAAAAAGCTCAGTACCGAGCCCGATAAATTCAGTATACCAGGTAGCAATTTCGCAGAGCATCCCGCTATCACGCTCCAGGATCACCCGATAGCAGGCACATCGGAACAGTAGCTAAAAGTATAAACAACAAAAAAGGCATCAATTTCTTGATGCCTTTCCAATATTGTTGCAAAACCTTATGCTTGTTCTGTAGGAACTACAGATACATAAGATTTATTGTTAGCTTTTTTACGGAAAACTACTTTACCGTCTACTAAAGCGAACAATGTGTGGTCTTTACCAATACCAACGTTTGTGTCAGGATTGTGTTGTGTACCGCGTTGGCGTACGATGATGTTACCAGCGATTGCTTGTTGACCACCGAAGATTTTGATACCTAAACGCTTGCTATGTGACTCACGGCCGTTCTTAGAACTACCCGCACCTTTTTTGTGTGCCATTTCTTTATCTTAATTTAAGACTATTTGTCTGATTAAAAATTCAATTATAACGTAATACCAGTGATCTGGATTTTAGAAAATTGTTGACGGTGACCGTTTTTCTTTTTGTAGCCTTTACGACGTTTTTTCTTGAAAACGATAACTTTATCGCCTTTTAAATGAGACAAAATTTTAGCCGAAACTTTTGCACCAGCAACGCTAGGTGTACCAATGGTAAATTTACCACCGTCTTCTGCTAACAATACATTGTCAAATTCAATACTAGCGCCTTCATCTCCTTGTAAACGGTGTACAAAAAGGAACTGGTCTTTTGCAACCTTAAATTGCTGTCCTGCTATATTTACTATTGCGTACATTGTTAATTAATTAAATGTGTTATTAAATGAAGGGCAAAAGTAATCAGTTTTTATCATAATTCAAAGACAAATTTACTTTTTCGTTTCCTTTTAAACGTTATGAGTTGAACAGCATTGTCTTAATCCGTATCGGGACAATGCTATTCACCCCTGTTTTCGCTTACCAAACCAAAATTCTCTTCTCAGGTGCTACATACATTTTTGCCGTAGGCTGTACATTAAATGCTTTATAGAAGGCCTCCATATGGTATACGGGACCATTTACCCGAAATTGTTCGGGGCTATGTGGATCAACTTTTAAACGTAACCGCATGCGCTCATCGCTGCTCTTTACACGCCACACTTGCGCAAAACTCAGGAAGAAACGTTGATCTGGTGTAAAGCCATCAATTTTATCCTGCCCCTGCCCTTGCTTGGTTAATTTGAAAGCATCATAGGCAATATTTAAACCGCCGATATCCGCCAGATTTTCACCTAAAGTAAGCTCACCGTTTACATGTTGATTGTCCAACAGCGTAAAACCACCATATAACTTCGCTACCTGATTGGCGCGTTCCGTAAACTGTTTCGCATCCACTGCCGTCCACCAATCGTTCAAGTTACCGTCTTTATCATATTGACGCCCCTGATCATCAAAACCATGTGTCATCTCGTGTCCGATAACGGCACCGATAGCGCCATAATTGATCGCATCGTCCGCATTGGCATCGAAGAATGGGAACTGCAAGATGCCGGCCGGGAATACAATTTCATTATATGGTGGATTGTAATAGGCATTCACCGTAGGAGTTGTCATCAGCCATTCGGCCTTGTCAACCGGTTTGCCGATTTTACCTGCCATTTCTTTATAGGTATGCTTTGCCGCAGACTGTAAATTGGCGTAGTAGGTATCTTTGGCAACCTCCACGTCACTGTAATCTTTCCACTTCTCCGGGTAACCGATTTTTTTGGTAAATGCTTCCAATTTTTCAATCGCTTTCTTTTTGGTTTCAGGTGTCATCCAGTCCAATTTCTCGATACGGCTCTTATAGACTTTTTGCAAATTGTCGACCAATTCGAGCATTCGTTTTTTTGCTTCGGGTTTAAAATACTCATCCACATACAACTTTCCGACAAGCTCGCCAAGGTTCTCGTCGGCCGAGCTCACCATCAGCTTCCAACGTTCCTTCTCCTGCTTCTGTCCATTTAGGGTTTTTCCGAATAATTCAAACTTTGCATCCCTGAAACCCTTGCTCAGTGCCGTCGCAGAAGCATTCGCTAAATCTGCTTTTAGTTTTGTTTTCCAACTATCTAAGGACTGTGATTTCAACAAATTATTCAGAGCAAGATAAAATTTGGGTTGCTGTACCAAAATGGTATCGGTCTTCACATCCAAACGTTGCAAAATATCTTTCCAATTGAGGTTTGGTGTTTGTTTTTGAAATTCCTGTACCGCAAATTTATGGTAGTTTTTGATGGGATCGCGCAATTCTACCGGTGTAGCATGCGATTTGGCTATTTCTGTTTCCAAGCGCAGCACTTCCTCTGCCGACTTTTGTGCATTTGCCCCTTCGCCGATCAGTCCGAATAATTTTACCAGATACGCAACATAGGCCTCCCGGATTTTCTTCGCTTTGTCATCCTGATCCAAGTAATAACTTGCTTCAGGCAGGTTGAGTCCACCCTGGAAAAATTGCAATGCATTTTTAGTGCTGATCCGGTCATCTGCTGCTACATAAAATGTAAAAAGATCACCATCCCCCTCTTTAAATCCATCCGCAGCATAAGCGATCAATTCATCAATACTTTTCAACCCATTGATTTTTTGAATAGCCCCTTCGATCGGTTTCGCGCCCAATTTATCAATCGTCACCGTATCCATACCACTCGCATAGAAATCGCCGGCCTTTTGCTGATCGGAACCTTTTTTGTTGTCAGACTTCGCCGCACCCTCCAAAATAGATTTCAGGTTTGCCAGGTTTTCATCAGCAAGAATATAAAATGAACCCCAGCCAGTTTCAGAAGCCGGGATCTGGGTATTTTTCATCCAGCTTCCATTCGCATATTGGAAGAAATTATCTCCTGGATTCACTGTGGTATCCATGCCTGAGACATCAAAAAAATTTGTGCGGACCTCCTGAGCAGTATCGCTTTTCTTATTTGACTGACATGACATCATCATTAAGACCATGGATAGCGTCCCCCATTTGACTTTTTGTATCATATTTTAAGAGATTAAAAGAGTATTTAAATTTACTTCAAAAGTTTCACTTCATACAAATCCTTCCTTCTATCCTTCTTGACTTTAACGGTACCGTACTCATGAAGGTCTCGCAGGGCATAAAGATCAACGTCGGCAATAAGCACCATCTCAGCATTCGGTGTCGCCTCAGCTTTAATGGCATTATTGGGAAAAGCAAAGTCCGAAGGGGTAAAAACAGCGGACTGCGAATATTGTATATCCATATTATTCACACGCGGCAAATTGCCCACGGAGCCTGCAATAGCCACATAACATTCATTTTCTATCGCCCTAGCCTGCGCACAGGTACGCACCCGGATGTATCCGTTTTGGGTATCTGTCATAAAGGGCACAAATAGGATCTGCATCCCCTGATCGGCCAAAATACGGCTCAATTCAGGAAACTCTACGTCGTAACAGATCAACAGTCCCACTTTACCACAATCGGTGTCAAACACCTTTACCTCACTTCCGCCCACCATACCATAATATTTAAATTCATTTGGGGTGATGTGAATTTTTTTAAACTCATCCAGCTTACCGTTGCGATGGCAGAGGTAGGAAACATTATAGAGTTTTTTGTTTTCCATCAAAGGCATCGACCCGGCAATGATATTCACATTGTAGGAAACGGCAAACTGTTGAATGCGATCGATAATCTCCGAGGTATGCTGCGCGAGCCTCTCCATTGCCAGGCGCTCGGGAAGATCATTATACGGACTCATCAACGGCGTATTAAAGAATTCAGGAAACATGATAAAATCGGTTCCATAATCACTCACCGTATCCACAAAGAATTCTATCTGATCGTAAAATGCCTCAAGATTATCAAATAAACGCATTTGCCATTGCACCAGCCCCAAGCGGATCGTCTGCTTGGTCGTCGAAATGGACCTTGTCTCGGGCTCATAATAAATATTATTCCATTCCAACAGGGTAGCGAACTCCATCGATTCAGCATCCTCGGGCAGATAGTGCTTAAGTATTTTTTTGACATGAAAATCATTCGATAGCTGAAAGGTCAGCGTCGGATCATAGATCTCCTTACGTTTGACTTTCTCGATGTAAACCCGCGGACTCATTTTATCCGCATAGTTATGGTAATTGGGAATACGCCCCCCGGCAACAATACATTTGAGGTTCATCTGTTCACACAGCTCCTTACGTGCATCATAGAGACGGCGTCCAAGACGTAAGGCCCGATGTGCCGGATGAACAAACACTTCTATCCCGTACAGTGTATCTCCATCATCACTATGTTTGGTAAACTTACCGTCATCGATAATATCATAATAACTATCGTAAATATTATTCTTCTTTGAATTCAGGATAATCGACAAGGCACAAGCGACCACATGTCCATCAATCTCCACACATAACTGCCCTTCGGGAAATAACTCTATCAAATCCTGAATATTTTCCTTTGACCAGGTCTCACCAACACCATCATATGCCTGTTCCATCGATTTTTTCAAATCAACATAATCCTTCTTTGTCAAGTTACGCACTTGAATATCCATATAAATCTCCTTTTTGAAATTAGTTATTTAAATTTAGTAAAAGTAAAGGCCAAGTCCAAAACTAGCAATCGGCAACAAGCGAACACCAGATGGCACCTAATTTCATATTTTAGACAGTGCTTACTCAGTGATTGTTCAGTGCTCGTTCAGTGCTTGCTCAGTGTACACTGAATATACACTGACTTATTACTGTCTAAACATTGATTAAAAAATGTTAATAGTTACTACCTGAGTATACAGATGTTTCAATTCTAATATAGATGTTGATGATCTTATATCTTAACAGGCAGTTAGGACAATCGTCTTTTTCATACATGAACCGAATCGGAGCATCGGAAAGACTTTACTAAAAATAAAGCAAAAAAAAAGCGCCAATGTTCAATTGGCGCTTCTGATATCTCAATGATAGCTGCTCTCAACTATGCTTGACCTTGTGGCGTTCCAAAAGGGAATGCAACTGTAGGATCGCCACCTTGTTGAGGTTGTTCAGCAACACCTAAGTCCATTTTAATTGGGCCATTTAATGCTTCGAAACGGTTCACGTTATCAACCAATGCACCTAACAAGCGTTTTGCATGCTCTGGAGTCAAAACGATTCTTGATTTCACTTTTGCTTTTGGCACTCCTGGCATCACACGGATAAAGTCAACCACAAATTCAGTATTAGAGTGAGTGATAATCGCAAGATTTGAGTAGGTTCCTTCTGCTACTTCTTCTGTCAACTCAATGCTCAATTCGTTTTGATTTTGGTTATTTTCCATAATAATTCTAATGATAAGTTAATATATTCTTAAATTCTACTTTGTAAATGTTCTAAAGTCTTGTCCGTTCTCAATATTCAATAATGTCTCGTAGATCAATCTGATCACGTTGTCAACATCTTCTTTATGTACCATCTCCACTGTTGTGTGCATATATC
This sequence comes from uncultured Sphingobacterium sp., assembly GCF_964277905.1. Taxonomy (NCBI): domain Bacteria; kingdom Pseudomonadati; phylum Bacteroidota; class Sphingobacteriia; order Sphingobacteriales; family Sphingobacteriaceae; genus Sphingobacterium; species uncultured Sphingobacterium sp. The sequence continues at coordinate 12,964 of NZ_CAXYKD010000042.1, forward strand.
GGAGCGGTAAGGAAATCAATGCCGACGGTACACCACCATTGCTATAGGCAAAAGCATCCGTATCAGTTCCTGTAAAACGAGAGGAAGCCTGACGCTGGAAAGGAATATTATTCTTTTCAGCAACCTGAACCAGCAGTTTATTCAGATTGATCTGAACCGCTGGAGCATAAGACAATACAGGACCTTTTCCTGAAAACAGATCTCCCTGCGTAATCTTATTGATCATCGGAGTTTGTGTATCATGTGTCACATCGGTTACGATAGCGACATTCGGTTTGATACGATCTGCAATCATTTCGGCGCCACGTAAACCAATCTCTTCCTGCACCGAATTTACGATATATAATCCAAATGGCAATTTCTTTTTATTCTCTTTTAGCAAACGAGCAACCTCAGCGATCATAAAACCACCGGCACGATTGTCCATAGCCCGCCCAACATAATAACGGTCGTTGAGGATAGAGAATGTATCTTCGTAGGTAATAACACAACCCACATGTATACCCAGGGCTTCAACCTCTTCTTTGGTACTACAGCCGCAGTCCAAAAAGATATTTTTCAGCGAAGGATTTTCTTCTTTCTCTCCCGAACGTGTATGAATTGCCGGCCAGCCAAATACAGCTTTGACAATGCCCTTTTCCGTATGGATATTCACGCGCTTAGACGGTGCAATCTGGTGATCTGAACCACCGTTACGAATCACATAGATCAGTCCATCTTTTGTAATGTAATTGACAAACCAAGAAATCTCATCCGCATGAGCCTCTATAACGACCTTGTACTCCGCTTTTGGATTGATTACCCCTACAGCTGTACCGTAGTTGTCAACGAATGTATCATCGACATAAGGCTTCAAATAATCCAACCACAGTCGCTGTCCTTCCCACTCAAATCCTGTAGGAGAAGCATTATTGATATATTTTTCAAAAAATGAAAGCGAATCTTTAGTCACAACCGCGTTGTGCTTCGGCTCTTTTTTCTTGTTTTTTTCTGCCATCTTTTCCTTTTCTATTTACTTTCGTCAAAATATGAAAATTTCAATGAAATGCAAAAGTAAAAATGTTTTTTGAAATATTGTTTGCACAATTTATTTTAGATCATAGCCCCTTATTTTAGTAAAAAGGATCAGCAAAAGACAATATTTCATTCACGATGAATCAATTAAGTTCGCAGCCCAATGATATTATATTTAAAAACAAATTGTAGGAATAAAAAATGAGATTAAAGCTTATCTTTACTCCAAAGTAATTTAAACAGCTATAAAATTTATGAATTCAATATTAAGTGCAATACATTGGAATATTGACCCGGAAATGTTCAACTTTGGCGCCTTTGCCCTTCGCTATTATGCCTTATGCTGGTTATTAGCGTTTTTTGTTTCATACGTGATCATGCTACGTATATTCAAAAAGGAAGGCCGCACACAAGAACAGCTGGATCAGCTTTCAATTTATATTTTCCTGGGCACTTTGATCGGAGCTCGATTAGGACACTGCCTATTTTACGATTTTGACTATTACAAAGATCATATACTTGAAATCTTCCTTCCATTTAAATGGGATAAAACAGGATTTCATATCACCGGCTTTGCAGGTTTGGCTTCTCACGGCGGCGCCATCGGCATTATCCTCGCGTTATATTTATTCTGCAGAAAAACAAAAACCGACTTTCTATGGCTAGCGGATCGATTGGTTGTCGTAGTCCCTATTGCCGGTGCACTTATCCGTATCGGAAACTTCTTCAATTCTGAAATAATTGGTACGCCTACAGATTTACCTTGGGCTATCGTGTTTGAACGTGTCGACAATATACCGCGCCACCCGGGACAGCTTTATGAAGCAATCGCCTATATTTTGATCTTTATTATCATCGGTTCCCTATTCAAATCGAATCCCAATCGCCAAAAAGGTCAATTATTTGGCATATTCATGGTCTTATTATTTGGCGCACGTATGGTCTTGGAACATTTTAAAATTGATCAGGAAGCCTTCGAGCAAAGTATGGCTTTAAACATGGGCCAATTATTGAGTATACCTTTTATCCTGGTGGGTTTCTACTTTATCTTCCGGAAAACCAAAGCTTAAAACAGGGCGCAATATGTCCTTATTTGCAAATACACGATTTAACAGGCATCTTTTCTAGAAAAGATGCCTTGTTTTTTTTTCCAATACCTGCAAAGATTACTATATTAGGCTTCAATAAATAATATATCCTTTTACAACAAGAAACTTAAGCCTAAAATGAGTCTAACACAAGCAGCATCTGTCGAAGCAAACGAAAAGATGCTTCAATACAATGGTCAATATGGAGCGTACGGCGGATCTTATATTCCTCCGGTACTGGAAGAGCAATTAAATAAACTGGCTGCTTTTTTCGATAGCCATGTCCAAAAAGAAGAATTTCAGAAAGAGTTTATTGCGATCTTAAAACATTATGTCGGTCGCCCCTCACCTTTATACTACGCTAAGAATTTAAGCGAGTATATTGGCTCCAAAATCTATTTAAAGCGGGAAGATCTCAACCATACGGGTTCCCATAAGATAAACAACTGTATCGGTCAAATTCTTCTGGCCAAACAGATGGGAGCAACAGAGATCATTGCCGAAACTGGCGCCGGTCAACATGGTGTTGCAACTGCAACAGCGGCAGCATTGTTAAACATCCCCTGTAAAGTATTTATGGGCGAAATCGACGCTGCACGCCAGGCCCTGAACGTCAAACGCATGGAATTGTTGGGCGCCGAAGTTGTAACGACCAACTTGGGTAGCCGTACATTGAAGGATGCCGTCGATGCGGCCTTGATGTATTACGTTGAAAATCCAACATCTTATTATCTACTGGGATCGCACGTCGGCCCGCACCCCTATCCAAAAATGGTCGGCTATTTTCAAAGCGTTATCGGTAAGGAAGCACGCCAGCAGATACTTGATCAGGAAGGGCGCCTTCCGGACAGCATCTTCGCCTGTGTAGGTGGCGGGTCAAACGCTATTGGCTTATTTTCGGGTTTTCTCGATGATCATGAGGTCGAAATTCATGGTGGCGAAGGCGGTGGAACCGGAACTTATCCAAAAACAGCTGCGACACTTTCTTTTGGCAAACCAACCGTATTCCAGGGAACCTTTTCGTACTGTTTGGTCGATGATGAGGGCAACCCGATCCCGTCAACCTCGGTGTCTGCAGGCCTTGATTACCCAGGGATATCGCCACAACATGCCCAGCTAAAAGATAGCAATCGTGCAAACTATCACCCCGTGACAGATGCTGAAGCGATTGAAGCCTACAAGCTACTTTCCCGACTGGAAGGTATTATTCCGGCCATTGAATCATCACATGCTGTTGCCCTTGCGGTGAAATTGCTAAAAGACAAAAACAAAGTCGCTATTGTGAACCTCTCGGGACGTGGCGACAAAGATGTTGACCGCGAATTCTAGACGGCAGCATCAAAATACATGAGTAGACCGAGTGGCTAACTTAGGTTAGGCACTCGGTCTAAACATTTTATCCATTAGCTAACAATCTCCAAGATGAAGCGACCAAGAAATCGTCGAATAGTTTTAAAAACAGTAATCAGCCTCGTCATCTTACTTTGCCTGGGCCTGTTAGGCTATAATCTTTATCCAGAACCAACGTTGGATCAGCATGCCAAGGTAGACAAGCTTATCGTCTATAAATCAAAAAGAACACTATTGGCCTATAGTAAGGGAAAACTCCTAAAATCTTACCGTATTTCATTGGGCGGCCAACCTGTGGGCGCCAAAGAATTTGAAGGCGATTTAAAAACACCCGAAGGGCTTTACACGATCAACGATAAAAATCAATATAGCAGCTATCACAAAAACCTGGGGGTCTCCTACCCAAATGAACAGGATATTGCCCATGCCAAAAGTTTAGGAAAAGATGCCGGTGGCGACATCAAGATCCACGGACTTCGAAACGGACTAGGCTTTATCGGTAAATTGCAGCGCCACATGGACTGGACTTTCGGTTGTATGGCACTTACAAACGCAGAGATTGACGAACTTTTTGATGCTGTTCCGATAGGTACAGTTATTGAAATAAAACCCTAACTGAAATAAAGACTTAACTAAAATAACTCTTGACCGAAACATATCCCTAACGACCTCAAGGCTAAAGCGCCGAATGGCCCGCCCATTACACTCATCCGCTGGCCGCTTAGCCGTTCCCCCTATTTTACCCTATACCCCGTTTTCAAAATACTACAAGATAAACCTTAAATATTACAACCCCATGTCTAATAAATTATCGATTTTTGAGCTTACATTAGTAACTTGTATTTAAAATAATTCCGATGGAATATCCAATGTGATAAACACAAATACCGATGACCACATCACAGCATCCAAGAATTAAATACACGTGCATAAAATCAACAGGATATTCCATAGGACCTCTAAAAGACAACATGCGAAGCATTCATGGATACCATTGGATGCAGACTTAAATCAGTAATAATTTATATATGAAACTTGCAATAAAGAATATGGTATGCAATAGATGCATTATGGTTGTTGAAAATGAACTGGCTAAGCTCAATCTCCATGTTAAGCATATTTCTTTGGGCCAGGTTGAGATTGAAGAAGAGCTGACCAAAGCAGAGAGCAAGCAACTCGCTTCAAATTTTTCGGCACTTGGTTTTGAATTGATTGACGATAAAAGAACTGTCATCATTGAACAGGTAAAACATGTCGTATTGGATCTTATCCGTAATCAACATAACGACACCACCCTTAATCTTTCCGAAATCATCAGCACGAAAGTGCACCATGATTACAACTACATCTCCAATCTTTTTTCGGATGTTGAAGGCATAACCATCGAAAAATACTTCATCGGCCAGAAAATTGAATATGTCAAAGAGTTATTGGTTTACGATGAACTTACCTTGAGTGAAATTGCCTATAAACTCAATTACTCCAGTGTTGCTTATTTAAGCAATCAATTCAAAAAAGTAACCGGATTGACGCCAAGCCACTTTAAGCAGATCAAAGACAATAAACGCAAACCACTTGATAAGATCAACGACTAGGGATCTGCGATGTGCGCTTCACAGCGCAGGAAGAAATCAAAGTTTGACCGCTTCTAGCTATCGCAGAAAAAGAATATACAAAACCACTTTGGGGACATTACCAACTGTCAAGACCGTTAATACGTGGTTCACAAAAAAAGAAAAGGCTTCCGAGCGGAAGCCTTTCTTTTAAAATTGCCCTTTCAAATTAGCAACCCTTATCTTAAATATCTCTAATTCTTTTTGTTGTTGATTGATAAAAGAATTTTCCTCCAGTTTTCCTACCACAATATCACGCTCTTCATCATTGGCATAAACCATGTTTTTGAACTGATTTTTGTAGTCTTTGGCACGGGATTTATAAATCTGTTCACCAATCCAGATCCGGTGTCCAAGCGCCTGATCCAACAAAGATACAATTTTATCTGTTGATAAAACCATACCTTCCAAATTTAAGATTTCTATTAAAGACAAGAGTGCATGTTCACGTTTATCTAAGGGGTATGCTTTACTTTTATCGTGATAGAATTCATGAATACCATCCCATGAATCTATTTTTTTTGATTTGACGTCATCTAGGAAAGTTTGCAGGGCATTGCTTTCGATCAGCTGTCCACCTATATTTTCCCAGCTCGTACGCGATCTACCCGATAAGGCTCCAATAATATCCTGCAGTGACAGGCCTTCCTCGAGCGCATCCATCAGGTGCAGTACACCATAGTATTTAATAAACGAACGATATAAATGATAAGCCTCGCCAACCTTCTGAATAACAGTCGGTCTGCGTGAATTTTCGGCTCCTTGCAGCACAATTGTCTGATCTTTTAGGTCCATGTTGTTGGCAAGCAGTGCCCGGCCCGCAACAATACGTTCGTGCTTATCCTTCCCAACTGCAGTGTGGAGACTATCTGCCACGGCCAAGGCCAGCATATCCATCCCTTCAAACATTTCATTCACCGTATCCGGTGCCAACATATCGTATTCAAAATATTGGTTTTTGAAATGTCGATTGTCCCGCGCCGCATACTTATTGGCATTCCGTACCAAAGCATACATATTGTACATAAACCAATACCCCGGAATCAAGACCAGTTGATCATGTTGTACGTCATTGCTCACTAAGGTAAAAGGCAACTTGATATCCAGTTCATGCAAAAAATCCCCTTTTACAATAAGGCAATACGACGCAAATCTGGAGTTATGTTTTAGGCTCACACAGAGCCCAGGCCAAAAACCACGTCCCGCAATAATTTCACCATCCGCAGCTCTGGAGTTGTGATTGGATCCTACGGTTGCTCCAGCAGCCATATTACTTTGGCCCATCACCAATGCCGCACATAAAAACGAGTTGTTATGGTGCTGTTCATGTGCTGGAAAAATCAAGGAATTTAACACTTCACAACAGGAAATTGTCGAGTTATCGCCCAAATAAGAGTTGATCAGACGCGCGCCATATTTCAACTGGGAATAGGATGCCAGGATAAAACGTACAGCTTTAACGCCGTAAAATATACGACAGCCATAGCCAATAATCCCATTAACAAGCTCACAGCCTTCACCGATCTGTGTATACGATTCCTGCGAGGAATTGACGGTAACATTTTTCAGTTTGCTGACCCCTTTGATATAAGCATCAGTCCCGATCTTGACATTCTTGATCGTTAACGTATTTTTGATGACGCAACGATCACCAATCTGGCTGTAATAGCCCCGTTGACTTCCAAATTTCTGATCAGTCAGTTCTCCAAATCGCTGCTGTAAAGCATGATCATGTCGATTGCGGGTCCAAAGGTATACATCTGCAGCCTGCATGCCGTCAAAAGGGTAAACCGAACGGGCACCATTTTCGTTGCAGAGTTCCAGCGCGATCCGTTTTTCTGACTCTTCACCATCACGGAGAATACCATTACCAAATTTGGCGGTACTGCCGGTCTCCATTTCCTTGATCTGGCTCAACAGCACTTCATTACCAACAATAAAGTAGGACAAGTAGCCCACATGATGGACAGCAACATCGTCACCAAAGTCCGAACTGATGATCGTCGAATGATACAGGCCAATGGGCAGCTGCAAATTGCGATAATCCAGGTAACTCGGACTCAAATTGCCGATGCGAACCAGGCCATAAAACTTACAGTGCTGAACCTGATTCGGATCAAAGACTGCCGATACTTTGACCTTAGACCAGTCGCTGGACCAGTTTCCATTGTTAATCAACTGTTGAACCTCTGTTTCCGTCAGATCACGGTAGTCATTACGCGGGTTTTGCTGAAAGCGCAGGGTATATTCGTCTTGTCCTGTTGGAATAAACTCATCTGGGATAAATCCATATCCCAGCTGTTCCAAAGGTTTCTTCTTCAATACACTCATCGGCCTCCTTACTCTACAGTTACCGACTTCGCCAGGTTACGTGGTTTGTCCACATCCAAGCCTAGCTCTACACCAATATAATACGATAGCAGTTGCAATGGTACAACCGAAATCAATGGAGCAATGATCTCATCGGCCTCCGGAATTTCCATAAAATCATCCGATAGATTTTCTGAAACAGCATCGCCTTTGGTAACCACCGATATAATCTTTCCTTTACGCGCTTTGATCTCCTGAATATTTGAAACAATCTTCTCGTGATAAGCATCTTTTGTAGCGATAAAAACAACCGGCAAGTTCTCGTCAACCAATGCGATAGGTCCATGTTTCATTTCTGCTGCAGGATAACCTTCGGCATGGATATAGGAAATTTCCTTGAGTTTAAGCGCACCTTCCAGGGCAACGGGAAAATTATACCCCCTACCCAAGAAAAGAAAATCTCGGGCATCTTTATACTTTTTCGCAATGGCTTTGATTTTATCAACCTGCGTATCCAAAATCCACTCGACCTTTTCAGGCACCTCATTTAATTCCTGTGCAAGTTTTTGATAACGTTCTTCGCTGATCGAGCCCCTCAACGAAGCAATCTTTAAGGCAATCAGGTTCAATACAGTCAATTGCGCCGTAAATGCTTTTGTACTCGCCACACCGATTTCAGGTCCAGCATGTGTATAGGCACCTGCATCCGAAAGTCGTGCGATAGAAGAGCCAACAACATTGACAACACCCAATATGATAGCGCCTTGTTTTTTCGCATTTTCCAATGCAACCAATGTATCAGCCGTTTCACCACTTTGGGAAATCGCCAAGATAACATCCCCCGGATGAATAACCGGATTACGGTAGCGGAATTCCGATGCATATTCAACTTCAACATTAATACGGCATAATTCCTCAATAACATATTCTGCAATAAGTCCGGCATGCCAGCTCGTACCACAGGCAACAATCACAATGCGATTGGTATTGCTGATCTCATTCGCAAATTTTTCAATGCCACTCAATGTAATCTGATGGGATTGCAGATCCAGACGTCCACGCATAGAGTCAAAGATCGTTTGCGGTTGCTCGAAGATCTCTTTCAACATAAAGTGATCAAAGCCACCTTTTTCAATAGCCGACAACTCCAGATCCAATTTTTGGACATAAGGCGTGATGCGCTCATTACCCAGATTTTTAAGGATCAACTCCTCCGGAGTGATAATGGCCAGTTCGTAGTCATTGATATAAACGACTTCTTTGGTGTATGCTAGCATCGGGGAAGCATCTGAACCCAAAAAATGTTCATTTTTACCGATACCAATCACCAAAGGACTTCCTTTACGCGCTGCAATAATACGATCCGGATGGCCAGCCTCCAATACAAGGATCACATAGGCCCCTACGACCCGTTTCAAAGCAATACGAATCGCTTCTTCTAAAGAGCATTCATTCTGCAATTGGATCTCTTCGATAAAGTTGACCAGAACCTCTGTATCGGTATCACTTTTAAATGTATAACCTTTATTGATTAATTCTGATTTTAAGGAAGCATAGTTTTCAATGATGCCATTATGAATCATCGCAATATGCCCGCTATTGGAATAATGCGGATGTGCATTCCGATCAGAAGGTTCGCCATGGGTAGCCCAACGGGTGTGGCCTATCCCTGTAGTCGACTGTAGATCTTTGTCGTATACAAACTCTTCCAAGTTTGCGACTTTACCTGTTTTTTTGTAAACATCGATCTGCTCACCTTTATGCAATGCCACTCCAGCACTATCATAACCACGGTATTCTAACTTTTGTAATCCGTCAATGACGATACCGTACGCCTGACGATAACCTGTGTATCCTACAATTCCACACATGTATGTCTCAATTTTAAGTGTATATTTTGTTAATGCGCCGCAATGTAATAAAAAATATCTACGCAATCGATTGATTAACCTAAAATTAATACAAAAAAGGCGGCTAATGAAACATTAGCCGCCTTTTTCTATTGTAAAATGTATTATTTTTTAGTGTTCTGCCACATCTACATGGTCATAATCTTCCTTCATCAAGGCTTCATAATTTGTTTTTTCCTTCTTGCCAAAACGACGTTGAAGACTGTCAAAAATGGAGTACACCACTGGTACAACAACCAGGGTTAAAAATAAAGAAGATAACAAACCACCAATGATAACAATCGCAAGACCTCTATTCATATCGGCACCGTCTCCAGTGGCGATTGCAATAGGAATCATACCAAATACCATGGCAATTGTCGTCATCAAAATCGGACGAAGACGTGCATGATTGGCTGCCACCAATGCATCGTGCGTGTTATCGCCAGCTTCCTTACGATGGTTGGCAAAATCAACCAGCATGATCGCATTCTTGGCCACTAGACCAATCAACATGATGATACCCAAAATCGTAAAGATATTCAAGGTCTGATTTCCCAAAGCTAAGAATAACAGGGCTCCGATAAACGACAATGGAATCGAGAACAAAACCACAAATGGTGTGATAAAACTATCGTATAACGCAACCATTACCAAATATACTAGGATAATAGATGCCAATAAGGCAATTCCCAAAGTGCCAAAACCTTCGGTTTGGTTTTCCATGTTACCACCCCAGATAAAGACGATTCCCGGTTTACGCGGCAGTTTTTCAAACTGTGCCTGCCACTCTTGCGCTACGGTACCCATTGGTCTACCGATCGCCTGTCCCTGAATGGATACTGCCGGCGACTTGTCGCGACGTTCCAACAAAGTAGGTCCCGAACCATAAGTAACATTGGCAAATTGATCCAAAGAAATAGAAGCACCCTGATTATTGATAAATTTCAGATCACGCACGTTGTCGATATTGGCACGACCATTTTCCGCATAGCGGATATTGATATCATACTCATTATCGCCGGCTCTGTATTTGTTATCCGTGTTTCCTGAAAATGCCGTTTGCATCGTCATACCCACAGTAGAGACATTCAGTCCCAAAGAGGTCATTTTATCACGGTCGATCTTCACATTGATCTCGGGATTACCCGCTTCAGAAGTTAATTTGACACCCGCTGCTCCAGGGATCTTGCGCAATTGATCTGCCGCCTTCTCTGCAAATTCCTGTGCATCTTCGACAGAAGCACCGATAATGGTCAGCTTCAATGGTGCCTGCTCCGCTCCCATGATACCCACATTGACGGTTTTGATTTTTGCACCGATCAGTTTATTTTCCAATTCACGCTTCAGCGTCGCTGAATACACCTGTGAGTTGCCTTCAAAATTTTCTTTGTCGAGGATCACGTGGATCTCCGATTTGTAACGCGAACCCGTTGTCGAAGCCATACCGTCCGAAGACTGCCCCACTGTCGTAATAATTTCTTTGACATCGGGTTTCGATTTAATATAAGCCTCCGCTTTCTGCGTCAATAAGTTGGTCTTCTCCAGGGAAGCGTCTTTATCGAGTTCCAACTGGATGAAAAACTCCTTACGGTCGATACTCGGGAAGAAGTCCGAACCGATATAACCTTTAGCGATCAGGATAAATGATGCAAAAAGTAAACCGATTGCTAAAAATAAAGTTGCCACCTTGGTTTTCCAGGTTCTTAAGGCCCAAACTAACAATCCTGCAACCCAATGTGTAAAGCTGTTCAAACCGCTTTCAAAACCATGAATAATACGGCCAAAGAAAGAAGTTTTGCTCAAGTGCTCCAATTTACCGAAACGCGAGTATAACCAAGGCACTACCGTAAATGACACCAATAAGGATAATAAAGTCGAGATGATTACAGTCACACAGAATTGTGCCAGGATATTGGCCACCAAGCCCGTAGACATCGCGATCGGTAGGAACACCACCACGATAACCAAGGTGATCGCCGTTACTGTAAATCCAATTTCCGAAGCGCCATCAAATGCCGCGCGCACCTTGTTTTTACCCATCTCCATGTGACGGTGAATATTCTCGATAACAACGATCGCATCATCCACGAGGATACCTACCACCAGGGATAAACCTAGTAAAGACATCAAGTTCAGGGTATAGCCCATCAAAAGCAAGCCAATAAAGGTAGCAATCAAAGATAAAGGAATCGCCACCATGGTGATCGCCGCATTACGTAAACTCTGCAAGAAGAACAACATGATAAAGCCCACCAAGGCAATGGCAATCATTAAGTCGTGGATCACGTTATCAGCCGCATTCAATGTAAATTCTGAAGAGTCATTGGCCACCAGAATTTTAATATTCTGTACCGCATAATCCTTCTCTACACCACTAATTACTTTTCCACTTTTATCGTGTACAGCGATCGTTTTCTTGACCGCTTCGGACACCGCTACCGCATTTGCATCGGACTGTTTAAAGACCTGCAATAAGATTGTATTCTGACGGTCCAGGCGGGCCACTTTTTCAATCTCTTTGATACCATCCCGTACATCGGCGATATCGCGCAGATAGATCTGCACCCCTGCCGGCGTTGTGATCGGGAGGTTACGCAGCTCCTCGATCGAAGTTACTTTACCCGAAAGACGGATGGTTGTCCGGTTATCGCGGGTACTTACGTTACCTGTCGGGAAATCGAGATTGGATGCAGCTACTATTTGCTGTACCTGAGAAATTGTCAGTCCATAACCTTCAATTTTCTTCGGATCTACAGAGATCTGAATTTCACGTTCCTCACCACCGATCAGGTCTACTTTTGCAACACCATTGATCCGCGCAAAGACCGGCTGGATTTTATTATCCAAAAGATCATAGAGTTCTTTTTCCGATAAATTGGACGTGACAGCCAAACTCATGATGGCCACATCATCCAAGGAGAATTTGGAGAGTGAAGGTGTCTTTACATCATCCGGCAAATCGTTGATCACGGCGTTGATTTTCCGTTGAGCATCCGTAAGCAGGAAGTTGACATCCGCACCGTTGTTGAGGGTGATCATGACAATCGATACCCCTTCCAACGAAGTCGACTCCACCTTTTTAATACTTTCCAGGGATGAAATGGCATCCTCTATTTTTTTGGTCACCGAACTCTCAACCTCTGCAGGTGAAGCTCCCGGATAGACCGTCTGTACCGTAATGACGTTAATTTCAAATTTAGGGACCAATTCATAGCCCAATCGCGTATAAGAAAACAACCCGCCTAATGTCAGTATTATAAATAATACGATAATTATACTGGGGCGTTTTATCGATATTTCGGTAATTTTCATTCGAATAATTTATTTTTAATAGCCATGCAACCGGAGTTGCATCTGCTACTGATTACAGTATGCTCTATTTAATAATCTCTACAGGGCTTTGGTCAAATAGATTGATCTGACCCGAAACAATCACCTGATCGCCATTTTGCAAACCACCTAAGATCTCGATGTAATCACCAAAGTTTCTACCCGATTTGACATTTGTTTCGATTGCTTTACCGTTTTTCAGCACAAAGATCTTGTTGTCGCTCACACTACCCACAAAAGCATTACGTGGTACGATCAATGTATTGCTGGCAACACCTTCACCGAAGATGGCCGTACCATACATACCGGCACGCAATTGGTTCGATGCATTATTTACCTCGATTTCCACCGGGAAATTTAAACTACCGTCCGATTTAGGTGCAATAAAAGTTACTTTACCGTTAAAGCGCTGGTCTGCATACACACTCGCTGTCACATCAACAGATTGACCGATCTTTAAGGTCGCCACATTCTTTTCGTCTACATTGACACGCAATTTCAAGGTCGCAACATTCACAATATCGAAGGCCGCAGCACCGACATTCAGGTAAGTTCCCGGTTCGATTTTACGTGAATTGATGATACCCGATACCGACGTTTTGATGGTTACATCGCCAGCATTTAATTTAGAAGCTTTTAAGTTATTTTTCGCATTCTCAAATTGCAATTTCACCTGATCTAACTGTTGTTTGGTTACACCTCCCGTAGAAAAAGCACTTTCAAAGCGGTGCAGATCAGCCTGCGCATTGGTATAAGCCGCTTGCGCATTCGCCACGTTCACATTCAGTTTATCACCCTCGATGATTGCCAAAGTCTGTCCCGCACTCACATGAGAACCCTCATCAACCAATACTTTCACTACCCGGCCGGCAGTTTCAGCCGAAACAGTTACTTCCTGTTTCGGAGAAAATGTTCCGTTAGCAGTATAGCGTAAATCCATGGAAGATACTTTTGCTGTATCGATACGCACAGCAATAGCCACATTTTTTTTGGCTACTTCCGCAGTTTCTGCCTCATTTTTCTTTTTATTCTTATTTAACACAAAAAATATTCCTGCTAAACCAGCAGCAATAATAAGTAAGGTAATAATTCCGCGTTTCATATTGTATTAGTCAATTATTCTTTAATTAGTGATTTAAGTTTTCCATTTGCTTTGATCAGCTGAACTTCAGCAATTTTATAATCCAGCAAGGAAGTGTTTAAATTATTTTGTGCATCTGCATAAGCGTTTTCTGCATCCAAAAGATCAGTCAATGTCGCTAGACCATTTTTATAGTTGTTGTTTGTATCTTCCAATACCGATTTCGCCAAATCCACATTTTTGCGATTCGACTCAATCGTCAGCAAGGAGTTTTTGATCTGAACCTTTGAATTTTCTGCAGCCATGCTTAAAGCCAGTTTCGTATCAGCAATATCCACTTGTAACTTATCAATATCAATTTGCGCCTGACGAACTTTCGATCGTGTCAGGAATCCGTTGAAAATAGGAACGGTCAGATTAAGTCCGATACCCGAAAAACCGGACCAATTTACACCTTCAGCTTTAGAAAATATTGGGAAAACAGGTCCCAAACCCTGACGACCGTAATTTGCTGTCAAAGATAAAGTTGGGTAATATTTGGATGCTTCCGCTTTTTTGTTCAACTCAAGCAATTCATTTTGTTTGGTGAGCACCTGGATTTCCGTTCTACTGGAAACATCAAGCGGGTCATATATAGCATCTAGAGCAACCGTTTCAAACGTAGAGCTCGGCATGGAAATCTGCTCCGACATGGACATACCGATCACAAATTTCAACGCATTTTCCTTTAGCTCAACGGCATTTATCAACTGTTGCCTAGAAGCTTTTAAATTCGTCACGGCAACGTTTGTACGGTCCAAATCAATCTTCTTCGCTAACCCATTTTTAAACAAGCCCTCGATAACATCCCTTGTTTTGGTGGTACTTTCCAAGTTATTGTCGACCGTTTTTAACTGCAATTTGGATTGATAAACATCATAATAACTATTGGCCACCTTTTCGATCAATTGCTCATCGGTCAATGTTTTGTTGATCACATAAAATTCGCGTGTTGTCTTAGCAGCTTTCAATCCAGTAAATACAGTTTGATTAAAAAGCTGTTGGTTTAAGCTTATCGAATTTGTCGATTGCCATTTTTGTCCAAAAGCAGCCATTACTGTGGTTCCTGGTTGGCCCACAAGCTCTCCCGGTAAAGCGACCTTCTGGATCATTGGATTGTACGTGATACCACCGTTAAAATTGACCTGTGGTAATGCACCCGATTTAACTTCCGCAATTTTATGTTCGGCATTTACGACATCGAGACCTGCCTTTTTCGCATCAGCCTTGTTCTGCAATGCAAATTTAATTGCATCACTTAAGCTCAATTGCTGTTGTGCATGACTCTGGAAAACCATCGTACCTAATAAAAGGCTGGCTAGTATTCTGATTGTTTTCATTCCTAATTTATTTATCCTAATTTTATATCTACTTTTTATTTATACCATTAAAAAACAGCTTGGTAGCAAGCTTTTGTTTCTGCAGCACTTCATCAAAACGATCCTGATTTGGAATCCCCGAAATGATATCGGAAATATTGCACATCAAGGATAAGCTCTTCATCAATTCCACATAGATTTCGGCCGTTTCATAAAGATGCTCTTCATTCAGTTCTCCTTTTTGGGCGCCCACTTGAAGAATTTCATAAAGCGCCTGTACATCACGATTGTGGAGACATTGAAAAAAATCCTGCATGGAAAGTCCCTTGATCCATTCCAGATTTTCGTTCATGTGCAACATATAGTATTTCCGGACAAATGCGTCGCGCAGTTCCAGTATTTTCATGATCAGCTCGTAAGTGGTGCCCACGTGCACAGCCACCATCTCCTCCTCCTCTTCCCTATATTCATCCGTCAAACGCACAATCACATCCCGTATAAGTGCATTCTTTTCCGAATAATAGTAGTACAAATTCGCTTTGGTAATTTTTATATCCTCCGCAATTTCATTCATCGTAGTCTTACTAAAACCGTAATGCATAAAGCGTCTTATCGCCGCATGAATGATTTGATCTTTTCTATCTTCCATTCTTCAAAAAACTCCTTTCTACTTTCTGACTTTTATCAAAAATTGTTCAAAAATATAAAAAGTAACATGTTGGGCAAAATAAATTTTGAAATTGTAATAATTTTGATATTAACCTGACAACAAAAAAGGCAAACTCGCGAGTTTGCCTTTTATTATACGAACAGATCTGTTAGAATGCGACCGTGTTCTGAAAATGTTTTAAGAATTTTCGTTTATCCAGTTTATAGAGCCGTGCTGCACGATAAGCAACTCCAGTCTGCACTTCGTCGAGCTCTTTTAGAAAGCCATAATTTTGCATTTTCTTTCTAAAATTGCGTTTATCGAGTGGTTTATTCAAGATTCCCTCATACACCAGCTGTAACTGGGTGAGGGTAAATTTTTCGGGCAGCAACTCAAAAGCAATCGGCTTATAAGCAAGACGCCGCTGCAATCGCTCCAGACAGAGGTCCAAAATCTGCTTATGGTCAAATGCCAGTTCAGGTACATTCCGAACGGGGAACCACTTCGCCTGTTTCATATAATTTGTAACAGGTTTGGTTTTCAATTTGGTATTATCTAGCTGTACGAGGGCATAATAGGCCACCGTCAGAATGCGCCCCTTTGGATGCCGTTTTAATCCGGCAAAGGAATGCAGTTGATCCATAAATACATCTTTCAAACCTGTATTCTCATACAAAATTCGTTTTACGGCATCTTCCATCTCTTCGTCATTATCCACGAAAAAACCTGGCAATGCCCACCAATCCTTAAAAGGATATTCATTTCTTTCGGCCAAAAGAACTTTTAATTCTCCTTCGTGAAAGCCTAATATGACACAGTCAACGGTAAAATTACTATACAAAACTTCTAAATTTATTTATGTGCAATATACTGAGCTAAATTTAGCGGTTACTAATCATCGGGTTATCTGTAACAATTATACGCTTCCTAAACGTGATGCGCAAAAAAATATTGAAAAATTTATTCAAAGTGTAGAATATACACTATAAAAATCTTATATTCGTAAAACCTAAAATATAGCGTGTGATAAAAGAAATTAAAAAAATAGGTGTATTAACGTCGGGAGGTGATGCTCCTGGTATGAATGCCTGTATTCGTGCTGTTGTTCGAACAGCATTACATAAGGGATTGCAAGTAACGGGTATTTATCAAGGATACCAAGGTCTGATCGATGCAAATTTCATAGAAATGGATACGCGTTCGGTCAGCAATATTATACAACGTGGTGGTACGATATTAAAAACAGCGCGTTGCATGGAGTTCAAGACGCCGGAAGGCCGTCGAAAAGGATATGACAACCTGATCGCTGCTGGTGTGGATGCATTGGTGGTTATTGGTGGTGACGGTACCTTTACAGGGGCTAATTTTTTCTCCAAAGAATTTGAGATACCTATTATAGGTATACCCGGTACAATAGATAACGACCTTTACGGTTCTGATTATACCATCGGTTACGATACGGCCAACAATACAGTCATTGAAGCTATTGATAAAATCAGAGATACTGCGGCGTCACATGAACGTCTTTTCTTTGTTGAAGTAATGGGCCGGGATTCGGGTTGTATTGCGTTGAATGCAGGTATTGCTGGCGGAGCCGAAGCAATCTTACTTCCAGAGAAAGAAACGGCCATTGACGATTTAATCCATCATTTAGAAGACGGTGCCATTAAAAAGAAATCGTCGTCTATTGTTATTGTTGCAGAGGGCGACCAAAATGGTGGTGCTTATTATGTCGCAAAAAAAGTAAAAGAAAAGTTTGATCATTACGACACGAAAGTTAGTATATTAGGGCATTTGCAACGAGGTGGTTCTCCAACGAGTTTCGACCGCGTGCTTGCGAGTAGATTGGGCTTTGCTGCTGTCAATGAATTATTGGCCGGAAACACACGAGTTACTGTTGGGCTTCGTGGTAATGAAATCAAGACAACTCCAATTGAAGAAGCAATCAGCAATAAGGAAATTAAACTTAGCCCTGATTTATTGGAAATGGCTGAGATTTTATAATCGTAATTTGAACAGACATGATAGCAGTAGTATATAGTGGATCTCGATTTTCAGACTGGAGATTGGCCGACAAGGGGCGGATCACTACAGGGTTCCGCATGAACGGGATCAATCCTTATCTTCAAGATGAACGCTCCATACTACAGCATTTGCATAAAAACACCAACCTGATCAACAACGCCGAAAAAATCAGACGGATCTATTTTTTTGGAGCGGGATCTTCGTCGAAGGAACGTAAGGATAAAATAAAAAACGTCCTCGAACGCTTTTTCGTCAATGCGCGCGTACGGGTTGATCATGATGTCATTGCTTCGGCAATTTCCACTTTCGGCGACGAAAGAGGAATTATTGGCATCATTGGGAGTGGATCAAATGCAGCTTATTATACAGGGAAAAAAATCATTGACAATAACTATGGTCTAGGTTATATTCTGGCCGATGAAGGGGCGACAAACTGGAATAGCCAGCAGCTGCTCAAACATTATATGACGGATACCTTACCTGTTGATCTGCGAGACAAACTGGAAAGAGAATTTAACATTGATAAGAAAACCATTTTGGAAAGGGTGTATATTTCCCCACAACCGACAAATTTTCTGAATTCATTTACCGACTTTGTCCTCGAAAATAAGGATCATCTATTCATTAGTCAATTGGTTAAAAATGGGCTTCGTACGTTTATAAAAACCTACATCAAGCCCTTAATGAAAGAATATCCGGACAGTGACGTAAACTTTACGGGTTCAGTAGCGTTTAATTATGAGCACTTGCTTCGGGAAGTTGCCACAGACGAATTTAATATTAGTATTGGTACTGTTGTAAAAGAACCGATACATAATTTAATTAAATATTATATCAATAAAAATTAAGAATATGAAAATTGGAATTAACGGATTTGGCCGTATTGGTCGTTTAGCATTTAGAGCGGCTATCAATCGTCCAGAAATTGAAATTGTTGGTATCAATGACTTAGTTGAACCAGATTATATGGCTTATATGTTGAAATATGATTCAACACATGGCAAATTTGACGGTTCTGTAGAAGTAAAAGACGGTAATTTGGTTGTTAACGGAAAAACGATCCGTGTTACAGCTGAGAAAGATCCGGCAAACTTGAAATGGAATGAAGTAGGTGCTGAAGTAATCATCGAATCTACAGGTTTCTTCTTGACTCAAGATTTGGCTCAAAAACACATCGATGCAGGTGCTAAAAAAGTAGTGATGTCTGCTCCAGCGAAAGACGACACCCCTACTTTCGTAATGGGTGTAAACCACAAAGAATTGAAAGCTGATCAACACATCGTTTCAAACGCTTCATGTACAACAAACTGTTTAGCGCCTATCGCTAAAGTATTAAACGATAAATTTGGTATCGTTGAAGGTTTGATGACAACAGTACACGCGGTTACTGCAACACAAAAAACTGTAGACGGTCCTTCAGTAAAAGACTGGAGAGGTGGTCGTGGTGCATACCAAAACATCATCCCTTCATCTACAGGTGCTGCTAAAGCAGTAGGTTTGGTTCTTCCAGAATTGAAAGGTAAATTGACAGGTATGTCATTGCGCGTTCCTACAGCAGACGTTTCAGTTGTTGACTTAACAGTACGTTTGAACAAAGGTGCTTCATATGAAGAAATCAAAACTGCAATGAAAGAAGCTTCTGAAGGCGAATTGAAAGGTATCTTAGGTTATACTGAAGACGAAGTTGTTTCTTCAGATTTCTTAGGTGATGCACGTACATCAATCTTCGATGCAAAAGCAGGAATTTCATTGAATGATAACTTCGTTAAAGTTGTATCTTGGTATGACAACGAATGGGGATATTCAAACAAAATCGTTGACTTGGTATTAGAAGTTGGTAAATTGTCTTAATCAACTCGACCAGTAATCCTATAAAGGGGCTATTCTACACGAATAGCCCCTTATTTTTTTTCCTTAAAAATCAGCAGGTTGGCGTTTAAACGCAAAAAAAAGCGCTTTTACCTTTCGTAATTCAAATAATCCGTCTATATTTGCATCATCAATAAGGCAGACAGCTAAATTGAAAAGGTGCCATAGCTCAGTTGGTAGAGCAAAGGACTGAAAATCCTTGTGTCGCTGGTTCGAATCCAGCTGGCACCACCAAAAAGGAAGAACGCAAGGTTCTGACAGATTGAAAGAATAATAATTCCAATGCGAAAATAGCTCAGCTGGTAGAGCACAACCTTGCCAAGGTTGGGGTCGCGAGTTCGAATCTCGTTTTTCGCTCACCTGCCTAGGTGGTGGAACTGGTAGACACGCAGGACTTAAAAT